>JAUVVL010000154.1 GCA_030604635.1 Desulfobacteraceae bacterium
ATTGGCAGAATTCCTTAACTTTAGCTCACTTTAAACTTTAGTCCCGCCTGCCATAGCCACTTATGATTAACAGAGTTAAGAGCAGACAGGCATTGGCGGGCAGGTCACTTCAAACTTTTGCGCCGTTTCTTCTGGCAGAGCCATTTATCTCTGACCTGGCTCTCCGAGGCGTAGGCTCTACGAGCCGGAGGCCCAAAGGACCAGGTTTTCAAGGTCGAAGTAAATAAAAACGGTCACTGATTATAAGACTTTATTGCGTCAATCTCGTCCGAGATATTATTATTTATCCAGGCCGCATCCCACCATTCAACAGGATTTACAAAGGTATTATGGACAAACATGCCGAAATGGAGATGATCTCCGCCGGCCAGACCTGTGCTTCCGGTGCGACCAATAATATCACCTTTAGATACCATTTGTCCTTCTTTGACATCAAAACGGCTTAAATGGGAATAGGTGCTGAACAGCCCGAAACCATGGTCAACTATCACTGTTTTTCCGTAAATACCCAAGCCTCCCGCAAAGACGATCTTTCCCCTGTTAGATGCCGGAACCGGTGATTGCGCAACAGAAGCCAAATCGACTCCAAGGTGGACCTGGCGGTCGATTACTTGACCTTTATATTTATATTTCCGATGGTCGGCAAAGCCTGCACTTCTTTCTGACTTCGGAAGCCTCAGGAATGCACCATCCCAGTATAAGTCTTTTTCGGTCTTCTCCGCAAGTTCGACTATTTCAATGTGGCCGGCCTGACGAAATTCGCGGTTAACTTTAAGAAACTTGTCGATCAGTGATGCTTTGGAACCCTGCGAAATATCAGCATCAAATTCCGGCATCTTCCGGTTAAGAAACCTGTCTGAAATTTCAATTAAATCTTTTTTAAAAACTCTCTTTTTAAGATGATGTGGAAGGCCCGTCCTGGCGCTGTTGCCTGCATAATCGGTTGCTTTTACAAAGATCTCGGTTCCAGTCCCCTGCTTATAACTAAGGGCAAAAAAGGTCATTAAGATTTTCGAATCCGCAAAATTTCCCGAATGTCCCGGGAAAAAATTTTCTCCCACATAGACACCGCTTTTGGAGCACGATTCCGACAACCTGTATATGACAAGGCCTGATCCGCCCTGGCTAACGTTGTGAAATCTACTCAGAATATCCACATCAGGCGGCCTTGTATCTATTTTCACATCTTTCTCTATATAGGTTATGTTGCCGCGCCACAATCCCCGCCAGGAAAAATCCCTTGCAACTATACGCAAAATCGCTTTGCCGTCGGATATTCCCATTTTTTTTGGCTCGATATCGATTTTAAAAGACGCCTGATGTACCTCCCCGCCGGCTATAAGGCCGGCACCCTGAAACTCCTTTTTAATTAAAACAGTCTCCTTGCCGTCTTTTATAAGTCCGATCCATATCCTTCGCACCCCGCTTTTGGCATCAGACACCGCAACGGAAATCGCCTGGAGCTTGCCTATTGACTGAGACGGAAGTTCCAGCATAACAGACGGCTTTTCACCTTCGAGCCTTATTACCAATACCCAGGCAACCGGCAACATTACGAAAAAACAGACCAGTGCAATCAACCATGACCTTAACTTTTTCTTCTTAGCTTTCAATATGTTACAACCCGCCTTTCTCTTTTTTTTGAAATTTTGATATTAACAGTAAAAAAGAGTGCAATCAAGGACTGTTTTTCGTTTCTTGACTTTTATCCTTGTGCGCGATAAAAATATATTATCGATTAGTAACTGCTCAGGTATCTTGCCACAAAGACACCAAGACACAAAGGTTATTGAATATTATTTTTCTACTTTTTTCTTGCAATGCATTCTTTTCATTCAGATAAGAGTTTGAAATTGATATATTTATTTATTTCCTTTGTGCCTTTGTGTCTTAGTGGCTGAATAGTTACATCAATTATTTTAATACTGAGAAAATGAGGATATGGTCAAATTAGTCAAAACAGGTGATATCTTAATCGGACAGGGGTCTCCGCTGGTTTTGATCTCAGGTCCTTGTGTTATAGAAGATTATAAAACAACTTTTGAAATAGCTTCTTTTCTCAAAGAACTGACGCAAAAATTGGATATTCCCTTTATATTCAAGGCTTCCTATGACAAGGCCAACCGAACATCCATAAATTCCTTCAGGGGTCCCGGAATAACTGAGGGACTAAAAATTCTAGAAAGTATTAAAGCCAAACTTGGTGTCACGATCCTTTCGGATGTTCACAGGATAAATGAAATTGCTGATGCGGCCTTGGTTCTGGATATAATCCAGATCCCTGCTTTTTTATGCAGGCAGACTGATTTTATTGTTGAAGTTGCCAGAGCAGGAAAGCCTCTGAATATCAAAAAAGGACAGTTTCTTGCCCCATGGGATATAACAAATGTTGTCGAAAAAGTGACCTCCACGGGAAACCACCAGATCCTGATCACGGAAAGGGGAACAATGTTCGGATACAACAATCTGGTGGTAGATTTCCGCGGCATAAAGATAATCCAAGATTCTGGCTGGCCGGTGATATTTGATGCAACGCACAGCATCCAGCTCCCCGGCGGGGCGGGTACGAGCTCAGGAGGGCAGCGGGAATTTGCGCCAATTCTTGCCTGTGCGGCAGTTGCTGCCGGAGCAGACGGAATATTTATGGAAGTTCACACAGACCCTGACAAGGCGCTTTGTGACGGTCCTAATTCATTAAAGCTTGATACCTTACATGAACTTCTTTCCCAGCTTAAGGCTATTAAAGCTGTGCAACAAAAATTTTATGGTTTTAAATAAGTTAAAAGGCATAAAACTCCTGATTCTCGACGTTGACGGTGTTCTCACCGACGGCAGTATTATTTACGATGACAACGGTGTTGAGACCAAGGTCTTTAGCGTTAAAGACGGCCTCGGCATAAGACTCCTTATGGAAGCAGGAATCAACCTGTGTATCGCTACCGGCAGACGCTCAAACGCTCTTTATAACCGATGTAAAAATCTTGGCATTGTCCATATTTTCGACGGTGTAAGGGATAAGGCTGCCATACTGGATCTTGTTTTAGACCAGGTGGGCGTATCTGCCGATGAAGTTGCATTTATAGGTGATGATCTGCCTGACCTTGCTTTGATGCAAATGGTCGGGCTTTCTATAGCCGTAGCCGATGCTCATAAGACTGTCCTTGAAAATGCTGATATGGTGACATCGGCAAAAGGAGGGGCAGGAGCAGTTAGAGAAGCCTGTGAAGCAATATTGAAAGCTAAAGGGCTCTGGGAAAACATTTTGGAACGTTTTTATAATGCCGCTTATAAAGAACAATAATCTCAAAAAAATGAAACTCTTTCTGCTATCGGTTATTCTGATTACATTAGGCGTCATTCTATCGATCTTTGTGGGCCATCGCCGTGCTTATGACAAAGAAAACTACCTTGTTTCAGACGTTCAAAGCAAAGCAAACATTTCAATAGGCAAAGTTCATCAAACAGCAACCCGAAATGGAATTAAGGAATGGAACCTGGACGCCGCCTCAGTAGACTATATTGACAAAAGCAACCAGGCAATTTTCCAGGATCTGTCTGTAACCTTTTACCTTAAAGACAAAACTAAAGTCTATCTAACAGCAAATCAAGGTATATTAAAAACAGACTCAAATGACATTGAGGTCCTCGGGAATGTTGTGGTGAAAAATGAATATTACAGTCTTAAAACCGAAAATCTACATTACAAGCACAACAGCCGAATAATCTTCTCGAAAGTTCCGGTGAAAATTAGCGGAAATTCATTCGATTTTGTTGCTGATTCTATGTCTTTGAATTTAATCACAAATAAAACATTGCTCGAAGGAAGAGTAAAAGGAACCCTAAATGAGAAGATTACGCTATAATCAAAATGGCGACCAAATTTTGTTTTTCTGGACCGCGGCTTTTATGCTTGTCGCTGTTTTAATGAATTCTTTTGCATATGCTGAAGATAAGCCGAATTTTACAGATACACATAAAGATAAAAAAAACGAAAAAATCCACATTACAGCAGACAAACTGATCTCTGACAACGAGGCCAAGTATACCGAATTTATTGGAAATGTCAGGGCAGTCCAGAGAGATACTGTTATCACTGCCGACAAGCTAAAGATCTTTTATAAAAGAGGTATGGATAATAAAAAAAACCCGCCTGCCGGTGATGGGTCGATAAAAAAAATAGTTGCCAGTGGTAATGTGCAAATAAAATTCGACAACAGGGTTGCAGTAACCCAACAGGCAGTATATATTGCAGAAACCAGGGTTCTTGTCCTGTCAGGCGCCGGTTCAAAGATCATAAGCGGAAACGATTCTATTTCCGGTGAAAAAATTACGCTTTACAGAACAGACGGACGCATTAAAGTTGAAAGCGGCAAAGAAAAACGTGTTGAAGCTGTATTCTATTCCGGGGAAAAGGGTATTAACGTAACAGTTCAGCCACTAAGTCACTAAGTCACAAAGAAGAGGGGAGATAATTAATTGTTAATTATTAATTATCATTTTGGGTTTCTTGTCAATTTTAACGTGTCTCTTATTAAAAATGGAATTAAAAGAATCATATTATAATCTTAGTGTCTTCGTGTCTTTGTGGCTGAACTATTACAAATATATCAATTTTACACTCTTATCTGAAAGAAATGAATGCATTGCAAAAAATAATAGAACAATAATACTCAATAATCTTGGTGTCTTGGTGCCTTTGTGGCAAGACACCTGAGCAGTTACGAATTCTTTTTAATAAAATGGCAAAATTATCTCTCGAAAAGCTGGTCAAAATATATAATGGGAGGCGGGTTGTAAATTCCGCAAGCCTCTATATCGACGACGGCAGCGTTGTCGGTCTTCTCGGTCCAAATGGCGCCGGCAAAACCACCACCTTCTATATGGCCATTGGAATGATAAAGCCGGATGAGGGTCATGTCTTTCTTGACGATAAAGATATCACGAACTATCCCATGTATCTGAGGGCACGCAAGGGTGTCGGCTATCTGCCCCAGGAGTCCTCGATATTTAGAAAGCTGACCGTAAAACAGAATATCATGGCGATTCTTGAAATCCTGTCCATCTCTAAATCGGAGCGGGAGACTCGGGCCAATATCCTTCTTGACGAACTCGGAATAAAACACCTTGCGAACCAAAAGGCCAATCTTCTTTCAGGCGGAGAACGGCGGCGCCTTGAAATATCACGTGCGCTTGCCACAAACCCGTCCTTTATTCTTCTCGATGAACCTTTTGCAGGTATAGATCCTCTGGCTGTAATCGACATCAAAAACATCATAGGGCATCTTAAAAAGCGTGGTATCGGTATTCTTATATCCGATCATAATGTAAGAGAAACACTTGAAGTCTGTGACAAAGCATATATACTAAATGATGGCAGTGTAATTGAATCCGGCCCTCCGGAAAAGATAGCTTCAAGCGAAATCGCCCGCCGGATATATTTAGGAGACGAGTTTAAATTATCAAATGGTACTTGAATTACGTCAACAACTGAAATTAACTCAGCAGCTTATCATGACCCCACAGCTTCAGATGGCTATAAAGCTTCTGCAGCTGTCGCGTCTTGAGCTTTTGGATACTATCCGCCAGGAACTCGAAGAAAATCCAACATTGGTGGAGGATGTCCAGAAAGTTGCTCCCGAAGAACAGTCTGCTGAGCAATCTGAGACTCTACCTGCCGACCCACCCTCAACAAAAGAGGTTAGTATAGAAGAAAAAATCCGCGATGATATTGACTGGAACAATTATCTTGATGAATACAATTCATCGGGCAGAATCCATTTCGAGACCGAAAGAAAAGACGCGACAAATTTCGAATCCTTTGTAACACGCAAAGAATCTTTGCGCGAACACTTACTTTGGCAGCTGCTTATGACATCCCCCACAGAGGAAGAAGAAAAAATTGGAAGCCTTATCGCCGGCAACCTTGACAAAGATGGTTATCTGGATGTTTCTGTTGAAGACCTTGCCAAGGTGAGCGGTGCTGCCCCTGACAAGGTCGAGCAGGTTTTATCTCTAATGCAGACCTTTGATCCTATAGGTGTTTGCGCAAGAAATCTCAGAGAATGTCTGCTTATTCAGGCAAAGTATTTTGAACTTGACGATACCATCGTAATCGAAATCATTACTCACCATCTCAATCATCTTGAAAACAAGAACTACAAAGCCGTAGCCAAGGCTCTAAAAGCAAATATTGAAGATATTATTTCTGCTGTTAACGTTATCATAGGCCTGGATCCAAGGCCCGGCCAGCAATTCCTTGATGAAGAACCCCAATATATCACTCCCGACATTTTTGTCTATAAATTGGATGATAATTTCGTAATCATGATAAACGACGACGGGATGCCAAAGCTGCGTGTTAACCATTTTTACAAAAATGCCTTCAAGAACGGTAAAAAAATTCCAGACAATGTAAAGGATTACGTACATGAAAAGATGCGTTCCGCAACATGGCTGATCAGGAGCATTCATCAACGCCAAAAAACCATCTACAAGGCGATGGAAAGTATCTTGAAGTTCCAGCGGGACTTTTTTGAAAGGGGCATCGAATACTTAAAACCCATGGTGCTAAGAGATGTTGCAGAAGATATCGAAATGCACGAATCGACAATCAGCAGGGTTACAACCAACAAGTTTGTTCATACCCCGCGTGGCATTTTTGAATTGAAATATTTTTTTAACAGTTCTATTAAAAGCATCGAGGGCGAGGCAATAGCCTCTGCCAGCGTTCAGGAGAAGATAAGACTCATCATCGAAAGTGAAGATCCTCGAAGACCATACAGCGATGATAAAATCTCGAAACTTTTAAAGGAGGCCAACATTAATATCGCTCGCAGAACCGTAGCCAAATATCGTGAAATAATGAAAGTACTACCATCGAGCAAACGCAAACAATTATAGGGAGGTCTTAAGCATGCAAACATCGGTTACCTTTAAAAATCTTGATCCCTCTGAACATTTAAAATCATACGTTGTGGACAAACTTGATCGTTTTGATAAATATCTATATAATCCCGCAGAAGCAAACGTTGTCCTTTCGGTTGAAAAGTTCCGCCACACGGCTGAAATAAATATAGCCGGTGACAGGCTTAACATCAATGGCAAAGAAGAAACCGGTGACATGTATTCAGCCATCGATATGGTCCTGGACAAGCTCGAAAAACAGATAAAGAAGAACAAGCAAAAAATTAGAAATCGCCGGGGCGGATCGAAATCCATGACAAGAAATATTGTCGCTGAAGATACAACACATCTGGAAGACGAACCTTCAGGGGAGGTCATGGTCAGGAATATCGAATATAAACCGATGGATATTGAAGAAGCGATTATGCAGATGGACCTTTTAACATACAATTTTTTGGTATTTACAAATGCCAGAAATGATAAAGTCAATGTCCTTTATCGACGCAAAAATGGCGACTACGGCTTGATTCAGCCAAGTAGTTAATAATATATCAAAAACGAGTTGCGGCTCGTTTTTTCAGCCCGCAATTCGTAACATCTAAAACAACTTATTTGGTGAACATGAAATGAAGATTCTTGATGTTTTGCATAAAGATGCAATCCTTGCCGACTTGAAAGCCCTTGACAAAAAAGGGGTCCTCGAAGAACTCGTAACGCCCGTGGCCCGCATTGCCGGCGTAAATCATGAGCGTCTTGTAAGAGTGCTAATGGAGCGGGAACGGCTCGGAAGTACCGGCATAGGTGACGGCATCGGAATTCCACACGGCAAATTGAAGGGTCTTGGATCACTGGTTCTTGGTTTTGGTTTGAGCCGCAAAGGTGTCGACTTTGAGTCTATGGACGGACTGCCTGCCCATATCTTTTTCCTTCTTATAACACCGGAAAATTCGACAGGTCTCCATTTGAAGCTGCTCGCTCGAATTTCCAGGATTCTAAAAAATGACCCTTTCAAGAAAAAGCTGTTGAATGCTACCGAAAGTGACGAAATTTATTCCATCATCAAAGAGGAGGAGGAGGAGGAAGAGTTTTGAACCCTAACGCCGGTTAATATTGAAAAAGATGAAAATAATCATTATTACAGGGCTTTCGGGCTCTGGAAAGAGCACTGCTATTGCGGCATTTGAAGACGCTGGCTTTTATTGCGTAGACAACATGCCGGTTGAGTTGCTTCCCAAGTTCTTGGAACTACCGATTGAAAGCGATTCTGAAATTGCAGGGCTCGCATTTGTGATGGACCTGCGGGAAAAAGGTTTTATTTCCAAGTATAAATCCATTTTTGAATCTCTAAAGGAAAAAGGACACGATTTCAAAATCCTCTTTCTTGAAGCTAGCGATGAAATCCTGCTTCAGCGTTACAGTCAGACACGGAGACACCATCCCATATCTCAGGGTAAAAGCCTTCTGGACAGGATTCGTACTGAACAGGAGCAGTTGAAAAGCTTGAAAATTGCCGCCGACAAAATTATTGATACTTCCCATTTCAATGTCCACGACTTGAAGTCTGTTATCAATGATATTGCGCAAAAAAGCAAAGACCTTGCGCCAATGAGGATAAACATTCTGTCATTCGGTTTCAAATACGGCATTCCTCACGATGCTGACCTGATTATTGATGTCCGGTTTCTTGAAAATCCGTATTTTGTTCCTGAACTCAAAGATTTGGATGGAAAAACCAAAGAGATAAAAAATTATGTCTTAAACAATGATGAAACCCGCATTTTCTTAAAAAAATATCTTGACCTGCTTGACTATTTAATCCCATTGTATGAAAAGGAGGGAAAGACTTATCTGACCATTGCGGTGGGTTGTACAGGAGGCCGGCATCGCTCGGTGACCATTGCCCAATACATTTTTGAACATATAATAAAACAGGAAAGTCAGATCATCATCACACATCGTGACATTGATCTCTAAAAGGAGCTTTATGATAGGTATAGTTATTGTCACACACAGTCATCTTGGAGATGCACTAATTGATGCAGCTGAATTCATTATCGGGACTCGACCCGATACCATGGTATCGGTTTCCATAAATTTGAATGAAAATGTTGACAAATTACGCGAAAAAATCGCCGAAGGAATCAAAAAGGTCGACCAGAAAAAGGGAGTGCTTATCCTCACAGATATGTTCGGAGGGACCCCTTCCAATTTAAGCTATTCATTTCTTGAAGAAGGACGAGTGGAAGTCATATCAGGTGTTAATCTTCCAATTCTGATCAAAGCTCTGAATACTCAAGAAAAAATGGAGCTCAGTGAACTCGCTGAA
>JAUVVL010000369.1 GCA_030604635.1 Desulfobacteraceae bacterium
AAAGAAAGAACAGGTGCAATCCTGTATATAAAAGCCTATTAAATGCGCATATTATTTAACTCACAGGTAAAATTTGCTATTTTGCTGTTCTTTCTTAACGCTCTCTAATACACTCAAACAGTGACCCACTTTAAAACAGGATCACCTGAATGCTTGTGGAACACGTTTTTCAAAAAGCTAAATTAATACACATGATATTATTTCATGATACAATATCATTTTATTGTCAAGAGAGGTTGACGGATGATGACGCTGAGGTTAAAAAGTATTACGGATATAAAAAGATTATGACCTAAAACCTGGAGAATGCATGATTCAGCAAGTAGATATTATCATTAAAAACGGCACAATTTTGACCATGGATACGCAAAACGCGATCCTTGAAAACGGTTTTTTGTGTTTACGCGGCGATAGTATTTTTCACATCGGAGTTGGCGACCCGGCTTCATTTAAAGCCGCAAAAATCATCGATGCCAGGGGCGGTTTGATACTTCCCGGCCTCGTGAACGGTCATACTCACGCCGCCATGAGTCTTTTCAGGGGGCTTGCGGATGATCTTCCCCTCCAGGTATGGCTGAACAATTACATCTTTCCGGTAGAAAGCAGGATGGATGCAGAATTTGTTTACACCGGGACTCTGCTTGCCATTGCAGAGATGATTATGTCCGGCACGACCACCTTTTGTGACATGTATCTGTTTGAGGAAGAGGTGGCAAAGGCGGCTCGAAAAGCAGGCGTGAGATGTCTGGTGGGAGAAGTCCTGTACGATTTTCCCTCACCAAACTACGGACCCGTGGAAAAAGGTCTTGAGTATACGGAATCGTTGATTCAAAAATGGCAAAATCATCCCATCGTATCAATAGCTGTAGAGCCCCATTCCCTTTTTACCTGTAGCCCTGAACTGCTTATTGCGTCAAACGAACTGGCTTTGAAACATAATGTGCCGTTAATTATCCATGTAGCTGAGACATTAAATGAAATTGCCGAAATAAAGGAAAAATACGCAAAGACACCGGTGGAGCATCTTGATTCCCTGGGGCTTATAGGGCCACATCTGATTGCAGACCACTGTGTTCATCTGGAGGAATCGGATATTGAGACAATGGCAGCTTACGGGGTAAAGGTCATTCATAATCCCGAGAGCAATATGAAGCTGGCATCCGGTATCGCTCCTGTTCCAGAAATGCTTGCTCGGGGCGTAACAATGGGATTAGGGACAGATGGGTGCGCATCCAATAATAACCTGGATCTCTTTGCGGAAATGGATATGGCAGCCAAGCTCCACAAGGTCCACACGATGGATCCCACGGTCGTGGATGCTCTTTCTGTGCTGAGAATGGCCACCATCGAAGGGGCAAAGGCTTTGGGGTTCGAAGAAATTACCGGTTCTCTGGAAGTTGGAAAAAGGGCGGATGCCATTGTGATCGATATCCATAAGCCACATCTCACCCCCATGTATAATGCAACGTCCCATCTGGTTTATGCTGCCAGCGGGAGCGATGTCAGGCATTCCATAATCAACGGGCAATTGGTTATGGAAGATCGAAAATTACTGACCCTGGATCTTGCTGAGATAATCGCACGTGCCAGAGAAAAGTCCGTTCAGGTTAGATCATGGCTGGCATAACCCGCATTTTTCAAGAAGAATTTATAATGAGCAGAACCACAAATTACAGGTGTTGTTGAATCCAGGATTTGCAAACCTAATAAGGTTGATGGCCTCGTAAAAAGTCCTTTTTACATGGATTAAGGAATTTAGGGATTAAGGAATTGCGAATTATTTAAAGACATTATGAATGCGTAAAATTGAATAATTCAGCCCCGCCTGCCGGCCGGCGGGCAGGAAGTTTTGACTTTTTACGAGACCATCAGCCTTAACGTATCCACGGTTAGCAGACAATCCTGTTCTTTCAATTAAAAATACATCAATATTGATGTTGACTAATTATGGAATTTTCTATAGAGTTTTATGAAACAGGTTCAGGGCGATGTCCTGTACGGGAGTTTCTTGATGACCTTAAGGAATCGGACCCTGGCGATTTTGCAGCAGTAATGGCCGGTCTAACTAAACTTCAAAGCAGGCATTATCACAGACCACCTCTTTCAAAGCATATTGGTGATGATCTTTTTGAGCTGAGACATGCGGGCAAGTTGAACTCCCGTGTACTGTATTTTTTTATGAAGGGAAAGAGGATCATTGCTTTGCATGGGATTCGAAGCAAAGCAAAAAAGATTTCCCCCAAAGATCGTAAGGTTGCTTTGGATAGAAAACGTGATTGGTTGGAGAGAAATCCGGTATGAAACGAAAAACCAATTTTGACCGATACCTTGAAAAGCAGTTGAAAGATCCTGATTTTGCCAGGCGCTA
>JAUVVL010000323.1 GCA_030604635.1 Desulfobacteraceae bacterium
AGGTAAAATTTGCTATTTTGCTGTTCTTTCTTAACGCTCTCTAATACACTCAAACAGTGACCCACTTTAAAACCGGATCACCTGAATGCTTGTGGGACACGTTTTTCAAAAAGCTAAATTAATACGAAATTTGCCATTTTTTCAAGAACAGTTTACCCTTCGGGAGCGCCGATTTTAGGTTTCATTATCATTGCATATATGAGATCGCACGCAAAGCGCTTTTAGGGCCGGAAACCATCAAGCTCTTCAAAAATGCCTTGATGATCACCACGTTTGTGTCTGTGATGTAGATATGGGGCTTTAACAGGTAAGGAAATGCAACAGCAAACTAAAATTTTTCAGGCCATGGAAAAGCCTGATTTTTATCCTCACAACGTGAGTACCATAGAACAACGCGAAACGCACATTTCCAAAGTCTTTCTGACAGGCGACTACGCCTATAAAATTAAAAAAGCAATTAATTTGGAGTTTCTCGATTTTACTACTCTGGAAAAGCGGCGGCATTTCTGTGCCCAGGAAGTAATTTTGAATCGCCGCCTGACGCACGACGTCTATCTTGACGTTGTTACCATAAGCCTTAAAGACGGCCGGTATTCACTTGAAGGAGCAGGCAGACCTGTTGAATATGCTGTAAAAATGCGTCAACTTCCTGAAGACTGTTCCATGAAAAGTTTGCTGCGAAAAGGAAAAATTGACAAAAAAGCCCTTGAAAATCTATCTCGCACTCTTGAAAAATTTTACGGTCAGGCTCACACCGGAGAACAAATCAATACCTTTGGGGCATGGGAAACAGTTTGGGCCAATTGTGAAGAGAACTTTAGACAAGCGGAAATGTCTGTTGGAAAGATACTTGATGTGCAGATGTTTCAAATTATTCGGTCTGCCACTCGATCCTTTTTACACAGAAAGAAAGAGCTTTTTCAGCATCGTATTGAAACTGAAAAAATTCGAGATTGCCACGGTGATCTGAGAACCGGACATATTTACTTTTCAGATGGAATTCAGATCATTGACTGCATAGAATTTAATGAACGTTTCAGATACGCAGACATCACTTCTGATCTGGCGTTTCTCGCCATGGATCTCGATATCGAAGGCTACCCGCAAATCGCCCAGGATCTGCTTAATTTTTATGTTCAGTTTACAAATGACCGTGATGTGTTTACCCTGATCAATTTCTACAAGTGCTATCGAGCATTTGTACGAGTAAAAGTGACGTGCTTTCGCCTCCAGGAAGGCAATCTCGGCGAACAGGAAAGCGGCCTTCTCCTCAGAGAAATCCACCAGCACATGGAATTTGCCTATCGATATGCCTTGCAATTCACTCGGCCCACCCTCTGGGTGGTCTGCGGAATGCCGGCTTCAGGAAAGAGCACTATTGCCAATGCGCTGGCAGAGGCATTTTGTATTAACGTGTTGCATTCCGATGTTATCCGGAAAAAAATATTTGACCTTAAACCCAACGAGTCGATTGACATGCCATTTGAAGAGGGCATCTATTCAAAAGGGGCCAGTTCTCTTACTTATGGAAAAATTCTCCTGATGGCGCAAGAAGAGATTGAAAAAGGGAGTTCCGTCATATTGGATGCAACGTACAGCAGTCGTCATCAGCGTATCGAAGTAATACGCCTGGCTCAGGATATTGGTAGTAACATTATCTTTGTTGAGTGCGTATCTTCTGAAGCCACACTTAAAGAGCGTCTCAGGAAGCGTGATACGACCGCTGGAATTTCTGATGCACGTTTATACCATTTTGATAAATTTAAGACCCGGTTTGAACCTTTGGATGAGATACATGCTGTAATGCACATCCGTGTTGATACTGGAAAGCCATTGAAAGAATGTATGCGGCAGATTCTGTCCAAGGATTATGCCTTACTGTAGATATTTCAGGGGTCGGGGAGTTATCGTCTTTAAGACCGCTCCATGGGTAATCAGATTCCAAATCGTGTGAACTCGCACGCTTTTACATCTGATCACCCATTACGCTTAATTGAGGACAACTTTTCGATAAAACTCCCCGACACCTCAAATAAATGGCTCCACCGGAGAATCTGTAGGGAAATCGGCGCTCCTGAAGGGCAAACAATTTTGAGAATTTCTTGCAAAAGTACACCATAGGTTTTGGTGAAGCGAATGGAGAACATTATGAAAAAAGTTGCCAAAGAAACCCAGATTGTTCATGGTATCCATACCGGCGTCACAAACACCTTGGACCTTGTTGCACCAATCCATATGACGACGGCATTTCAATTCAAAAACGCAGATCACGGCGCCGGATTATTTTCTGGAAAAGATGAAGGGTATATATATTCAAGACTTTCTAATCCCACGTTATCGTTGCTCCAAGAAAAAATGGCAGTGCTGGAGGGCGGCGAAGATTCTATCGCCACATCATCCGGAATGTCAGCCATTGCTTCAGCAGCACTTACCCTGGCAAAACCAGGAGATAATTTTATATCATGCACCACCATCTACGGCGGAACATTTGCCCTTTTTACTCAGCGGTTCAAAGATCTTAAGATTGAAGCCCGTTTGATTCCTCCCTCTTCCTGCTGCACAACAAAAGAGATTGAAAAATTATTGGATAAAAAAACTAAATTTTTATATATGGAAACCCCTGCCAACCCGACCTTGGACATTATCGATATTGAAATGTGGGTCGGCGTTGCCAAAAAACACAACATTCCTCTCATCGTTGACAATACCTTTGCCACCCCTTATCTACAGAATCCATTGCATCTTGGCGCAGATATCATTGTTCACTCTGCAACCAAATATATCAGCGGACACGCTGATATTATCGGTGGCATCATTGTAGGCACCAAAAAAATGATGGACCAGATTAAAGAAGAATATGTTCATTATTTTGGTCCGACCATGAGCCCATTTAATGCTTGGCTTTTTTTAAGGGGGATTAAGACACTTGCCGTCAGGATGGAAAGGCACAGCATAAATGCATTGAAAATCGCAAAATGGCTGGAAGCCCATCCAAAGGTTGCAAAGGTTTATTATCCGGGCCTTGCCTCTCATGCAGGTCATCAGATCGCTCAAAAACAGATGAAATATTTCGGAGGGATGATCGCATTTGAAGTAACGGGTGGAATAAAAGCAGGTAAGACAGTGATGGACAATGTGCAAATCTGTACGCTCGCGGTGAGCCTGGGTGATTGTGATACGCTCATTCAGCACCCTGCATCCATGACACATTCTACTTATACAAAAGAAGATCGTGAGAATGCAGGCATCACCGACGGATTAATCCGGCTGTCCGTGGGCATTGAGAGTGCAGACGATATTATCGAAGACCTGGAGAACACATTTTTATTAATAAGATAATATGCTTTTTGGTTCTAGATTTCTGCCAGGGCTAACCCGGCATGTTGGTCAAAGCTGCCATTTTTCAAGGCCTCGTTGGCTTGCCCTACTGATATTAATCTGATGGTAACATTTTAGCCCTTTGAAAACATTATCGCATTCAGGTAATCCGGTTTTAAACCG
>JAUVVL010000065.1 GCA_030604635.1 Desulfobacteraceae bacterium
TCAAACTCGCGCATAAGTGGGCGTAATGAAAAAGCAGGAGCCAATCCTGTATAATCATGTTACTGACAGGACCGGTTTCTATAGGCACAAACTCAAGGCTTTTCTGTGTGCTGCTTTTTCATAACGCTCACTAATACACTCAAACAGTGACACTTCCTGCGTCTGATCACCATCGATCACCATCGAGCCTCACTGATGCTTTTCCTGAAATGTGACAAAGTAGAAATAAAGTTTGCAAAAACAATCAATTCTTTATCATAGAGTTTAGGGCCTGAATTTCCTCAAGGGTTTTCTGATATACATTAGCCAGAGGTCCACCCAGTTTCACCGCTTTGCAGGCGGCTTTTAAAGCTTCCTGATTTTTACCCTGCTTCCATAGAACCTCGGCAAGATTATTAAATACCGATCCTTCGGTTGGATACCGGCGGGCTGCCTCTTGGAATGTCTTTTCAGCAGATTCGAGATCGCCCAGTGCATAATAGCTGTTGCCTAAGCCGATGTGTGCGAGCAGACTATCAGGCCACCGGTTTAAGGCGGTTTCATAGCCTTGCACCGCTGCTTTCCATTGACCCGTTTTCTCAAGGCCAAGTACAGCGGAAATATATTCATGTTCTGTCGCCGTGGCGGGCAGCTGTGACGGCGGGAGCACAAGTAACCCCCAGTGATCACTTCGTGCCCAGGTGTATTCAAAAAGCTTGAGGGAAATTTGCTTTCGGGGGATAATCCCGGAATGGAGGAACATCACACCTTCGCGAAGGTCGTATCCGATAACAACAGCATAATGCCAGGAAGGAAACCAAGAAAGGCCGAGATTCTGAAGAACGATGACTGGATGGCCGGCAGATACTTCTGCAAGCAGGGCATCCGGCCCGGAAACAGGGTATGCGACCCTGCCGTGCCGGCGGGATGCGGCGATTATAGACGATTGGAGGCTGCCTTTGCGCGACGGCGTGAATACTTCGGGTGCCAGGGCTTCGGGATTGGATGAAACACCGCTCCATTCCAGTGCCATGGCAAGCGCTGAAGGTCCGCATTGAAAGGCCTTTTGAGGATAAAACAGCACCGAGTTCAATACATACCGGTCAGGCATGTATTCATGAGACTGTGGCCAATTCCGGAGCAGAACACCGCTGCATCCCGAGAGTATTAGAAAAATACTCAGGAGCAGCAGAATAAAGCCGTTTCGCCATTTGGCGAATCTATACCGCAAGGATCTTATTTTTAGCGCTGTTCGATCTGGTTTCAACCTCTTATGTCGCTGACTCTAATTTGCTCTTGAGGGCATACTTTCCTATAGCATCCAACAGATTCGCCATTTTGATCGGTTTTGCCAGATGGTCTGTGAATCCGGCATCAAGACTTTTTTGCCTATGTTCCACAAGTGCGTGGGCGGTCAGGGCAATGATCGGTGTTGTCTTTATATTGTTTTTCGCTTCCCATTGCCTGATCTTATTGATGGCCGTGTAGCCGTCCATAACAGGCATCTCAATATCCATGAGCACAAGATCATATTTGCCGGTGGCAAACTTTTCCACGGCTATTTTACCATTTTCGGCTGTATCGATTATGTACGGCGTCTTTTCAAGGAAGATCTGGATAACCATCCGGTTTTTCTCATCGTCCTCCACGAGCAGGATATGAAGCGGACTCAAATCTTTCTCGGCAGCGGGTTTGGCTTGCTCGGGCTGCTCATGGGCTGCGACCTCTTTACGGCCCAGGGCGCCCATAACCGCCCGCTTCAGATCGGACCACTTGATCGGTTTGAGCAGATAATCGGTTATCCCCAGCTCTTTACCCCTCTTTACACCGGATTTACGATCATCTGAGGTGAGCATCATAATAACCGGGCCGGAAAGAACTGGATTTTCTTTGATGTACTCTGCCACCTGAAATCCGTCCATGTCCGGCATCCGGCAGTCAAGCAGGACGAGGCCGTAAGGATCACCCGCATCCTTTGCGCGTCTCATTTCAGCAAGTCCCTGCTTGCCATCCTCCTTCTCTACCACCAGAGCGCCCCATCGAGAAACCATTTCAGAGAGAACCATACGGTTTGTAGCGTTATCATCTATTATCAAAGTCTTTATACCGGTTATATCGGCTTCGGGGATCTGAACATACTTTTTATCGGATAGGGCTTTGAACCTTACCGTAAAGTAAAAAGTGCTCCCCTGTCCGACCTTGCTTTCTACCCACATGCGTCCTTCCATGAGTTCTGCCAGCTGGCGGGAGATGGCCAGACCAAGCCCGGTGCCGCCGTATTTACGGGTGGTGGAAGAGTCGGCCTGTGTAAACCGGTCAAAGACGACATCCATTTTTTCAGGCGGTATGCCGATCCCGGTGTCGGTCACGGAAAACATCAGTTCATTTGTACAAGCCGCCTCCTGTTTAGAACCTGAATTCATACTTTCTGCTTTTGTCTGTCCCGGAATCTCCTGCTGTTTTACTTCAACAAACACCTCTCCCTTTTCGGTAAATTTAATGGCATTTCCAATCAGATTGGTCAGAATCTGACCCAGACGGACCTGGTCACCTAAAAGTTGTGTCTCGATTCCCGGCGCGATCCACCGAACCAGCTCGAGATTTTTCTTGCGAGCATGGAAGGCCTGGGTCTCACAGATACCGCTGACTAAATTGATGAGATCAAATTGGGTTTTTTCAAGCCTGATCTGTCCGGCCTCGACCTTGGACAGATCGAGAATGTCGTTAATGAGTTGCAACAGATTTTCGCCGGAAGAACGGATGGCGTCAAGGAATCTCTTTTGCTCAAAACTCAAGGGGGTCTCCCAGAGCAGATCGGACATGCCGATGACAGCGGTCATTGGTGTTCTGATCTCATGACTCATGCTGGCCAGAAACTCGCTTTTGGCATGGTCCGCGGTTTCGGCCTGCTTTTTTGCCTTCCCCATCTCAACGCGAAGTGATTCCGAAACCTCCAGTGACTGCTTCAATTCCTGGGCATAAAACTCCGCCGATTCCTTGGCACTGGCGAGTTGCTCCTGCGTCTCCTTGAGTTCGGTAATATCCCGAGAAACACCCACGGCACCTATTGCCTCACCCGCTTTATCCCGCATGAATGCAATGGAAAGTAATGATGGAAAGGTACTTCCGTCTCGCTTTATGTTTGTTATCTCGCCAACAAAATTCTCGGTTTTGAGCGCTTTTTCCCTAAGCTTTTCTCCTTCATCAGGACTTGCGTAGAGTAAGTTCACATCTTTCCCCAGAACCTCTTCCTTCCGGTAACCGAAAGTCTCCTCGGCCGCCCGGTTGAACTCCACTATCCTGCGGTCATTGTCAACGGATACGATCATGTCAAGGGAGCTGTTTATTATATTTTGGGCATATTCCTTAGCCGATCTGAGCGCCTCTTCGGCCTGCTTGATTTTTTTCTTATTTTCTCGTTTTTCAAGGGAATTCTCGACACGAAAATATAATTCTTCAAGCCTCAAGGGTTTGAGCAAGTAATCATCAACGCCGAGTCTGAAAGCATTAATTGCAGACGTCATGTTACCGAAGCCCGTGAGGATGATGACCATGGTTTCAGGATACAGCTCTTTTGCCTTTTCCAATACCTGAATTCCATCAATTTGCTCCATTACCAGGTCCGTGATCACCAGGTCAAAAGTAGTTTTGTTCAATAACTCAAAGGCTCTTTCGCCGCTATCCGCTGTTGTAACCTGATACCCTTTTTCCTCAAGATTATTACAGATTACATTAATAATAAAAGGGTCATCATCGACCAGCAATATTGAATATTGTCTCTTGAAGATTGAAGATTGAAGATTGTTTTTCTGTTTCATAATCTTTTAATGTCCTCTTTATTTAGGTATTGTTTGCCAGTGACGAATGGCTAGCCTACAGGTAGTGTGATTGTAAATACAGCCCCGCCTTCTGGTGAATTCTTTACCGTTATGTTGCCATCATGGTCTTTAATGATTCCGTTGCAAATGGAAAGACCCACTCCCATGCCCATTTTCTTCTTTCCCGAATAGAACGGGTCAAAGATATGGGCCAGATCCTCTTTTAGGATGCCTGGTCCTGTATCGGAAACCTCGATGACAATATCTTCATTTTCGATATCCGTTTTAATGGATATTTCTCCTCCAATGGATGTTCGACTCTCCCTGCCACTTCTTAGACCGGATTCGCCTGACATGGCCTCAATGGAATTGTTGATCAGATTCAGAAACACCTGGCTCAATTGCTGGGGTGAAGCAGTGATATTGGGAATTTCTGATGGCAGCTCCATATTAACCTTTACCTTATTCTTCTTTAGATGGCTTCTGGTCAGCGTAAAAGTCTTTTTAATAATTTCATTGATATCGGCAGGCTGTTTTTCCTCTTTGTCCGGACGGTTCAGATCGAGCAGGTTTTGCACCGTGTCTCGGATGTTACCAAAAGCTCCTGTCAGCATATTAAAATCATTATTATCCAATATCTTCTCATCTCCCTTGTACTTGTTTTCCATCATATCCAACATGAGCACGATCGCCTGCAATGGAGAGTTGATCTCATGTGCGACGGAAGCGGCCAGTTGACCCGTGGCAGCCAATCGTTCAGACCGCATAAGCTGTTCTTGCAACAGCTTTGCTTTGGTAATGTCACGGAAAATCATGATGCTGCCAACAGGTTTACCATTTATATCCCGATAAAAGGATGCGCTTATACTCACGGGAATAATGTTGCCTTCTTTGGTGTATCGACAGGATTCAAAACCAGAAAAACTTTCTCCGGCCAACACCTTATTGATCATCATATCGGTCTCCGGCCAGTTCTCTTCAGGCACAAAGTCATCCATTTTCTTGTCCGAAAGCTCCTTTAATGTCCATCCGAAAACATGTGTGAAAGCAGGGTTGAAATAGATAACCTTGCCCTCCATATTATAGACAACAACAGGGTCAGGATTTGCTTCTAGAACTGTACGGTACCTCTCCTCGCTCTCTCTCAGCGCATTTTCCGTCACCCTGCGGTCAACTATTTCCAGATTCAGTTTCGCATTGGCAGATGCCAACTGTGATGTGCGCTCTTTTACCAAATCTTCCAGATGGTGGCGGTGTTTTTCCAATTCCTCCTCCGTCTGAACGCGCTTGCTGATGTCTCGGATTATTGTGCTGATCATCCTGCGATTCTGGAATACGAAGGCCCCTGACGATACCTCCGCAGGGAATAAGTTGCCGCCCTTTTTTTTGTGACATTGAAGTTGAATATTTTGGGTATTCCCGTCAATTATTTCCTTTTTAACATGAGCCGCCTTTCCTGTATCTGCTAAAATATCTGTGGCTTTTAGTCGCAGGAATTCCTTCCTGTCATATCCATATAGATTTAATGCAGCATCATTTATATCTTTGACAAGGTTCGTCTCTTCATCAAATATCACAATTGCATCCGATTCCGTGGTGAAAAGCTGACGATACTTTTCCTCGGACTCTTTCAGACTTTTATCGCTATCCTTAACTATTGTTTCTACAATATAGCCAAAAAAGAAAGCTATTATAATCACAAACGGCAATCGTAGTGCATTGGTGACACACAAATTTCCCTCTAAGAGGTTTTTCTGATAAAGAATCCATCCATAAAGAAAGGTAAAAACGGTAGCGTTTATCATGAGGTACTTTAAACTAACGCTCATGGCCGCCAGTCCAAGGATCAGAAAGTATACGAGATAAAAATCTGTGCCGGCATGGCCGGATAAATAGATGCCTAAAGAAACCATGCCGCTATCAAAAAATACCAAGACATAGAATATTTTTCTACTGATAAAGAATCTGTCCGGAATATAGGGCAAAAAAAGGTTTGTTGAGAAATAAAAGGCTATAAATATGTAAGACCAAATTATCCGTTTATCCTTTATTGGCCCGAAGATTGTTAGATAGGAAATTATAATTATAACCAGTAGCCGGATAAAAAAAATGTTTCTTTTTGTCATAATTTTCATAGTCATAGAATACTTTCCCTTCTAAATCGCAACATCGATTATTTACATTTATATAGCAAAAATCCCCGGAAAGCAAGTCGGGCTGTGCGAATAGCTTGTTAGATTGCCCGAAAGGTTGCAAAATCTATAAAACCCTTAATTATTTTTTGTTTATTCATACTCTCGTCGTGTTGTTTATGCAAGGTTAGGGTTTACTTTGCTTGACACTCATGCCGCATTATTCTACATTCCTGAATGTATAATGAAAGTAACTATTCAGCCACTAAGACACAAAGTCACAAAGGAAATAATAATATATCAATTTTACACTCCTATCTGAAAGAAAAGTATGCATTGCAAGAAAAAGTAGAACAATAATATTCAATAATCTTTGTGTCTTGGTGCCTTTGTGGCAAGTTACATGAGCAGTCACTAATGAAAAACATATAATTTTAACTGTTTTCGATCCGGAGAAAATACCATGGAACTTTCATCTTTAAATGCTGTTTCTCCTGTTGACGGCCGTTATCGCAAAACCATCGAGAAACTCGCCGATTACTTTTCAGAGGGTGCATTGATAAAATATCGTGTGATGGTCGAGGTGGAATATTTTATTGCGTTATGCAATCTGCCGCTGCCTCAACTCATTGATTTTGACAAAAGCATGTTTGATTCCTTAAGGGGTATTTATAAAGATTTATCCTTTGAGGATGCCCGCAAAATAAAAGATATCGAGATGGTCACCAATCATGACGTCAAGGCGGTTGAATATTTTCTCAAGGAAAAATTTGATTCATTAGGATTGCCTAACTTCAAGGAATTTATCCATTTTGGCTTAACCTCCCAGGATATTAACAACACCGCCATACCCTGTTCACTAAAGGATGCCTGGTTCGATATTTTGCAACCGGTTCTGGATGAGATTGTCGAAAATTTAAATGAAAAAGCGATTCAATGGAAAGATGTTCCCATGTTGGCCCGTACTCATGGCCAACCGGCATCACCGACAAGTCTGGGTAAAGAGATTTATGTGTTTGTCGAGCGAATAACAAAACAGAAAAACCTTTTAAAACCAATTCCGTTTTCAGCCAAATTCGGCGGGGCAACCGGTAATTTCAATGCCCATCAAGTTGCCTATCCGGAAATCGACTGGATTGCGTTTGGTAATCATCTGATAAACGAGGTTTTAGGCCTTGATCGTTCAAAGGTTACCACCCAGATCGAGCATTATGATAACCTGGCGGCCTTTTTCGATAATCTGAAACGGATCAACACGATCCTTATTGATCTGAACCGGGATATCTGGTCGTATATTTCCATGAATTATTTCAAACAAAGGATCAAATCCAATGAAGTCGGGTCTTCGGCCATGCCACACAAGGTCAATCCCATCGACTTTGAAAATTCAGAAGGCAACCTGGGAATTGCCAACGCTGTTTTTGAGCATCTTTCCGCCAAATTGCCTGTTTCGAGGCTGCAAAGGGACCTGACGGATTCCACGGTTACAAGAAATATCGGTGTTCCCATTGCCCATACTTTGATTGCTTTCAAATCGTTGTTAAAGGGGTTGGACAAATTGATTTTGAATGCCGATGCAATTCATGCCGACTTACATGATAACTGGGCGGTGGTTGCCGAAGCCATCCAGACCGTTCTGCGCCGGGAAGGGTATCCTGAACCGTATGAAGCCCTGAAAACCTTAACACGGACCCATGCGCGCATTGACAGGAATGCAATCACCGATTTTATTGAAACCCTGGATGTTTCGCAAACCGTAAAAGAGGAATTATTGAAAATCACGCCTGAGAATTATACGGGTATCTACGATTTTTAACTTGAAAGAGAATTGACTTTATCCTATATTTCTTTGGCCCGATGTAAATTATTATCCTTGCGACTCGTCTCAAGGAATGATTAAAGGGTGTCTAAGGGGTTTTAGAATCAATTTTTAATACAAAGGAGGACACATTATGCGAAAAGCCTTGTTGTTATTGACCTGTGTTGCACTGGTGATTGGCTTGGCCATGCCTGCCCAGGCATTTGAGATCGGCGTCAGGGGCTATTACTGGCTTCCGGACGTGAGCGGGAATGTCAAGGCGGACGTGACCGGGCTTGCCGGTACTAATCTTGACCTGAAAAACGATTTAGGTTTTGACGACGAAAACTATGTCGCGGTCGAGGCATTTGCAGGGCTTGGGGACCATCACCTCAGTCTGTCCTATTATCGAGCCGATTATTCCGGTACCAATACTCTAACCACGAACATAAATTTTGGTGGTGTGACATTTCCATTGACCGAAACAATCAGAAGCAATCTGGAGTATGATGTCTACGATTTAATGTACCAATATGACTTATTGGACCTGGAAAACATCATGGCCGGATTTTCGTTGGGCTTTGTGGCAAAGGTTAAATATTTCGACGGCAATGTTGGAATCGAGACCATTACAGGGCCTGCCCTTAGTGAAAGCGTTGACTTCTCCGTTCCCATCCCCATGGTGGGTCTGAGTCTCCACGTGGGCATCCTCGCCGACCTCCTGGAGCTCAGGGTGCTGGCCACCGGCATTAGTTACGGCGACGGGACCATATTGGACGGTATGGCCGACATTTCGTTCACCCCGTTCCCGCTTATTGACATCCATGGGGGTTACCGCGTTTTCGAAATTGACATTGATGCCGATGATGTGGAATTTAACTACGACACCTCCGGTCCATACGTAGCAGTTGCCGTAAGTTTCTAACACAGTACCTGCTTCCAACATTTCACCATACGAGACCTTTGAAAATTTTTTCAAAGGTCTCAATTCGTAACTTCTCAATAAATTCTGGGCGGGTCTTTTATCATCTTATTTACCATCACTTATTGAGAAGTTACCTCAATTCCTCATATGAAAACTTTTGACCCTGTCAATACCCCCCTTGTCGGAACCAACCTCATTGAAGCAAGCGCAGGTACAGGCAAGACTTACACAATTGCCGGGCTCTTTTTAAGGCTGGTTCTCGAACAAAAACTTCCTGCTGATCAGATACTGGTTGTAACCTTTACAAAGGCTGCCACCGAAGAGCTTAAAGACAGAATCCGCAATAAACTTTTGCAGGCAAAATCGGCATTTTTAAAGGGGACAAGCGACGATATCCTTATAGACGCGCTTGTCAAAAAACTCGATAATCCGGCTTTGGCTGTTCAATTGATTCAAGACGCCCTTGTCGATTTTGATAATGCCGCCATCTTTACCATCCACGGTTTTTGCAGGAGAATACTGCATGAGAATGCTTTTGAAACCAAAAGTTTGTTCGATACAGAACTTGTAGCCGATCAGCATGGTTTATTTCAGGAAATAGCGGATGATTTCTGGAGAGAACATTTTTATAGTCTGCCGCCGGAATTTATCAGCTATTCCGTTAAAAAGATATCCGGCCCGGAATATTTCGTAAAGCTGCTGGCAAAAAAAACAGCACCGGATATAAGGATTATTCCGGAACTTAAGAAACCTTCCATGGAAAGCCTTGATGATTTTAGAACTATTTTCAAAAAGCTGAAAACCGCCTGGCCTATTTCACGGGAAAAGGCGGCCAGGTTGTTAAAGGATCCGTCTCTTAGCGGCACGGTTTACGGAAGCCTGAAAACACAAGAAGTAAAGACGGATTTTTCCAAAAGGGACCTGAAAGTTTTATCCATGACCGAAGCCATGGACAGATTCACTGATGCAAAATCAATCGGTTTTCCGCTGTTTAAAGATTTTGAAAAATTTACCGCAACCAAACTGACAAAGTCTGTTAAAAAAAATCATATCCCCCCCTTGCACGAGATTTTTGATATCTGCGATGCTTTCTATGAAAAAGGCGTTGCCCTTGAATCCGAGATGGAAACGTATCTTCTGTACCTTAAAACCCAGTTTTTCAATTTTGCCCGGACACAGCTTTTGGAAAGGAAAAAAAACAGCAACATCCAATTTTTTGACGATCTTCTTATAATGGTAAAAAATGCCCTTGAAGATAAAGGCGGAAATGAGCTGGCAACAGCAATTCGGCAGAAATACAAGGCGGCACTTGTTGATGAATTCCAGGATACGGATTCTGTCCAGTATGAAATCTTCACAAGGCTTTTTGATACAAAACAGAACGCCCTCTTTATGATCGGTGATCCCAAGCAGGCGATATACGGCTTCAGGGGGGCGGATATTTTTTCCTACTTGAAGGCCGCACGCGGTGTGGATTCAAAATATACCTTGATAGAAAACTGGCGGTCAAAGCCCGGCTTGATATCAGCCGTAAACACCATATTTTCCAATGTTGACGCACCGTTTGTCTTTGATGAGATTCGGTTTGAAAAGGGAACTCCCGGGAAAAAAATCGAATCGATCAATGAAAAATCTTCAGCCCCTTTGACCTTATGGTATCTGGAATCAAAAAAGGGATCAGCCGGGCCCAAGCCCCTTAGCAAAGCCGAGGCTGTGCCGCTGATAGCAAAGGCCGTTGCAGGTGAAATATCGCGTCTTATTCTCCCCGTCCAGGGCGATCTCTCCGTTCATGGGGCGGGTGGTGTTAAGGCCGGCGATATCGCCGTTCTTGTGCGGACAAACCGACAGGCGCAAATAATAAAACAAAGCCTTTCATCAAAACGGATACCATCGGTTCTCTATTTTGCCGGAAACATTTTCCATACCCATGAAGCCCTGGAGATGGAAAGAATCCTGTCGAGTGTTTCCGAACCTTCCAACGAACGGCTTTTCAAGGCAGCGCTTGTAACTGATATAATGGGTGCTCAGGGACAGGAACTCGATTCAACAGGCAAGGAGCCCTTTTGGTGGGAAACCAGGTCAGGCAACTTCAGAGAGTATTACCGGTTGTGGAACCGTTACGGTTTTATCAGGATGTTTCGTCTGTTCATGGCAGAGGAGAAGGTCAGAGAACGCCTTTTAGCGTTTCCTGACGGAGAAAGGAGACTTACCAATGTTCTCCATCTGGCTGAAATTCTCCACCAGGAATCGGTTGAGAAAAACCTCGGGATGACAGGCCTGCTTAAATGGCTGTTTGAACAGAGAAACATTGCCGTATCCGAATCTGAAGTGTACCAGCTTCGCCTTGAAAGCGATGAGAATGCCGTTAAAATTATAACAATCCATAAAAGTAAGGGGCTTGAACATCCTGTAGTGTTTTGCCCATTTGCATGGGATGGCTCCTTAATTAAAGAGCAAGAGATTCTATTTCATGATAATGATAAAAACAGAGAGCTGACGCTTGATCTTGGATCAAGTGAAAACAGGATTCACATTGACTTTGCCCAAAATGAGCTTCTGGCGGAAAACCTTAGGCTCCTTTATGTTGCTTTAACACGGGCCATAAGACGATGTTACCTTGTTTGGGGACGATTCAGCAACGCTGAAACTTCCGCCCTGGCCTTCCTGTTTCATTATCGATTCGATCCAAAAGATCTTTCCCAAAAAGAGGATCTTGTCACATCTTTGAAAACAAGCTTTTCAACAAAAAAAGATGAGGATTTTTTAGATGATTTAAAACAGTTGGTTAGCAAATCACAGGGGACCATCGAGCTTGCTCCCTTGCCTCTTGATAATGGGGTGGAATACGTAACTCTCGATGATAAAAAGGAAAAAAGTACTTGCAGGAAATTTTCAGGGAAAATTGACACCTTCTGGAAAATTTCAAGTTACTCAAGCATGATATCGCAACGGGCATTGGAAGAGGCGCTTCCGGATCGTGATGCACACCTCGATGTTGACCGTCATACTCCGGAAAGCCACAGGGATATCTATGAAAAAACAGATATTTTTTCCTTCCCAAAAGGGACCAGAGCCGGGATATTTTTCCATGATCTTTTCGAACATCTTGATTTTGCAGCCGTCGATTCAGAGCATAAAGAGAAGCTGGTATTAAACAAATTAAAGGGATACGGATTTAAACCGAAATGGCAAACGCCGGTTTGCGCCATGATAAATAAAGTCCTTTCAATGCCGCTTGAGGTAAATAAAACGGTACTGACTCTTTTTTCCGTTCAGTGCAAGGACAGGATAAATGAGATGGAATTTTATTTTCCGCTGAACCCGATTACACCCAAAAAACTCGAAAAGATCTTTGCTGTTCGCGGAGGCATCGATTTTCCCGCCGGTTTTCCGGACCGGATCGGAAAACTGACTTTCCCATTGGCAAAAGGTTTTATGAAAGGATATATCGACATGGTCTTTCATGATAAAGGCCGTTATTACCTGGTGGACTGGAAATCGAATTATTTAGGATCACGTGTGGAAGACTATGGTAAAGATGCTTTGAATCAGACCATGATAAACGACTTTTATATCCTCCAGTACCATTTGTATACCCTTGCACTTCATCAGTATCTGCGCCTGCGCCTGCCGAATTACCGTTATGAAACAGCTTTTGGAGGTGTATTTTACGTGTTTATAAGAGGGGTTGATCCTGATCAGGACCAGGAATACGGTATTTACAAAGATTTTCCTAACCCGGACCTTATGAACGCACTGGGGAAAGCTCTTATTCCAGGGTATTAGGCGCTTAGTACACGTATTCTTAAATACGATTACGTATTTATAACTTGGTTTATTCATTCTATGTATGCAAAAGTGTAAAGTGCCTAAAGTGAACTAAAGTGCCTAAAGTTAAGGTATTCTGTCAATTTGATTATAATTGGCCTCGCCGTAGGCGAGTTCCACAACTTTAGCTCACTTCAAACTTTAGGCACTTTTGGGTTTCTCCGCCTTTGAATGTATAACATGATGAAAGATAATATAAGCCTTTTATATCATAATAAAATACTAACCGATATAGATGTCCGTTTTGCTAAATTTATAAGCGGTCTTGGTCATAATGATGATCCGGATATTTTGCTTGCTGCCGCCCTTGTCAGCAACGCAACCGGAAACAGAGATGTGTATCTTGATCTTGCTTCTGCGGCGGAGAAGCCGATCCTTGGAGAAACGAACGGTGTGGGGGTAGTGATATGCCCTAAACTTTCCGCGTGGTCGCAAAAAGTCAGCCAAAGCCCGGCTGTGGGAAGACCAGGAGATTTTCGTCCCCTGATACTCGATAATAAAAACAGACTTTATCTCTATCGTTATTGGGACTATGAAAAAAGACTTTCAGACTCGATCATCAGCCGAGCAAAGGAAGATATTCGGGATATCGATGTAACCCTTTTAAGGGACAGCTTAATAAGGCTTTTTCCACAAAACACGGATGATGATTTTAACCGGCAGAAAGTGGCGGCACTTATCGCGGCGCTTAAAAGATTCTGCGTCATCTCCGGCGGGCCTGGAACCGGAAAGACATTCGCGATGGCAAAGATTCTTGCATTGCTTTTAGAGCAGTCCAAAGAAGACAGACTTAAAATTTTGCTTGCCGCGCCAACAGGAAAGGCGGCTGCCAGGATCGGTGAATCGATTAAGGCTGCCAAAAAAACGCTTGACTGCTCCGTTGATGTCATCGAAGCAATTCCATCTGAAGCTTATACAATACACAGGATGCTGAAAACGATTCCAGGTTCTCCGTATTTTCGCCACAATGCTGAAAACCCTCTTGATGCTGATGTCGTGGTGGTGGATGAAGCTTCTATGGTAGATCTTGCCTTGATGTCTAAACTCGTGGCGGCCGTATCTGTTGATGCCAGACTAATACTAATCGGAGACAAGGATCAGCTTGCCTCGGTTGAGGCAGGTTCCGTACTGGGCGATATCTGTGACTGGAACAGTATCCACGGATTTTCTGGACATTTTCGCAAAAAAATTGAAAAATTATCCGGACAGAGAATTGATGTTTCAAGCAAGGAACATAAAGACAGGCCGGGTCTGTATGACTGTATGGTTGTTTTAAAAAAGAACTATCGCTTTACAGATAAAAGCGGGATCGGAGAATTGAGCCGCGCTGTTAACCATGGAGACATTGATAAGGCCCTGTCTTTGCTGAAAAACAATAACGATCAAATAGACTGGGAGAAGATTTCGTTGTCACATGATCTGTCCCGGGCCATTGCAAAAAGGGTCATCGAAAGTTATTCGGATTATCTTAATACAGATGATCCATACATGGCTCTTGAACTTTTTTCCCGGTTCAAAATATTATGTGCTGTTAAAATCGGTTTTTTCGGAGTTAACGCGGTCAACAGACTGGCAGAACAGGTATTGCAACGGGAGGGTCTGATAGAAAATGTCAGTTCGCCTTCCAATCCCTGGTACAGGGGCAGACCGGTTCTGGTTACACGCAACGACTATAATCTGGAACTTTTTAATGGCGACATTGGAATAACCATGCCGGTTCCGGGTTCAGGCAGCAAAGATCTGTACGTTTATTTTCCTGGAAATTCCGGCGAACTCAGGCGATTTCTTCCCCACAGGCTCCCAGAACACGAAACAGTATATGCAATGACCGTTCACAAGAGCCAGGGATCGGAGTTTGAAAATATCCTCTTTATTTTGCCGGACCGGGATTATCCTGTACTAACCCGGGAACTTTTTTACACAGGGATAACAAGGGCCAGCCAAAATGTCTCGATTTGGGGATCAGAAGATGTAATAAGATCCACAATATCACGTAAAATTGAGCGCACATCAGGGTTGAGAGATGCACTCTGGGGATAAAGGGGTGCATTACCAGTTTGTTAATATCTTTCCAAGACTTTTTGGTTTCAGGTTTCAGTGTTCAGGTGTCAGCTAATTCGTTCACGCGGCGCAAGCGCCTGCGCTGCGCGTCTTACTACTGACACCTGA
>JAUVVL010000157.1 GCA_030604635.1 Desulfobacteraceae bacterium
AAGGCGCGCGAATTTTGTGTCATACCGCTAACGCGGTACCCGAAGGGTGCGTACTTAGCGTACGCCGCAATGACAACGAAATGAAGCGCAACGCAGTCCCGCTCAAGCGGGATTTACGAAGCCATCATAACTAACGAAATAATGAATAATAAGCCATTTTGCATAAAAGCCGTACTCTTCGATTTTGACGGCACCCTGACCAAACCCGGTGCTTTAAATTTTCCCCTTCTAAAAGAAACCATCGACTGTCCTGCTGACATCCCTGTCCTTGAGTTTATTGAAAGCCTGCCAACTCCTCATCAGCGAAAAGAAACCCTTTCAGTTTTGGAACGCTTTGAAAGCGACGCTGCCGCCAACTCGGAGCCGAACGACGGAGCGGCAGACTTGATCCTTTATCTCCGTTCAAAGGGTCTCGGTGTTGGAATACTTTCCCGCAACAGCCTTCAATCCATAAAGCGCGCATTACAAAATTTCGAAAATATTAAGGTGTCTGATTTTGACGTAATTATTTCACGGGACTCACCTGCCGAACCCAAGCCGAGTGGCGACGGAATCCTGCTGGCTTCGCAAACCCTGAATGTTGACGTTAAACACGTGCTTATGGTGGGTGATTACGTCTTTGACATACAGGCAGGGCAGATTGCAGGAAGTATTACCGCTTTTCTGGACTACGGAACTGTATCCAGACCCTCAGGGATTGATAGTGACTTCACCATCTCCCGCCTGGAAGAAATCAAAAAAATCGTCCGACTGGGTCTCCCCCTTGCTATGGGCAAATTGCCCAATGATATTTTAGAAGACTTCCTTAACCGGTTTGATTTTCGTGACCCTTCTGTGCTGATAAATACAGGTGTCGGTGAAGATGCAGCGGCGGTAAATATCGACCAGGAGGAAGTCCTTGTCCTCAAGTCTGACCCTATAACCTTTGCCACTGATTCAATCGGGCATTATGCTGTTTTGATCAATGCCAACGATCTTGCCACCTCAGGGGCCACATCCAGGTGGCTTTTGGCCACGCTTCTGTTTCCACCCGGAATCACCGCCTCTGCCATTTGGCAGGTAATGCATGAGCTTGAATCAGTTTGCCGGCAATGGAATATCACCTTGTGCGGAGGGCACACAGAAATTACCGATGCTGTCACAAGACCGGTGATCACGGGAATGCTGGCAGGGACAGTTGCAAAATGCGACCTGATAGATAAGCGTAATATGAGACCGGGAGACAGCGTTCTGCTCACCAAGGCCGTTGCCGTGGAGGGAACGGCCATCATTTCCAGGGAGTTCGGAAACAGGTTAAAGGGGCTAGGTGTGAAGGAGACCGAGATTGAAAAATGCAGGCAATTCCTTTCCGCTATCAGCATTCTCGAGGAAGCGAAAATCGCGGGGCGCTCCAAAGGAGTGAGTGCCATGCATGATGTCACCGAAGGCGGCCTTGCAACTGCCCTGGAAGAGTTGAGCATTGCCGGCAAGCACAGGATCAGAGTCGACATGGACATGATTCCGGTCTTTCCCCAAACCGAAAAGATTTGCCGATTGCTCGACATTGATCCCATCGGCCTGATTGGTTCCGGCAGTCTTTTGATTTGCTGCCGTAAGGATGAGGCTGAAAGTCTTATGGCCCGCATACAAGACACCGGTATCGACGTAACATGCATCGGCGAAGTGCTGGAAGCCGGCAGGGGAATCGAAGCCATGAAGCAGAAAAGCCCGGCAAAGTGGCCCTGCTTTGAAGCTGATGAGATTACCCGCCTGTTTTGAACCTGCAAAGCGTATATAAATAAATTGGTTCCGGCTTGTCCGAAATAGGAGGATTGTAACATTTTAGCCCTTTAAAAACACTATCGCATTCAGATAATCCGGTTTTAAACCGTGTCAAACAGTGACCCACTTTAAAACCGGATCACCTGAATGCTGTGTGGGACACGTTTTTTCAAAAAGCTAAATTAATACGAAGGAATAAACATGCAGAACGGGTTAAGTTCAAGCGTCCGGAAAGTTCAGGATGCGCTCAAGGCTCACGGTCTTACGTGCCAGGTGGTGGAGATGCAGGAAACTACGCGCAGCGCAATGGATGCCGCTCAAGCTATAGGATGTCAGGTGGAACAGATCGTTAAATCACTTGTTTTCAAAGCAAAACAATCTAACAGGCCCATCTTGGTTCTTGTCGGCGGTGCGAACCGTGTAAACGTTAAAAAGCTGGGTAAGCTTCTTTCCGAGCCGATTAAGATGGCTGATGTCGATTTTGTTCGTGAAAAGACCGGTTTTGCCATCGGCGGCGTCCCGCCCGTGGGTCATTCCCACCCTCTGGAAGCGTTCATTGATGAGGACTTATTGAAATACGAAGAGATCTGGGCGGCGGCAGGAACTTCCAATACAATGTTCAAGCTTTCACCGGATGATCTAAAAAAAATAACAGGCGGGCAGATAATTTCTGTTAAGTGAGGCATCAGCGAACCGGCCAAACTTATCGTACATGTTCAGAGCAGGCGTCCAGTCAAAACGATCACAGTACCAGAATAATACGCGCATCGATTCTTAAATCCCTTTCCTGTATTGTCAGATCATGAACACAGACAGCACGTCTCTTCTTGCATTGACATGCTGTATCTTAACCTGAATCAGATCCTCGGGTTTTAAGTCAATGCCGCTTGGTAGAGGCAAATCGCACTCTATCAAATATTCTGTGAGGAGTATCTGGTAGCTGGTTCTCTTTTTGTTGAGCACAATGGCTTCTTCCTTTTGGCCGATTCTTTTTTCAAGATATTTCAATAACCAGTACCTGTTACGGTTGTACTGAATCTTTGTTGCACAGCCCATGGGCTGTTCAAGCAACTGGATTATATTGTCGATTTCTTCCGGTGTAGAAGGTTCTTCTAAGCCGAGAACCGCCCGTATCTGCCGCTGGGTAGCAAGATCAAAGTATTTCCGGATGGGTGACGTTGCAGTTACATAGGCGTTCAGCCCCAATCCTGAATGATGTTCGGGGTTATGGCTCAACACAAAACGGCTTAAAAACCTACGCTGCATCCAGTTCTTAAAAAGGGTGCCTTCATTTCCCTTATAGAGACGTTCCCGTGGTGCTGTCTGAGATCTGAAAATTGCAGGAGTATTATGTTCTACCAGGAACTTGGCCATAAGCCAATTGGCCATGATCATGATTTCCGAAACCAGCATCCTAGCGGGACTTTCCCTGTTTATCCTGCTTACAGTTACTTCACCATCCCCATCGATCCAGACATTGATATCCGGCAGAGTTATCTGAAGAGCTCCTGAAGCCATCCTGTCCTGGCGAAATTTTTCTGCTATATCGCACAGGACAATGATTCCCTTGTCGTCATCCGCAATAATATTGACATCGTAATAGGTGAGCTGGTGAGCTACCTTAATCAGGCTCGGGATAACTTCATAATCGATTATTTCGCAAGATTGACTTAGATTTACCATTATGCTGATGGCAGGACACAATTCCCCGGCTTTCAAGCTGCAAAGATCTTCGGCCAGGAAGGACGGCAGCATAGGTATTTTCTGGTCAGGCATATAAATAGAGCTTCCGCGAGCAATGGCTTCCTGATCAATAATATCCCCTTTTTTTATAAAATGCCCGACATCGATTATATGGACCCCGAGTCGATAATGATCTCCAAGAGCTTCGATACTAATGGCATCATCAAAATCTAAAGTTGCCTGACCGTCTATGGTCATCAAAGAGAGCATTGTCAGATCTTTACGCTTGTTATCAGCAACCAATGTCTGAGGCGAACTGACCAGGTCGGTCGTACTTTCCATGACATTATCGGGAAACGAAGTAGATATGTCGTATCGATAAAGATCTATGTTTTCGTTTTTATCAAATATACCCAGCTTAAGCAAAACCTTAAAGATCCCTTCCTCAGGATCAATGCCGGCCCTTGCTATAATTGCTTTGCCAAGATCATACTGTTTGCACTCTTTTTCAAAAATATAAAATGATTTCAGAATCTTTACAATTTCTAATTTATCCTCGGGCAAGGAAGGGTTACTATCATTCAAGACACTTTTGAGCCAGTCACCACCCTCTTCGATAATTTGATTTCTGCGGGCAGCCTCTTTTTCCTGGGCAGCTTTGCGTTCGACCTGCTCTTCTGAATTCGGGAAAAAACGATCATGGTTAAATCTAAAATAAAGCCTGTTATTAAAAAATGCCCTGACTACGGCTGACTCGTTGTCGTAAGTCGGGCTGTCCGGAAAACAGAATTCGGTCATTGTACCAAGGTCGATCCATTCTTGTTCTGTATTTAGAACTTCCCACAATCCCTTAATATCTATATGGTTAGTCAATTCTTTACGCCGGTTTGCTATCTCCTTTAAGGCGTCAACAACCTTATGTCTTCCCATGGACAAATCGAGACGCATCGCGCACTTATGTAACAGGCGACTGGCCGAAAGGTTGACTTCACGGTCGTTTTCGGTTAGGAGCCTGAGCCTCTGTTTCTTGACTTCCAGAACAATCGCACATATTATTTTCTGGCGATCGATAAATTCAACAACATTTCCTGATTCCATACTTAAATCATAACAGCCGACCATGTGAAAGTCAATGTACGGACTGAAGTTATATGAGGTGTCGTGGAGTTTTATCGAAAAGTTGCCTTCAATTAAGCGTAATGGGTGATCAGATGTTAAAGCGTGTGCTGTTCACACGATTTGGAATCTTATTACCCATGGAGCGGTCTTATAGACGATAACTCCCCTACCCCTGAGTTATATATGCCTTACGGCCTGCTTTTTGACCGGTCTGCTCCCCGCCGCGAAGCACTGCCGTAAGGCAGAACCCCCGCCCTTTAGGGCGGGGAGCTTCACATTGGGCCGATTATGTAACTTCTTAATAAATTCTCGAGCTTTTATCATCTTATTTACCATCACTTATTGAGAAGTTACCCAATTATGTTATAACATCCTTTAGTCATAAAGAAATGAATTAAAGGCGGCCAGAGAAAGGCAAGTATAATTTCATGAAACCGACAAATTTAATAAAGCCGTATCTTTTGGAAAATCGGTCTCTCATTTTCCTGGGCCTTGTCTGTCTGATTGCTGTCGATTTTTTACAGCTTTTTATACCGCGCATCATAAAATGGGCTGTGGACGATCTGACGTCATTCCGCATCGATTTAATAACGCTTTTTCTCTATTCCCTTTATATCGTCGGTATTGCCATAATGATCGGTATTTTTCGATATGTTTGGCGGCGCTGTCTACTCGGCACTTCAAGGCGGGTGGAAGAAGGGCTGCGCAACATGCTTTTTGCCCATATTCAGACCCTTTCAGCCTCATATTTCGATAAAGTCAAAACCGGAGACCTGATGGCCCATGCCACAAACGATATTCAACATGTACGTATGGCAACGGGCATGGGTATGGTGGCACTGACTGATGCCATTGTTCTCGGGACCGCAGCCATAGGTTTCATGGCCTACATCAATATCAGACTGACGGTCTTTGTACTCATCCCGATGCCTATGATAGTTTTCGGGGCACGTTTTTTCAGTAAAAAAATGCACCGTCTTTACGGAGAGGTGCAGGGGTCATTTTCGGATTTAACCGAGGTAGTTAGAGAACGGTTTGCAGGCATCCGTATAATCAAGGCTTATAACATGAAAAAAGAAGCGGCAACCAGGCTCGAAGCCACATCAAAGGATTACATCGACAAAAACTTAAGCCTGGTCAGGATTACAGGGTCCTTTTTCCCGATGATGGTTCTTTTTTCAAACCTGAGCCTTGCCATTGTACTTTTTCTCGGAGGGCGACAAACCATTGATTTCACCATCACCCCGGGAGATTTTGTCGCCTTTATAAGCTATCTCGGGCTTATTACATGGCCGATGATGGCCATAGGGTGGGTAACAAACCTTATCCAGCGAGGCAAAGCATCACTTGACAGGATCAGTAAGATCATGCAAACCCGGCCGGAAATAGAAGATATGCCGGAAGCAGTCCCCGTTAAACATGTAAAGGGATCTGTTGTTTTTGAAAATGTTACATTTTCCTATGGTACTGATCTTTATGAATCCGGCGCCTTAACTGTCCTCCATGGGATTGATATTAAACTCGATCAGGGGAAGATCCTGGGCATAGTAGGTCCTCCGGGAAGCGGAAAGTCGACTCTTTTGAGCCTGATACCAAGGATCTTTGATGTATCACAGGGACGTATTCTGTTAGACGGGATAGATATTCGCAATATTCATGTTCGTGACCTCAGGGCCCAGATCTCGTTTATACCCCAGGAACCTTTTTTGTTTGACGGTATGATTCGGGAAAACATAACGTTCGGTAATAAAAGAACAAAAGATCTGGAATTGATCCAGGCCGCTGAACAAGCATGCCTTTATGATACCATAAAATCCTTTTCAGACGGTTTTGAGACCATCGTCGGAGAAAAGGGAGTTGTCCTTTCAGGTGGTCAGAAACAGCGCATTGCCCTTGCCCGTGCTCTGCTACAGGATACATCCATCATAATACTGGATGATCCCGTCAGCCAGGTGGATTTGGAAACAGGGAACGCTATCATAAACAACATCAGGTCAATGGCCGGGCACAGGACAATCATCATTGTCTCGCACAGGCTTTCTGCGGTTCGATTTGCTGACCAGATTATCGTCCTTGAAAACGGTCGTATTGTAGAATCCGGCACCCATGCGGAATTGTTGGCAAATGATCAATACTATACAAAGGCATTCCGCCTCCAGGAGATAGAAGAGGAATATGCGTACTGATTTTGGATATTTCGAGGAAAAGCAGCTTGGCAAGCCATATGATGTGAAGTTGTTAAGGCGGCTATATCCATATACCAGGCCTTACAAACTGCTTTTTTTCTGCTCGATCATTCTTGTTGTTCTTATAACATTGCTTGACCTTTCGCTTCCATACATCACCAAGATTGCAATCGATCAGTATATTGTACCGCAAGTACGTTCAGCCGGAACCAGGATTTCTGATAATACTAAAGATAAAATCAGATACTTAAAGGCTGATATAACAATCCCGGAAATCGAGACAATCGTCAATAAATATTCCGATTGTTTCAAGATATATGAATCTTTTGCACTGATATCTTTTGATGATCTGTCCAAACTCGAAAAAGAAGATCTTGCTGTATTGCGTAAAGATGATTTTTCCGGTGTCACTTTTATTGCGGCTATCTTCCTTGTCATCATAATTATAAACTTTGTTCTTAATATTGCGCAGGTAATGATAATGGAATATTCCGGCCAGATGATTATGCATGATTTGAGGGTGCGGCTGTTTGAGCATATCCAGAGCCTTTCGGTTGCATTTTTTACCCGCAATCCCGTGGGTCGTCTTGTTACTCGGGTCACCAATGATATTCAGAATATGCATGAACTGTTCACTTCTGTCATTGTATTTGTCTTCAAGGATCTTTTTCTGCTAATAGGGATCGCGATTGTTCTCCTCAGTATTAACTGGCAACTGGCGTTTGTTTCTTTTACGGTGATTCCATTTGTTCTTTATGCATCCATCCATTTTTCAGGTCAGGCCCGGGAAGCTTTCAGGGTCTTACGGATAAAGATCGCGGAGATAAATACCCGGTTTTCGGAAACCATTGGCGGAATAAAGGTAATCCAGCTCTTTTTGCAGGAGAAGGAAAATTACCTTGGTTTTAAAAGGCTGAATCATGAACACTACCTGGCCGGGATGAGACAAGTTCATGTTTTTGCGGTGTTTATGCCGGTCATAGAACTTCTAGGGGCGGTTGCAATAGGAGTTGTAATCTATTACGGCGGCGGCAGTGTCCTGGCAGGAAGCATAAGCCTCGGCGCCCTTGTTGCCTTTATTTCCTACATGAAGATGTTCTTCAGACCCATCAGGGACATCGCTGAAAAATACAATATCCTGCAAAATGCCATGGCATCGGCTGAAAGAATATTTCTGATCCTGGATAGCACCGAAAGCTTGCCTCAGCCTGTCCAGTTTATCGAATCCAGCCCAAAATCTGGCTTAAAAACACGAAGTCCCGCTTTGGAAAAGATTACGGAAATTACCCTGGAAGATGTTTCATTCGGTTATGTTGAAGGCGAAACAGTGCTTAAAAGGGTTTCGTTCAGCGTAAAGGCAGGCGAAACCTTGGCTGTAGTGGGACCGACAGGCTCGGGGAAGACGTCTATTATTAATCTTATTATCCGGTTCTATGACCCTACATCCGGACTTGTCCTTCTTAACGGCAGTGATATAAAAAAAATATACACCACTGACTTAAGGGCAAAAATGGCTCTGGTAACCCAGGAACCTTTTCTGTTTTCAGAAACCATACGGGACAATATTACCCTGGGAAATCGCGATATTTCAGAAGAAGCCATGGATCAAATTTTAAAGGATTCTAATTGCAACATATTCATAGACAGATTGCCGGACGGCATTGACACCGTCCTCTCTGAAGGGGGAGCATCAATCTCAAGTGGTGAACGCCAGTTGATATCAATTGCAAGGGCCTTTGCCCGCAATCCGGACCTTATTATACTTGATGAAGCAACTTCATATATTGATTCAGAGACAGAACATAAAATTCAGGAGGCTATCGTTAACCTGATGGCAAACAGAACATCCATTGTTGTCGCCCATCGTCTTTCAACAGCTCGTGAAGCAGACAGGATTATCGTGCTGAACAGAGGACAGATTATTGAGACCGGCACTCATACTGAATTAATGCAACAAAAAGGTTTCTATTTCAGATTAAATCAATTACAGATCTGAAATTCAGTTTTCTATGTCAATTTTTTTAGGCATTATTTTTTTTCTTTAAAAAAACGCACACATTACTTGCCAAATTAAATTTCATGTGATTTATACCCTTTCTTGATTGACTTAATCTCAGGTTTGCGTTTTGTAAGCACAAAATCGGCCCAAATTGGCGATATTTCAAGTCCGCCCTCTGTAATTTCAGGCAGTTATGATTTCTGGCGCCCCCAAAAGTGTAGTAACACGTTTTGGCCATAAAACTATTGACATAACAATCAATACATGCTATTTACGTAAGCATGTTTTTACGATTGACAAAAAGAAAAAATAAAGACGGCTCGGTTGTA
>JAUVVL010000033.1 GCA_030604635.1 Desulfobacteraceae bacterium
CCCGCCTGCCCCGTAGCTCCGGAAGATGGTACCGGGGTAGGTCCGGAAGATCGTACGGGGTGGTTAAAATTTTCGCCTTCCTTGAACTTGAATCCCGCTTTAGCGGGAAGCATTTTTCAAAGGTCTCTCCAAATCATTCCATTTTCGTTTACACCCTGTTTTCATAAGCTGCCCCCCTGTAGTGGTTATAACATTCTGATTTACCTACTATCATATTATAATGAGATGTCTTTCTTGCATTTTCCATGAGATATGATTATAGTTTGCATGGATGAACAGACTTAAAAACTAAGCCCAAAGAGATTGAAAAAGAAACAGGCGTGATTATAGATAGGATTATGAAAGAACATAATGAAAAAATACCGGATCCCAAAGAGATCGAAAAGGAAATAGGCGATTTTCTGGCCAAGAAATTCGGGGGCAGTGTTAAAATGGTATCACCACTGGTTTTGCCCCAGGAAGTCTCCACCGAAAAGGACGAAAAGCCTATTAAAAAAGAGAAAAAGATCGATTTCGATTTAAAACCCGAAGATCTAATCTCTTATCTTGACCAGTATATTGTAAAACAGGATAACGCCAAAACGATTCTGGCCACAAAGATATGTACACATTTCAACAGGATAAAACGTGCTGAAACCTCTTCCGATGATATTAAAGATATGGTCGGCAACATAAAGAACAATATACTCATGTTCGGCCCGACCGGGGTTGGCAAGACGTATCTTATTAAACTGATTGCGAAAAAAATACGTGTTCCTTTTGTCAAAGGTGATGCCACTAAATTCAGCGAAACCGGTTATGTTGGCGGTGATGTAGAAGATCTTGTCCGTGATCTTGTCCGGGAAGCTGACGGCGATATTGAACTTGCTCAGTACGGAATCATATACATAGATGAAATTGACAAAATTGCATCAAACCGGAACATAATAGGCGTTGATGTATCACGATCAGGTGTTCAGCGCGCACTGCTCAAACCGATGGAAGAAACCGAAGTTGATTTAAAAGTTCCGCATGATCCCATTTCAATGATTCAGGAAATCGAACGCTTTCGCAAGACAGGCAAGCGGGATAAACGTACTGTAAATACCAATAACATCTTGTTTATCATGAGCGGTGCCTTTGGCGATCTGGCACAGATCGTTAAAAAAAGGATTGCAGATCAGGAAATCGGATTTGGAGCAAACCTCAAAGATTCGCGGGAAGACATCGACTTTCTTAAACATGTAAAGGCCGAAGATCTGATAGAATTCGGATTTGAATCCGAATTTGTAGGCCGCTTGCCGATTAGGGCTGTTTTTGAGAAATTGACAGAAGAAGATCTTTTCGAAATCCTGAAAAATCCCAGCAACCTGATAATTCTCGGGAAAAAACTCGATTTTGCGGCATATGGTATCGACATAAAATTTGAAGAAAAGGCTCTTAGTATTTTAGCAAAAAATGCCTTTAATGAAAACATCGGTGCAAGGGGTTTGGTCAGTGCTGTTGAAAAGGCGCTGCTTCTGTTTGAGAAAAAATTACCATCAAGTGATATCAAAAAATTTCCGGTCACTGTTTCTGTCATCGAGAATCCCGAAAGATCACTTGAAACCTTGTTGGCGCCATCAAACCGCGACAAAATAAATGAAACCTTTGAAAAGCTGTCTCTTGAAGAGAGGGAATTTATAAAAGAGTATTTGAACTCAAACAAGAAAAATCTGGCGGGAAAATACGGCCTTACGTTGACGCCTTCACGCATTGAAGTTGTGGCAGCTTATTACTCCATACATATAATGGATATTGAGAAGGTAATCAAAAAGATCAAATCCTATTATGATGAAATTAAAAAGATAGAACTATACTTTTATAAAAACCATGATATTAACATTGTAATGGAAGAAGATGCTGTTGATTTAATTATCGAACAGTTTGAAAATTTCGCTATAACAATCGAAGATTTTAACAAAAAGCTATCTTTCGATTTTGAACACGGCCTTAAACTGATCCGGGAGAAGACCGGGAGAAACCGCTTTTTTATTACTAAAAAAGCACTTTTGGACCCCGTGGCTTTTATAAGCAACCTTATTAGAGATGAGCTGAGCATGCCTTGATGCTTGAAACTATCAACCAGGTAACATTTTAGCCATTTGAAAACATTATCGCATTGTGGGGCGCGTTTTTTCAAAAAACTAAATTAATAGTCAACCAAGATTAATATGATTGGAATCTCAAAACTTTACTGCGGAACCGTGGAGCCATCGGATGCCCTTCGTTATGGACGAATGTCGTCTCAACTACCTTCCCACCTGCTACAGTTTTCCAGTGATAAACGGCCTGTGGTCGTCTGGAACATTACCAGACAATGCAATTTAAAATGTGTGCACTGTTATGCCCATGCCAGAAACATCCCTTCTGACAATGAACTTACAACCATGGAAGGTAAAAACCTGATAGATGATCTTGCAGGATTCGGTGTGCCTGTGCTTTTGATTTCCGGAGGAGAGCCTCTTGTTCGAAAGGATCTCCACGAACTTGCAGCCTATGCCGTGGAAAAGGGGATGCGAGCCGTAATATCGACAAACGGAACGCTGATAACGCCCCAAATGGCCGGCACGCTGAAGAAAATCGGTCTTTCATATGTCGGCATAAGCCTCGACGGAATGGAAGAGATTAATGACCGTTTCAGAGGTGTTAAAGGGGCTTTCAGGTCAGCTTTAAAAGGAATCGAAAACTGTAAGAAGGCAGGAATCAAAGTCGGGCTCCGCTTTACAATCAACAAAATTAATGTCGGTGAAATTCCGGAACTATTCAAACTTCTTGAAGAAAAGGATATTCCCAGGGTATGCTTCTATCATCTGGTTTATGCCGGACGCGGTTCAAAGCTTGTGGAAGAAGATCTGACCCATGAAGAATCCAGAAAAGCGGTCGATCTTATCATGGATTTAACAAAGAGGCTGCATGATCTGGGAAAACCCAAAGAGGTGCTAACGGTTGATAATCATGCGGATGGTCCATTCATTTACTTAAGGCTGAAAAAAGAAAATCCCGAGCGGGCTCAGGAAGTTCTTGAACTTCTCAAAATGAATGAGGGCAACAATTCCGGGAGAGGTATCGGTTGCATAAGCTGGGATGGTGAGGTTCACGCCGATCAATTCTGGCGTCATTACAGTTTCGGTAACGTTAAGGATCGACCATTTTCTGAAATATGGACCGACACTTCGGACCCGCTCATGAAAAAGCTTAAAGAGAAAAAAAAGTATGCCAAGGGAAGATGCGCAACCTGCCGATGGCTGGACATTTGCGCCGGCAATTTCAGGGTGCGTGCCGAGGCTGTGACAGGTGATGCCTGGGCTCCAGACCCTGCATGTTACCTGACAGATGAGGAGATCTCCTGAGACCTTTGATATTTATTACATAAAATTGATGCCCATGTAAAAAGTCCTTTTTACATGGATTAAGGAATTGCGAATTATTTAAAGACATTATGAATGCGTAAAATTGAATAATTCAGCAAGTTTTGACTTTTTACGAAACCATCAAAATTGGAGTTGCTATGTTATTTCCCGACTATAGGCCAAGGCGGTTGCGGCAAAATGATGCGTTTCGTCGTATGATACGTGAAACCAAACTTTCGGTTGATGATCTGATCCTCCCACTTTTTGCCGTTAGCGGCAAAGGGGTTAAAAACCCTATCGATTCAATGCCCGGACACTATCAGTTGTCAACAGACAATCTTATTAAAACGTCCAAAAAGGCATATGAACTAGGTATTCCCGCTGTAATGATTTTTGGAATACCAGACAGGAAAGATTCACTTGCAACCGCAGCTTATGCCAAAGACGGCATCGTTCAAAAAGCGACAAGCGTCCTGAAAGACAAGATACCCGGTCTCGCTGTAATAACCGATGTCTGCCTGTGCCAGTACACGGATCACGGCCATTGCGGGGTTGTGGACGGTCAAATCATAGACAATGATTCCACCCTCGACCTTCTTGCCAGAGCTGCCCTGTCTCATGTACAAGCAGGGGCTGATATGGTTGCCCCATCAGATATGATGGATGGCCGTGTTGCTGAAATTCGTAATATCCTGGATGAAAACGATTTCAGTAATATTCCAATAATGTCATATGCCGCCAAATATTGCTCTGCATTTTACGGACCGTTCCGTCATGCCGCGGACTCTGCCCCTAAGTTCGGAGATCGCCGGACTTATCAGATGGATCCTGCCAATGCACTGGAGGCAATCCGGGAAGTGACAATGGATGTGGAAGAAGGGGCAGATATCATCATGGTTAAGCCTGCTCTTCCTTATCTTGACATCGTCTGTCGCATCCGCGAAGAGATAGATCTTCCGGTTGCGGCTTATAATGTAAGCGGTGAATATGCCATGATAAAGGCGGCCGACAAAATGGGATGGATAGACGGCAAAAAGGTCATGATGGAAACCCTTTTGGGAATCAAACGGGCCGGCGCTGACATAATCCTGACCTATTTTGCCATTGAAGCTGCAGAAGAATTAATAACCTAGCTGTTCCCCTCGCAATATTAATATAGTGAACACTAACGATATATCAACCTCAAAGACACATCCCCATGCTGATAACAAGGGATCCTCGCTGCGCCTGGTTGCCTGGGAGACCACGCGTAACTGCAATCTTTCTTGTATGCACTGCCGTGCTTCAGCTACACATGGCCCATTCAGCGGAGAACTGGACACCCGGGCATCTTTTCTCCTTCTGGATCAGATCGCAGAAGTCGGAAAGCCGATCGTTATATTGACCGGCGGAGAACCGCTTTTGAGACCAGACATCTTTGATATCGCGCAATACGGGACAAACAAAGGGCTCAGAATGGTAATGGCGCCAAACGGTACGCTGATCACGGAAAAATTCGCCAAACAGATGGTTGATTCAGGTATTCAAAGGATAAGCGTCAGCCTGGACGGTGCTACCAGAGAACGCCATGACAAATTCAGGGGGGTAGAAGGCGCTTTTGAAGGTGCGCTTCGCGGCATCGAGCTGGCAATTGATGCTGGAATTGAATTCCAAATTAACACCACAATTACAAAAACAAACCTCGATGAAATTCCCAAGATTCAGGAACTTGCCATAAAACTGGGCGCGGTTGCCCACCACATTTTTCTCCTGGTTCCAACAGGTCGAGGCAAATATATTGTCGACCAGGAAATAACAGCTGCCGAGTATGAACGCACATTGAACTGGTTTTATGACCAAAGTGAAAAGACCACTTTGCAGTTGAAAGCCACTTGTGCTCCCCATTACTACCGCATCCTCAGGCAAAGAGCAAAGAAAGACGGAAAGTCTGTAACTTTCAAAACACACGGTATGGATGCTATTACGCGAGGATGTCTGGGAGGTACTGGCTTTTGTTTTATTTCGCACCGGGGTATTGTACAGCCGTGCGGATTTCTCCACGTTAATTGCGGCGATGTTACCCAGACATCTTTTGCAGATATCTGGAACAGTTCAGACGTCTTTTTATCTTTACGCAATTTCGATAATCTGAAGGAAAAATGCGGAATATGTGAATTCAGAAAGGTCTGTGGCGGTTGCAGGGCAAGGGCTTATGAAGCGACCGGTGATTTTCTGGCTGAAGAACCCCTTTGCAGTTATCAGCCCGTTTCCATCGGCACATGATCGGTATTCGCACTAGTCCATTGCATCCAAAACTTCGAAATCTTCCTTTTCGAGGGCTTTTTTGATTACGTCTGTATTGCAGGCTGCAAGCCGGAAGTAATATACCCTTTTACTGGGCTCTTGCGCCGTCATTCCCACATTTATTACATCTCCGCCATTATCGTTTATAATCTGCAAAACGTTTCTGAACGAACCCGGCTCGTCGCCCACCACTAAATCGATTCGTGAACTGGCTGTTAGGAGACCCATCATGTCAATAAAAGCCCGCAGGATATCTGTTTCGGTTATTATACCGACCAGTTTGTCTTTTTTAACCACAGGCATTCCGCCGATTTTGTGCTTATAGATGAGTTGAGCTGCAATTTCGATGTCATCATCGGGATCAACCTTAATCGGGTCCCTAACTATCAAATCCGCAAGAGATACATCTCCCAACATGGATGGGATGAGTCCCTGTTTCAAATCCGCCAGGGTAATAAAACCCTTTAGTTTGTTTCCCTTTGAAACCACAGGGAGGTGCCGGATAGAGTTGACTTTCATAAGCTCGATGGCCTCACTGATAGAGGCGTTTTCTGTAATAGTGATAGGATCGGGAATCATTAGAGAATTGATTTTCATGGAATCCTCCTTTGTTTGAGTTTGAAAGTTGATGGTGATGAAAAACCATTTATGGACTGGAACGATCCAGCGCATTTAACACCAGTGTGATCGGCCTGTCTTCCTCACCTTCTCCGTCAAACCTGATGGGATCCGGCCTTCTGTAGTCGTCATCACCCGGTTCTGCTGCAAGCCATTTCTCTCTTAAAGCCTTTACAACTTTGAAAGATACGGAATTAACATCCACTATGCTTTTTTCCAACACAAGGGCCAATTTGCTTTTTCTTTCCTCAAGGTGCATCAGCGGAGCAATCGGGATCCCGATGGGTTCCCATTTTACAAAATCCTTTTCAAGATTCCTTATGGCTGCCATCTGGCCGGTTGAACCATTTGCTATCAGGCTGAAAACAGTCAACCCCAGGTTATATGTATAATTACAGTCAAATCGGGTTGGATCATTGCCTCTGCCGTCATAACCGTAAAAATGGATCTGGGTTTTAAGCTTTGGAACAGATTTTTGATAAATCTTTTTAACAGGATCGGGGATGTCTTGTTTTTCCGAAATCACGCCCTCATTTATCAGGGTCTGTTTAAGGGTTTTCACGGATATTATAGATGATTTAATAAGCAAAAAATCGTCATCATCATAGTTCTTGAAGAGGATAGGACCAAAGTAATCAGGATCAAGCCCGCCTTTCTCAAGCGTCTTTCTGTAATAGGATCTTTCTATTCCGATCTTATAAGTTCCGTTTTCCTGCAATATGTCGAGATAGTCTTTAACAAGTCCCAAAAGGACTTTTTCGGTCTCAACCTGCGAAAACTGAAAATTTCCATGACTGTCCCTTTCCATCAGAAGCCCTTCCTGGAAGAAGGCGGGAATATCATTAAACAGGTCGTCGTCCCGTGTATTCCATATGGTAAAAGAAGCATCTTCCCGTGATAATTTGGCCAGTCTCCGCAGGTATTCCAGTTTATCATCAAGAGCAGGAAAATCCGTATGGAAATCCGCATCGTGGGTTTCGTTATATTCGGCGATAATGGTGTTCAGCTTTATAATAAAAATCTGTATTTCATTGATAAATTCCAGAACACCTTCCGGTATTACAATCACGCCGTAGTTTTTCCCCACAGCAGCTCTTCTGACAATACCGTCACAAATCACACGTGAAAGATGCCTGAGGGTCATCCCATAGGCATTATAATCTATTGTTCCTTCTTTTTTTATTGCTTCCTCGATTCTCTTTTCATCGATGTAATCGGTAAGATCTTCGCCTATTAGGGTCATATTGGCATGGGTCTGTAAAGCAACTTCAAGTGCCAGGTGGCTTGCAACCCTTCCCATAACCTTGCATATGTGCCAGTATTTGACATCCGAACTGCTGTCTGTGCACAGATTGTTGATGGCATTGGCAAATGCCCTGGCAGCTGTATAAAAACCAAACGACATGGCGCATAAAACATTACCCTCTGCATCTCTTACCTGTATATCACCATCAATGGTTTTGGGGACCCCGATGACCTGGACACCGTCTTCAAACATTTCATGGGCCAGAAATGCCGCATTAGTGTTTGAATCATCACCTCCTACGATTACAAGAGCATCCAGTTCAAGGCTTTTACATGTCTCCTTTGACAGAGTCATCTTCTCTTTTGTATCAATTTTCGCACGGCCGGTCTTAATCATGGTAAAGCCACCAAGGTTTCTATAGGCATCTACAAGATCACCAATCAGCTCAATCGCTTCATTTTCTATTATTCCGTCCGGTCCAAGCAAAAACCCGAATATTCTGGTTTCAGGATTGGCTTTTTTGGCGGCATCATATAACCCTGCAATGACATTATGCCCGCCAGGAGCCGGCCCACCTGAAAATACAATACCGATATTACGCTTTTTGCTGTATCTCTCTTTAAAAGATTCTTCGGGAGAATCCACGCCCACTATCGTCTGCGCCTTATTATTAATAATGCTCGGCAATTGATTGGCGGATTCTATATCAACGACGAACTTAATATCGTCATTATCCCTCAGTTCCGTATAAGGCTTGGAAAACGCATCACATTTGGGAGGAATAAAATGTCTCCTTTTAATCAGCTCCTGGCTTATATTGCTGGTTGACTTTTGAACCTCAGGGTTATTCAGAATATCTTCAATACTGATGGATTTTTTATCTGACATCGTATCTCTCCAATATAAAAGATTAAAATATTAGTAACATTTTAGCCCTTTGAAAACATTATCGCATTCAGGTAATCCGGTTTTAAACCGTGTCAAACTCATGCCCCACTTTAAAACCGGATCACCTGAATGCTTGTGGAACACGTTTTTCAAAAAGCTAAATTAATACAAATATTAAGATCCTATTGCGGCCAGATTTTTTATATAATAATATCTGCCCTCGAATGTTTGTGTCAAGATTATTCGGTTTTCATACGAAAAAGACCCTTTTAAAAGCTCTTGATATCTTTGACCTTGACAGGATAATTTATCGTGGCTGATGATTATATTTTGCCTGCTACAAAACGCTTTGCTAATAAGAGGTGAAAACATCTTGCGCACTGTCCTGATCGTAAAGATGGGCACCACGTTACCACCCGGCGCGACATTGCTGGCATCGAATGCCAAAGATCCTCATCATGCTTTCTCCATCGGTGATGCAGCTTGGGGTATGCAATTTCATCCTGAATTTGATGCTGATATAGTGGCTAGTTACGTGAGAGAATGCTCCGATGATCTGCACGCGGAAGGGCTTGATCCGGCGGGTTTGCTTGAGACAATTGATAATACGCACTATGGTAAGGATTTGCTGCGACGTTTTGGAAAGATCGTCAAAGAAAATGACGGATAACCAATTTATGATTACCGACTGGAGATTGAAGATCGAAGGGATTCTGTCTTTTACAAATGATCCGATCCTAAAATCGTCAATCTCAATTTATTGGCTTAGAAGCAGATGACAATGCAATTAAAGCAATACTTAAAACTTGCCCAGCTACAGCTAGACAGCGATGTATTTGATAAGCCTGTTACAAATTACATACATGAATTTCATGGGATCGCAAGTAAAGATATCCCGATAGGTAATGAAGCAATACTTTATTCTTATGAAATCCCAAAGATTAGTCTTGATGGAAGCTGTTCCATCTTTAATACGCCTGATTCAGAATACTATGATCTGGCAGAAATCTTCGGCGGTCGCAACCAAAATACAACGCATAAGCTTGCCATACTCAATACGTTGGTGACTCAAACAGCTATAGCCATGTCTGTAGACTGGCTTGGTATTTATCAACGTCGAACCAAATATGATGGTTCTGATGTATTGGTAAAGCTGGCTTATTGGGGTGCATTGAGCAGGGCAGAATTCCCACTTACCGAAGAATTTGCTGCTCAGAGTAATAATAGTACTGTCGGGATGAATGGCGTGGCCAGAATAATTAATGATATTCCAGAATATATTAAGGCAGGGGGTCCTTACTATAATTGTGACTCGCGCGTTAAGGCTGAAGCCTGCCTGCCATTATTCGCCCGAAGCCCAAGTCGTATCGTAGGAATTGTTGATGCAGAAGCCTGGCAGACAGATTTTTTTTCTAATAAAACTTTTGCTCCTTTATTAGCATTATGCATAGTAGTGCCGGAGTTTTTAATCTAACCCGAATTTCTCATAAAGAATTTCAACCTCGCGAAAAATCTTGGTTGACCGACAACAGAGAAAAGATCAATGACAAAACTTGAAAAATCTATATCAACCTCTAAAACTGATCTTTACAGGCTCCTTAACACACAGATAAAAAGCCTACTTGCTAACGAACGAGATTTCATTGCAAATGCAGCGAACTTTTGTTCACTCATCTATCACACCATGCCGGATCTCAACTGGATCGGATTTTATATTCATAAAAATGGCAAACTTTTTCTCGGTCCTTTTCAAGGGAAACCTGCTTGTATACGAATTGAAATTGGAAAGGGAGTATGTGGAAAAGCCGCAGAAATACAAAAAACGGTTGTTGTTGAAAATGTCCATGAATTTCCTGGGCACATTGCCTGTGATCCACAGTCTAACTCCGAAATTGTCATTCCAATCATACATGAAAATGATTTGATTGGGGTGCTTGATCTGGACAGCCCGGTACTTGGCCGTTTCGATGCAGAGGATCAAACTGGTCTGGAAGTTCTGGTGCAATCCTTTATTACCTTGACGGATTGTACCTGACCTGCCCTGAAGAAATTAGTGTTTGTCAAAATAATTGATTGCAAAATAATTAAATCAAAAATTTGTTTTGCCCATCATAAAAAAGTGCTTGAAAATGAAGGAGTCGAGGTGTTTGAATTTGGTGGAGAAAATTTGTGTCGCAAATGCGTTGGCGGACCTACCTGCCTAATAAAGCCAATCCTAAGCATTTAGGCGCTTAAAATTTAAATACTTGATTTATAGTAATTCCTATGAGATAAGGAGTATTGTTATGGAACAAGAAACCTTACCAATTGAAGTTATTTGCCCGAAGTGCAAACATACCGAGATTATTTATCTTCAAAAAGAAGATATGCCAAAATGCCCGAAATGTAATATCCGTATGAGAATTCGTGAAGTTTTGAGAGAAGGGAAGTCCTATTAACCATGGCTTAAAAGGCCATCAATTTTGGCTATCAAATTAGGAGCCAAATTCGCGAAAGGAGGGTTAAGTTATGAAGAAAGGTTTTTTGAACGTATTGGTAGCAATCTTGGCAATCTTTTTTTGGGTTTCATCATCTGCATTTGGCGCGGATATTAACCTCGCCAAAAAATCAACCCTTGAAAAAATTATAAAAAGCGGGAAACTTCGGGTTGGTTTCGAGGCTGGATACATGCCTTTTGAGATGACTAATAAAAAAGGCAAATTTGTCGGTTTTGACATGGATATGGCCAGGGAAATGACAAAAGCCATGAGCACCAAGGAAAATCCGGTTAAATTCGTTCCGGTGAATACCGCATGGGACGGGATCATTGCTTCATTAGTTACCGACAAGTTCGATATTATTATCAGTGGTATGACCATTACCCAGTCAAGAAACCTGCAGATCAATTTTGCCAATCCTTACATAATCGTTGGACAGACCATTCTGGTGAACAAAAAACATGCAGGCAAAGTAAAATCATACAAAGATCTGAATAATAAAAAATACACCCTAACATCAAGGCTCGGAACAACCGGCGAGCAGGCCATCAAAAGACTTATCCCAAAAGCTAATTATAAATCTTTTGAAGCAGAGGCTGAAGCGGCACTTGAAGTTATCCACGGCAAAGCTGATGCATTTGTTTATGACCTGCCTTTCTGTGAAGTAATGTATGCCGGACAGGGCAAAGGCAAGACCATTTTCTTAAACCAACCTTTTACCTTTGAGCCTCTTGCATGGGCCATTAACAAAGGTGATCCGGATTTTCTCAACTGGCTCAACAACTTTTTAAGACAGGTGAAGAACGACGGTCGCTATGAAAAAATTTATAACAAGTGGATCAGAAGCACCGACTGGAAAAAGGAGGTTGAATAGCCTGGTCTGATTGTTTTACAATCTTAACTGAAACGGGCCGGTTTGACATATTTCAGTCATGACCGGCCTTTTTTCTTATGATGAAAAAGAATACTAATATATAATATCAGGCTGCAAGCAAGGTACAACCTAACATCTCTGGGAAAAATAATAAGCAGATGGATCCAACAACAATTTCAAAACGGTTTCAAAAACCAGGCTCTTTCTATCTCTGGGCGGTCACCTTTTTTCTGCTTTGGATACTGATAATAATTGCTTTTTATTTTGCGACAGTAAAAATTGAATATATTTGGCGCTGGCAAAAGATTCCCGGGTACTTTTTATATAAAGATACAGTTGCAATAACCGCGGAAATAGATGGGGAAGTTGAAACAATTTCCATTGAGGGTGAAAAGGCAGTTATACGCGTCAAAGGCGATGATGAAACTGAAGATTATACCGCTCCGGCAGAAGGGTTAATAGTAGAAGAAGGAGATCTAATCTCTCCCGGCGACAGTCTGGCAACCTTTAGGGAATGGAAGCTCGGCATTTTTATGATAGGGCTCTTGATTACCATAGAAGTCAGTATATTATCAACGATTTTCGGAATATTGATCGGTATTTTCGGCGGCCTTGCCAGGGTATCGTCAAATCCTTTATTTAAATGGTCTTCAACTCTATATGTTGAATTGATCCGCGGTTCCCCTTTGCTGGTGCAAATTTTTATCTGGTATTTTCTTCTGGGAACAATGATTAACATGATTATATCCAAGTATGGGCTTGGGCCCATTGATCCCCTGTGGTACGGTGTTGCCTCCCTCTCCACCTTTACCGGCGCGTATGTTGCAGAGATCGTACGGGCGGGCATCCAGTCCATACACTTCGGTCAGGTTGAAGCCTCACGCTCTTTGGGCATGACATACGCTCAATCCATGCGTTATATCATTCTCCCTCAGGCCCTGCGCCGAATATTGCCGCCGCTTGCAGGTCAGTTCATCAGCCTCGTAAAAGACTCTTCTTTGCTCGGAATCATCGCAATCCGGGAATTAACCAAGGCCACACGCGAAATTGTTACAGTCAGCCTGCAAACATTCGAGTGTTGGATGGTTTGCGCAGTCCTTTATCTTATTGTAACTTTTGCACTTTCAATGTTTGTGCAACATCTGGAAAGGAGGACACAACTGACGTGATTGACGTTCGCAATATTTATAAAACCTTTTGGGTGCCACATGAAGTAAAGGCTCTGGTCGATTTTTCAATTAAAATTGAAGCCGGGGAGGTCTTTGTGGTTTGCGGACCCTCCGGATCAGGCAAAAGTACATTCATAAGATGTATTAACCGTCTGGAAACTGTAGACTCGGGTCAAATAATAATCGACGGCGTTGATGTTCTTGACCCGAAAACAAACATCAACGAGGTGCGGGCTGAGGTGGGAATGGTTTTTCAGTCATTCAACCTCTTCCCCCATAAAACCGCTAGAGAAAATATTGCGCTGGCTCAACTTGTGGTTAGGAAAAGATCGAAACAAGATGCAGATGATAAAACTAAGGCTCTGCTGGACAAGGTGGGCATAACTGATAAAGCTAATGCCTATCCGGATAATCTTTCCGGCGGTCAGCAGCAACGAGTTGCAATTGCCCGCGCCTTAGCTATGGATCCCAAGGTGATGCTGTTCGACGAGCCGACCTCTGCACTCGATCCTGAAATGATAGGCGAAGTGCTAGATGTTATGAAAACATTAGCCAAAGAGGGGATGACCATGGTTGTGGTAACCCATGAAATGGGTTTTGCCAGGGAAGTGTCGGACAGCATTATTTTCATGGATGAGGGCGCCATTGTGGAAGTCGGGACCCCGGAACAATTCTTTACCAACCCCACCCATGAAAGGACCAAGTTATTTATGAGCCAAATCCTTTGAGACCTTAAAGTACTACAAAGTATTCCTGCGGTTAATCCCGCTATAGCGGGATCGTCTTACTTGAACTTGAATAAAATTGAACATTTTGAAAAGGTCTCATATCAATTCTTAATTCATAAATTCCTCAATCCCTTAGTCTCTCGACCAGATATCCGTCCATTAAAAGGTGTACCATATGATGCATCACACAGACAACTAGGGCCAGTCCGTATAGCGGGAAAAGTGAGACCTGTATAATTACCGAAAGGGGCAGGGTTTTCTGGCTGCCCATAAAAATAACGCTTTCTCTCCTACCTTTGCCCAGATTAAAAAGTCTGGTAAAAAGGCCTGCAGTAGCCAAAAGTATTCCATGGAAGCTAAACACCAATAAAAAAACGATTCCGATCTTATCGCCGCTGTTTATGATTGCATATCGGGCCTGGGACATAGCCATCCAGACGATCCCCAATACTAAACACTGGTTCAAAGTATGTAGTTTCAGGGCAAATCGATCAATAAAAGACTTAGCATAAAATTTTATCATCAAACCAATGCAAAGCGGCAAAAGGACAAGAAACCCGAGCTTTATCATGATCGCCGGCTTGTCAATCGAAACAAAAGCTGCTCCGCCAATCAGGTTCAAAAGCAGAGAGAGTGCAACCGGTATCGAAAAAACGGCAAGACTATTGGCCAGTATGGTTATCACCAAAGCATGAGCAATATTTCCTCCTGCGGCCCCTGTCATCACGACACCGCTGCTTAATGTTGTCGGCATCACCGCAACCAGAAAAATTCCAATTTTTATCCCTGTCTCCAGTGAGGCCATACCGAATAATGCAGCGATTATCGGCGCAACCAAAAAAATTATTATCAGAGCAATCACTATCCCCTTTATATCCATCAACCCTGACCTTATTTTCCGGGCATTCAATATCAAACCGGAAAAAAAGAATATCAGAACAATCACGGCATCGGGTCCCCGATGCATTTTGCACCATCTTCCGACACCAGAAACAGTTTCGGTGGTATCAGCTACCGTTACGGCAAAAACAAGAATAAGTCCTGCAATGAACCAGTATTTTTTTAATAAACCAGACAATATGACAAAACCTCATGATATTGCGGATTTGCGATAAAACAGTTTTGGATTTTACCTAAATCCCGCAAATAGCAAACAGATAAAATTCCCGTAACCGCTCAGGTATCTTGCAACCAAGGCACCAAGATTATAGAATATGGTTGTTTTACTTTTTTTTCTTGCAATGCATTTTTTTCTTTCAGATAAGAGTGTAAAATTGATATATTTTTATTTCCTTAGCTTTGTGTCTAAGTGGCTGAGTAGTTGCAAATTTCCTTGCACATATAACAGTTTGAAATTGGTAATTCCATAAATATAAGGATAGATTTGCTTAAATCTTTTAAAAAAGAGGTGAAAAAAACCGTATATTCCACCACATCTTGTATTCAGACAGTTAAAATTATACCCTACCGTGTGTTTTTTCCTTTACAAACCGCAAACTTTCTGTTATTAAATTTAGCGGTTTCGTAAAGAGTCTGTTTTGCTCAATGGCGTTCGCAAAAGACTCTTTACGAGTTTCGTCAAATTGACGATTATTAATGGGCAGGTGGACTCTTTAAGAAGCCGTCATTTATGGAAATAGGCAGAACACCACGACAGGAGATTTGATCGCATGAAAATAAAAAAGCTGGAAATAAACGGATTTAAATCCTTTGTTGAAAAGACCAGTATTAGATTTCCTCAAGGTATTTCTGCAATTGTAGGTCCGAACGGTTGCGGCAAAAGTAATGTCGTTGATGCTCTTAGATGGGTTATGGGGGAACAAAGTGTAAAGAAGCTTCGCGGAAAATCGATGGAAGACGTGATATTTTCTGGTTCAAACGGTAGACAGTCGTTGAACATGGCAGAGGTCTCCTTAACCCTTGCGAATGACAACGGCTATGCTCCTGAAGAGCTAAATGACTTTACCGAAATCATGTTAACAAGACGCCTTTACAGGTCCGGAGAAAGTGCCTACTTCATCAACAAGCAACCCTGCCGGCTAAAGGATATACATAATATCTTTATGGGAAGCGGTATGGGAGCAAAATCCTATGCCGTGGTTCAGCAGGGGAAAATCGGCGCAATTACTGATGCCGGACCGGAAGAAAGAAGGGTTTTCATTGAAGAGGCTGCGGGAATTATAAGATATAAGACCCGTAAAAAAGAAGCGCTCAGTAAAATTCAGACTACAAACCAGAACCTTTGGCGTGTTACCGACATAATTACGGAAATAAAACGGCAGATGGCAGGCCTTAAACGCCAGGCCAGAAAGGCCGAACGCTATAAAAAACATCAGGAGCGCATCAGGGAACTCGATATTGGGCTGGCCCTTCATTATTATGATGATTACACTCACAAGATTGATGAAACCGATGCTTTATTAGAAGATCTAAAGGATACAGACATTGGTCATACATCCAGGCTGAATAAGCTTGATGCCGCAGTTGAAGAAATCAAGTTCCAACGCTCCCAGAAAGATCAGGAAATATCAGACCAGAAGTCCCGCAAGTTCGAAACACAGCGCAGTATAGACCGAATGGAAAATGATCTGGCACACCTCCGCAAGGATGTGGAAAGGCTCACATCCGAATTGGCAGGGCTTGAATCTGCCCAAGAAGACCATGAAGAGAAGAGCAGGAATTTAACGTCCGAAGTCGCCCAGGTTGAAAATCAGAATAAGAGCATTCTTGCAGAGATAAAAGCTGTAAGGTCGACTCTTGACCAGGAGCGATCGGCCTCGCAAGACATAGAAGATCAATTGTCAGTGTTGAATCAAGAGCTTGAAACTTGCAAAATAAATCTTATGGACCTGATTGCCCGGGAGGCTCAATATAAAAATATCTGTCAAAACGCTACGACAAACAAAGAAAGTCTAAAAAGACGCCTTAAAATGATAGCTAAAGAAGAAGCCGCAACCAATCGGAAGGTATCAGATCTCCGAAACAAAGAGGCCAAGGCCGAAAAACAACTTGCTTCATATAAATCGGAAATAGATGATCTGAACGAACGTATTGACATCATTAAGGAGCAACTCGGGGGAAAAAGCAAGTCTCTCGGCAAGCAGGTAAAGCACGTACAGACCCTGGAGCTTGAACGAAACCAGGCCAGATCAACGTATACCACATTAAAGAAAATGGAAGGCGACTTCGAGTGGTACAAAGACGGTGTCAGGGCCATAATGAAAGAAAGAGCCCATTATGGAGATCAGGACTCGGATAACGGATTAGAAAGCCCCGGCAACAATGGTATTCTATGTTTGATGGCAGATATCGTCGAACCGGAACCTTCCTTTGAAACTGCGGTGGAAGCTGTTCTTGGTGAATCCTTGCAGTACATTCTTGTAGAGAATCAAAAAACAGGCCTTGACTCCATCGACTATCTCCAAACAACCGGGGCAGGGCGCAGCGGCTTTATTCCGGTTACATCTGTCAAAAACATTGAATTTGATCGTATGAGAAAGCCCGGCCCCCAAAAAAGGCTTTTGAATCATGTTTCTGTTAAACAAGGGTTTGAAAAGATAACAGAAGCGCTTTTAGGGCATGTCGTTGTTACCGAAGATATTGAAGAGGGCATCAAGGTGTTCAACAGCAACGGCGTGTTGCAGACCGTTGTTACCAAAGACGGCGATATAATTTCACACCAGGGCATCATGATAGGCGGCAGTAAAGACAATTTATCGGGTATTCTTGCAAAAAAACAGGAGCTCAAAGATATCGAGCATCAAATCAAAATGTTAAATCAGAAACTCGAATCAGCCCGCCATGATCAAAAAGAATTGGAATCAGAAGTTCGGATCATTGAAGGCAACCTGCAAAAACTTATAGAACTTAAAAATAAGGCCACGCAATACGAAATCGAAGCAGAAAAAGCCCTTTATAAAGCAACCGAAGACCTCAAACACTCCCGTCGCCATCTTGAGATCGTTCGTTTAGAGCAGGAACGGCTTCTGGGTGAAGAGAGTGATATTGATGAAGAAATGGCCAGATATGACAAAGCGGTAGCTGAAATCGAAAACGATGTCAAGGCGGCTCAGAACAGGGTATCGGAAAAACTGGAACAGATCAGCATTGTTTCTTCTGAAATGGAAGATTTTAATCAGAGAATCGTCGATTACAAGCTTAAACTGACGGCTTCAAATGCTAGATTGGAAAACAGCGATAACACTTTAAAGCGGCTCAAGGAATTCCAAAATGATGGAATAAAACGGCTCGAACAGCTTTCCATGGAAATTTCCCAAAAAAAACAAAAAAGGATCGCATCGAAACAGAAAATAGAAGAATATGGGCAGGTGCTTTCCGGCATGTATGATGATATGAAGCGCTTTGAGCAGGAACTCGAAAACAACGAGGCGGATTATCATGCCATTGATGCCAAGCTGAAGGAGAGCGACAGCATCATATCAAACATACAAAGCAAGCGAGAAGAAACTCTACAGAAAATCCGCTTGCTTGAGATTGAACAATCCCAGCGTCACATTCAACGGAAAAATATTGCATACCGCCTAAGAGAAAGTTATCACAGCCCGATTGCGGCATTAAGGTCAGAATTCGGCAAGATGTCAAAAAGACCGGAGTTATCCGTAGATGAAACGGAGGATGAACTTTTCAGGCTCAGAAAAAAGATTGCGAATATCGACGATGTCAATCTCGGCGCCATAAAGGAGTATGAACAGCTTAAAGACCGCTTTGACTTTCTAAATAAGCAACGTGACGATCTTGTAAAAGCAGTTGATGATCTTCACAAAGTTATCAAGAAGATAAACAGGATAACGCAGGATCGATTTCTTAAGACTTTCGATGTGGTCAATGAAAAACTGAATGAGCTGTTTCCACGTCTTTTCGAAGGCGGCTCCGCAAAGCTCGTCCTGACAGAGCCGGAGAATCCCCTTGAAACAGGTGTCGAGTTTATGATCCATCCTCCAGGGAAAAAGCTGACCAGAATGAGCCTTCTTTCCGGAGGAGAAAAAGCACTTTCCGCCATAGCTTTGATCTTCTCCATCTTTTTAATTAAACCTGCATCTTTCTGTCTTATGGATGAAATTGATGCCCCTCTTGATGATGTCAATCTTTTTCGCTTTAATGATCTTTTGCAGGTTATCGGAGAGAAATCTCAAATAATCATGGTAACACACAATAAAAGAACCATGGAATTTGCCGACACCCTGTTCGGTATAACCATGGAAAAAAAGGGAGTTTCCAAGATTGTTTCGGTAAACTTTCAACGTGCGGAAGGATAAACATAGTTAAACGCTCTTGGGACCTTCTTTCAATAAGCTAAATAGACTTTTTACGAAACCATCTAAATAAATACCTAAGGGGTCGGGGAGTTTTCGTCTTTAAGACCGCTCCATGGGTAATCAGATTCCAAATCGTGTGAACTCGTGTATAAGGGATCGTAAAGAAAGAGCATTAATATCATTAAATAAATTACTATATTTAAAAACTAATATTTTTTATTATCGTGATAAGAGTCAGGCTCTTTCTAAACGATCCCTAATACCCTCAAACAGCACACGACTTTACATCTGATCA
>JAUVVL010000305.1 GCA_030604635.1 Desulfobacteraceae bacterium
CCCTCTCAGCGTAAAGCAACATAATTGAACCTCAGCGTTCTTTGCGACTCTGCGGTGAGTGAATTATAATTATTGACCCTTTTAGGGTCCCAATCAAGCCTCCCCTTTTAGGGGAGGTTATTGACTGTTAATAATTAATTATTAATTGTTAATAATCTTGTCCAAATCTCAAATATAGGATATGCCCGTTTCATGAAAAAACAGTGGCAAATTCTACGGCCTGATATTCATACGGTCGATAAGCTCTGCATGATTCTAAAATGCCATCCCGCCATTGCATCAATTCTGGTCAATCGTAATATTGTTTCCGAAGAAGACGCCTCAAATTTCCTTAACCCTTCACTTAACCGTTTAAACCCGCCGTTCTCCATAAAGGATATGGACGCCGCGGTCAACCGCATCTTGACCGCCATAAAGCAAAATGAAAAAATCTTGATCTTTGGCGATTATGATGTTGACGGAATTACCGCCACAACAATCCTTTTGGAGTTTATCCGTTCTGCCGGTGCTGATGTATCATACTATATCCCTCACAGGACAAATGAAGGCTACGGCCTGCAAAACAACCACATTTCAGATTACGCATTGTCAAAGAAAATAAACCTCATCATCACCACTGATTGCGGGTCCGGCAGTCACGATGCCGTCAAAACGGCAAAGTCCGCTGGAATTGATGTAATCATCACCGACCACCACATTATATCGGACACAATACCCCCGGCTGTTGCTGTCGTAAATCCCAAACGACATGATTGCCCGTCAGGTTTTGACGATCTTGCCGGAGTCGGTGTGGCCTTTTATCTTCTGATTTGCCTTCGAAAAAAACTGCGTGACATCCATTTCTGGCAGAACCGGCCGGAGCCAAATCTGAAAAGTGTCTGTGATCTCGTAGCCCTTGGAACCCTGGCCGACATGGTTCCCCTTGTTGCTGAAAATCGCATACTTTCCAGAACAGGTCTTGATATCATCACTTCAAGTAATCGGCCAGGCCTGAATGCGCTAATAGAAGCCAGTGGGATCAATAAAAATGATGTCGATACCGACGATATGGTTTTCGGTCTGGCGCCCAGATTAAACTCAGCGGGCAGAATAGACCACGCTTCAATCGCTGTTGAACTTTTAACAACTAAAAACATTGAGATTGCCGAGCAAATTGCGCAATCCCTCAACCATATGAACCAAAGACGCCGAAGCATCGAAAATAGAATGCTCGCACAAATCGAGGGCCAATTAAAGAAAAATCCTCACCTGCTCCAAAAAAACACCCTGGTCTTAGCACACCAGGATTGGCATTTAGGTGTTCTCGGAATCGTAGCTGCCAGAATTATGCAAAAATATTTCCGCCCTGTAGTGCTTATCACAACATCAGCCGGGATTGGAAAGGGTTCAGCCAGAAGTATACCGGGAGTAGATCTTTATAAAGGGCTTTTGGCTTGCGCCGATGATCTTGAAAACTTTGGCGGGCATTCAATGGCCGCAGGAATTAAAATAAAGACTGAAAAAATAGCCCGGTTTCAAACAAACTTTGAAAACGCCATCGGCAATATGACAAAACCTGATGATTTTATTCCGAAAATTTCCATCGATTATGAACTCGATTTTGACGATATTGCAGATGCTCTCATCGACGAGATAGAATCCTTAAAGCCGTTTGGCTCCGGCAATCATGAACCGCTCTTTATGTCCAGGAACGTCAAGGTTGCATCTTCAAAAATTGTCGGCAAAAATCATAGGCGCATGCTTTTAAAACAGGCTTCGGGAAGTGCCGGCAAAACTTTTAACGCCATTCATTTCAACATCGATCCCAGCATACCTTTGAAAGAACACTTTGATCAGATTGCGTTCCGGCTGCGCTGGAACCGCTGGAACGAAAAAAAATCCGCCCAATTAATTATTGAAGAGGTTAAACCTGGGTAAAATATTTTCCTTGCAATAGTCTCTTCTTGGCGTTATTACTCAATCAAAAATAAAATTATGTCTAATATATTTCAGGGGTCGGGGAGTTATCGTCTTTAAGACCGCTCCGTGGGTAATCAGATTCCAAATCGTGTGAACTCGCGCCTTCAAATAGCACACGCTTTTACATCTGATCACCCATTACGCTTAATTGAGGACAACTTTTCGATAAAACTCCCCGACACCTCAATATATTTACATCAATATAAGGTGATATCTTATGGCGAAAATATTTCGTCCAAGTTCACGCGAAGCAAGAATCTTATCAAGAATCGAATCCTCAAAAGAGTACGCCCGTAGAAAAGCAGTAGGAAGTATAAGAGACTGTATCGAACCTCTTTCCAATGCCATTGCCATGAAGCTTGTTGAAAACAACCTGGTGGAAACCACGAACAAAAATGTCCTCGAGGAACAGATATTAAATTGTCTCGAGAAACTAGGCCATGCTGACGAATTTGATATCGACTTTCAAAATGCTCCATTTAGACATATTGTTCTACAACCGAATGTTGTCAGTCTTTATGTTACCGCTTTTGTAATAGAGACCCTTATTAATCATAGAGTTGTTGTCGATATTTTCGGTTCTGACGAAGAAATATATCTTTGCATAAACCAGCAAGTCGCAAAATTTCTGCAATAACAATGCGCCCTTCCTTCTTCCCCAGGCTAGTTAACGGTCCTTTTGACGATCCCGGGCTATTCATCCCATTTCTTCTTGAAAAACGGGCTGTTATATTCGATCTTGGAGACATTAATTCACTTTCGGCCAGAGACATTCTCAAGACCAGCCATGTTTTTATCACCCATACCCATATGGATCATTTTGTCGGGTTTGACAGGCTGCTGCGTCTTTTCCTTGGCCGCGAGCAGCACCTATATTTGTATGGCCCCGAAGGTTTTCTGGAAAATGTTGAGGGTAAGCTTGCCGGATACTCATGGAACCTTGTTAAGCATTACAGCAATCTATTGTCCTTACACGTAACCGAGGTACATCCCGATCATCTGATTACCAAAGATTACCTGTGTCAAAACAGATTTCTCCCGGCTTCAAAGGCCGTCAAACAGCCTTTTAACAGCATTCTGCACAAGGAACCCGTCCTGTCTATTTCTGCCGAAATCCTTGATCATAGTATCCCCTGTCTCGGGTTTACCATCAAGGAACGATTCCACGTCAATATAAGGAAAGAGAGTGTTTCTAATCTCAGGCTTGAAATCGGCCCTTGGCTAAATGAATTCAAACAGGATTTATTCAACAATAAAGACCCTGATTCAGAATTTGAGGTAAAATACGGCAAGAATAATTCAAAAAAAAAGAGATTTGTTCTGGGTGATCTCGCAAGCCAAATTGCCCTTATAACTCCGGGTCAGAGGGTTTCATATATTGTCGATGTCATGTATAGCAAATCGAATGTGGAAAAGATAATTGAACTTGCCAAGGACGCCGATCACCTATTTATTGAAGCGGCTTTTCTTGAAAAAGACAGGGACATTGCCGAGAAAAAGTGCCATCTGACCGCCCGGCAGGCTGGCAGCATTGCAGGTAAGGCCCGGGTTAAGCAGTTTACACCCTTCCATTTCTCACCGAGGTACAAGGGCCAGGAGCACCTTTTGGAAAAAGAAGCAAGAGAGGCATATGGTAAAGTTAGATGAAATCCGGTACTTCGTGGTGTAATCCAAATATCCTTAGTGCTCTAATTCGTAAATTCGATTACGTATTTTTATCAAGACAACTATCCCGTATAAGTTGAATTCTAAAAGTTTGAAGTTTGAAGTGCCTAACCTGTCGAGAGCTTGTCGAGAGCCTCAAAGCCGAACGGCCTCTGGTCGAACGAAGTGAGCTAAAGCCCGCCCTGGTGCGACTC
>JAUVVL010000351.1 GCA_030604635.1 Desulfobacteraceae bacterium
AAAGATATTAACAAACTGGTAATGCACCCGTTATCGTTCTTGACACATATATACACTTTGTGTAAAGAATCCTGGCCCATAGTATCAGGCTTTGGTTTGCCCCTGAAAGGGGATACTATCAATAATTTTAAATCCGAAATTCGAATATCGAAATTCGAAACAAATCCGAATATCAAATTCCCAAATGTTCAAAACATAGAGGCTTTCGACCATTATAGTTAATATTGATATAATGCATTAATGTTTAGGACATTAGAATTTCGGTCATTTGATATTGTTTCGGGTTTATCCCCGTCGGGATGCTTCGCGCGGATTTCGTGCTTCGAATTTTTTATCTACTTATTTCGGCAGAGCCATTTATCTCTGACCTGGCCCAAAGGACCAGGTTTTCAAGGTCGAAATAAATTACGCCTTAATATTTTAATAACGTTCAGCGGGATAAATCGTGCAATCATCTAAAGGCAAAATAACATCAGGTTGGTGGACACCAGGAGATACTGATCCTGCGCTGGGGGATGATGCTGTTAGGACCGCGATTCTCAAGGTAAAACACCCGGTATTCCTGCTGAACCTCAACGGCCTGCTTGCAGTGGGCCGGGGCGGTACGATAACCATCGGCGATAAAATGCCGTCAGATCCGGCTGGTTTTCCGTTATATGCATACGCTCCCCCGTTGCTTCCCGAAGATCTGGGTGACCCGCAATTCAAGAAGTTGCACAATCTTCGATATGCCTATATTGCCGGTGCCATGGCCAATGGCATCACATCTGTTGAGATGGTGGAAGAAACAGGGCGTGCCGGAATGGTAGGCTTTTTTGGTGCTGCCGGCCTTCCACTCGATGAAATAGAAGCTGCAATCGACAAATTGCAACAAAATTTAAAAGATATCCCCTTTGGCTTTAATCTGATCCACAGCCCCAATGATCCTGAACTTGAGTCTGCTGTGGTTCAATTATATTTAAGGCGCGGGGTAAAGCTTGTCAGCACATCGGCATATCTCGACCTAACGCTTCCACTGGTTTATTATCGTATTAAGGGAATCCATCGTGATGAAAGCGGCAACATCGTTTGTCCCAACAAGGTTATTGCAAAAGTTTCAAGGATTGAAGTTGCCAGAAAATACTTTTCACCTCCACCGGAAAAGCTGCTTTTACAACTGGTCGACAAAAAAAGGATAACCAGGGAAGAAGCAGACCTTGCAAAGTCAATACCAATGGCCGAGGATCTGACCGCTGAAGCAGATTCCGGCGGTCATACCGATAACCGACCGGCAATTTCATTATTGCCCACCATGCTTGCCCTGCGCGATGAATTGTCTGAAAAGTACAAGTATAAAAGGTCGCCTTGCGTCGGGCTTGGCGGCGGAATCTCCACACCCGATTCGGCAGCCGCTGCATTTGCCATGGGTGCTGCCTATATCCTTACCGGTTCCATCAATCAATCCTGCGTGGAAGCCGGTACGTCGGAGACAGTCCGGCAAATGCTGGCTGAAGCCAGTCAGGCGGATGTATCCATGGCGCCTGCTGCTGATATGTTTGAAATGGGTGTTAAGGTGCAGGTATTAAAACGTGGCACAATGTTTCCGCTTCGTGCTGCCAAGTTGTATGATTTGTACTATAAATATGATTGTTTTGAAGATATTCCTGAAAAAGAAAAAGTAATCCTTGAACGGGACTTCTTCCGGTGTAGTTTCCATGATGAATGGGAACAAACCAAGAATTATTTTGCAAGACATGACCCGATACAGATCGACCGGGCAGAGAAAGATCCAAAGCACAAAATGGCCCTTGTTTTTCGATCTTATCTCGGCCAATCTTCTAACTGGGCCAATACTGGTGATCCTTCCAGAAAAATCGATTATCAGATATGGTGCGGCCCGGCAATCGGTGCTTTTAACCAATGGATTAAAGGATCATTCCTTGAAAAACTCGAAAACCGTAAAACCGTTACCGTTGCCATGAATCTTCTGTGTGGGGCATCGGTGGCAACTCGTGTCAACTGGCTTCGCAGTCAGGGCGTTGAACTCCCTCCCAATATTGGAAATTTTTCTCCGATGCCGCTTACAAAAATATTAGAATTGCTTGATTAAGTGAGGTGTCGTGTATTTTTACCGAAAGGTTGCCCTCAATTAAGCGTAATGGGTGATCAGATGTAAAAGCGTGTGGTGTGTGCGAGTTCACACGATTTGGAATCTGATTACCCATGGAGCGGTGTCACGGTTGGGAAAGCACTTGTTAGTGAGCCCTATCCAGGTCCAGCTTATTTGCGAAATTAATCAGAACGTCGGTGATATTCAACGTTCTGACAGTATCCATATCAAGGGTTTCAGTCTTGTTTTTCCTTGAACCGACCAATGTTTCCACATAACGCTCTTCCATTATCCCGAACCCTTTATAGTTAACCGGCTTATTGGAAATTATTCCTCTAACAGTGTATAAAAATTCGAAATTATTATTATCTAAAAGATTTTCACGCCTGATAAATATTATGTACCTGTTGATCAGTCTGTCGACACCTTCATTTGATGTTGCCTTGCCTTGAACGTCAAAATAGAAGCCTTTGTCAGCAAGCCAGTCATCCAGATCTTTAAGAATTTGTTTTGCTTCTGGAATCGTAAACTTCAGATCAGCCACCAGATGACCACCAAGTCTGACCTTAAAAGCCCCGCTAGGATTGTATTGCCTGGCATATCCGGATTGCATGCCGCCCAGCGGGTCGGGCGGAAGGAATTCACGCGACCAGCGTTTCCATTTGGCAAGATTTATATCCAACCTGCGGGACAGGTCCCTGTTTGTGTAGAATTTTATCAAATTAGCTCCTTAATAACCTGTTATATCAATATGTCAACTATTCCGTATAAGTTGAATTCTAAAAGTTTGAAGTTTGAAGTGCCTAACCTGTCGAGAGCTTGTCGAGAGCCTCAAAGCCGAACGGCCTCTGGTCGAACGAAGTGAGCTAAAGCCCGCCCTGGTGCGACTC
>JAUVVL010000071.1 GCA_030604635.1 Desulfobacteraceae bacterium
ACAGGTAAAATTTGCTATTTTGCTGTTCTTTCTTAACGCTCTCTAATACACTCAAACAGTGACCCACTTTAAAACCGGATCACCTGAATGCTTGTGGAACACGTTTTTCAAAAAGCTAAATTAATACGATAAAACTTATATTTTAATGGCCCGAAAAAGTGCTTATCCGCTCAACGCACAAAGGTGAAAAATCGAGATGGAAACGAAAACAACACGCAGATTAAAGATAGCCATAATATTCCTTTGGCTTGTCGCGATTGTGGTAAACCTTATTACAGGGTTAAAAATGGGCATAGGGGCTATTTTGATTGCAGTGGGTTTTATCATCTATATAGCGGTAGATTTATTTTGGCCTCGTTAAATTCAGGGCTTTAACGCCCTTTAAATTATAAAATTCGTAGCGGATACAAGATAAAACTTATATTTTAATTATGAATAAAAATTCTTGCGATGTGATCATTATTGGCGGCGGTATCATGGGTAGCTCCACCGCATATTACTTAATGAATCATGACGACAGCCTCAAAGTGACCGTGCTAGAGCCTGATCCAACGTATTCCAAGGCCTCCACCACACTATCCGTGGGTAACGCACGTATCCAGTTCAGCCTCAGGGAGAACATCCTGGTTTCCCAGTATACTTTTGATGTGTTGGAGCAATTTGAGGACGCAATGACGGTTGACGGCAAAAAGCCGAACATTAACTATCGTCGTGAAGGCAATCTCTTTCTGGTGGACGATGCTGGCAGGGATTTGGCCAAACAAGCACTTGCCTTGCAGAAAAGCTTGGGTTGCAAGGTGGAGTGGTGGTCGACACAAAAGATTAAAGAGCGCTATCCTCTTTTCGAGCCAAAGGGTTTGGCGGGTGGATCGTTTGGACCTCTGGACGGCCATTTGGACCCATATGCTGTTCTCATGGGCTACAGGGCCAAGGCCCGATCACTTGGTGCAAAATATATCAAAAACCAAGTTGTCGAGATTATAACAGCCGGTCCCAGGGCCACTGGAGTCAGATTGGCTTCCGGCGAGCGCCTGTCGGCGGCGTTTGTTGTAAATTGTGCCGGAGCATGGGCGGCCGATGTGGCCCGGACTGCCGGTGTTAATCTTCCTGTGGAGCCTGTCAAGCGACAGATATTTGTACTGGACACAGCGGTTAAACCCAAAGGATCTCTGCCTCTCACTATTTTGCCATCAGGCCTCTATTTTCGAACCGAGACCGGTGGACTGATCCTGTTGGGTAAATCCATGGCCGAAGATCCGGTGGGTTTTGACTTTTCATGGGATGACAAACGGTTTATGGAGACTCTCTGGCCAGAGCTTGCCGAATTCGTCCCCGCCTTTGATACGCTAAAACTGGTTCGAGGCTGGGCCGGTCTGTATGCGGTTAACACCCTGGACGGTAATGCTATTCTCGGTGAGTGGCCGGTGCTTAAAGGCTTTTATCTTGCCAACGGGTTCTCCGGTCACGGGCTCATGCAAGCCCCTGCTGCTGGCCGTTACATTTCCGAGCTGATTTGCGGCCGACCGCATCCCCTTGATCTTTCTATCTTTAAACCCGAACGAATCCTGGAAAATAAACCACTTAGCGAAGACGGGCTGATATAGAATCCAGTAGCCGATTAGAATCTGTTTCAAAACCTCTTTTTAGGCGTCGATTTTGACATCTTTCGTAAGACTGGGGGGCACATCTTGACGGGCTGTTCACCAGTGAGTTTGGGAAGACCGTGACATCCTATATCTAAAAATCTTCTTCGAACAACTGAAAATTGCTGCGTACGCTAATTGCTTCATAATTTAAAGCGATTATACCCGTTATCCGCTTCCAAAGCAAATGCTTTGATGGCCAGAATGCTCGCGTGCACATTAATTTGCGCTGTTTTATGCGACATTAGGGTTTACTTAGCAACTCCTGTGCCGTCTTCATTGCAGACCCCGCAGATATTGCAGGATTCTATGGGACATGGCGGGGAGGTTTTGCCCTGCAAGGCTCTTTTGTGCTCTTGCTTGAGAAAAGACTTGTTGATGCCGTGATCTATAAAATCCCATGGAAGCAATTCATCCAAAGATCGCTCCCTGTGGACGTAAAAATCAGGGTTTACGGGGGATGCTTTAAGGGTTTTGGGCCAGTTTCCTCGGTTCTGATTCGCCAGCAATAATATTTGGGCAACCTTGCGATCTCCGCATGACAGCAGGGCCTGGATGTAAGCCCAGCGAGGTATATCCGAATGGACACGAACGTTTGCCACTCTTTTGAGGCCGTCTTTTATCTTCTTTATCTTCTTTTTTAGTGAATGCACTTCATCCATGGCAATCCACTGAAAAGGTGTAAACGGCTTGGGAATAAAACTATTAAGACTAACCGTTATTTCTCCGATACGTTTTCTGATCCTGCTCGACTTAAGGAACCTGTGCTTTATCTGTTTGCACAGCAAAACAATCGCTTCAACATCATCCATGGTTTCGGTTGGGAGCCCTATCATGAAATAGAGTTTTAAGTTTGGTATGCCGCTTGCTACAAGGTTTTCGGCAGCATTGAGGACATCTTCTTCAGTGATACCCTTGTTGATGACTTTGCGCATACGTTCGGATCCGGCATCCGGTGCAATGGTGGCGGTTTTGACTTTGTTTTGTCTGAGTATAGAAAGGAGTTCGTGGGAAAGGGCGTCGGCTCTCAGGGAACTGAAAGATATTCTGGTATCCTTTTCAAGGGCCTGACCGCAAAGTTTATTGATGTCAGGAAGATCCGAGACTGCGGCTCCAACAAGGCCGATCTTGTCGGTCATTGAAGCGCCCTGTTGCAAGCATTTTTCAAGGAGCGAAAAGGGCCTGAATCTCGGTGGTCTGTAAACAAATCCTGTGCTGCAAAACCGGCATCCATGGGGGCAACCCCTGCTGACTTCGATTAAGAATGTACGGTCAAAAGTGGTGTCCGTGGTTATTATGGCGCTGCAAGTGGGGACACTGGAAATATCTTTCATATACATGCGCTCAATTTTAACCGGTACGTCGCATACCGGTTCAATGGCGCAAACTGTTCCGTCCGGATTGTAAGTGGTACTGTAAAATGCCGGGACATAGGCGCCGGGGACGTTTCGGGCAAGGGTTTTTAAACACGATCTTCTATTCTGGCTCAGCAGGTCTGGTAAAGCGGTGTCGAAAAAGCGGGGCAGAATGGCTTCAGCTTCCCCGATCAGAAAACAATCGATAAACGGCGACACAGGTTCCGGGTTGGAAAAAAAGGCGATTCCCCCTGCGATGACCAGAGGATGGGGGGGGGCTCTGTCATCGGATCGCAGGGGGATTCCTGCCCTTTCGAGAATCGTCAGGAGGTTGGGGTAGTCATTTTCAAATGAGACGGAAAAAGCGATGATGTCAAAATCGGAAATAGGGCTACCGGACTCTATTGCGACTATACGACCTGCTGCCGGCCCGCTATCCTCGGGGAGGAAAGACCTTTCGCATACAACGTGATCAATTTTATTGAGCAAATCATATACAGTCTGAAAACCGAGATTGGACATCCCAACATGATACGTGTTGGGATAAACCAGTGCGACCTTGATACGCCCTTTCCATTGTTTGCGAATTGTCCCGATCTCTGATTTCATCATCTGTCCAATGACCAATGCCCCTGTTAGTCTGCCTTTTTTCTCAGAAATGTAGGCACATCAAGGTCAGACAGATCAGTGTTGTCAATTACAATTCCCTTGTATCCTCTGTAAGTGGCGCCTCTCAATTCACCCACCGCTTCCTGCCGGCGGATAAATGTAGGCTCGTCATAGTCTATGGCATTCTGCAAGTCAGCAGGCGTGATGTCCCTGATCTTGCCCCTGAGATGATCCGGCCCTACGGATTCGGGCTCGAGATCGATTCCGGTTGCAATTACAGTTAAGCTCATTTCATCGCCCAGGGTGTCATCTACGACTGCTCCCCAGATTATATCTGCATCCTCTCCGACTTCTTTATATATCCGTTCAGAAGCTTCGGACATCTCTTCCATTGTTAGATCGCTGTTAGAGGTTATGTTCATCAAAACCCCCTTGGCGCCGGAAATGGAGACGTCTTCAAGCAAGGGATGGGATATGGCATGTTCGGCAGCCTCTATGGCCCGGTTTTCACCACTGGCCACGCCGATGCCCATGATGGCCAAGCCGCCCTTGGACATGGTTGTTTTGACATCGGCAAAATCGAGATTGACCAGCCCTGGCATCATGATAAGATCTGTAATTCCTTTGACCGAATGGAGCAGGATTTCATCAGCTTTTCTGAACATTTCGACCATTTTGGCATTTTTGGCCCCCAGGCCCCTCAACCTGTCATTGGGTATGGTGATGACAGTATCGGCGACTTTCTTGAGTTCTTCAATCCCTTTTTCGGCCTGCTTGGCCCTTTTTTTGCCTTCAAATGAGAAAGGCTTTGTTACCACTGCAACTGTAAGTGCATTTTGTTCTTTGCAAATTTCAGCGATAACCGGTGCAGCTCCGGTACCTGTCCCGCCGCCGAATCCTGCGGTGATGAACACCATGTTGCTCCCCTCAAGGATGCTTCTGATGTCATCGGCATTTTCCAGCGCCGCTTCCCGGCCGATCTGAGGGTTGGCGCCTGCACCGAGTCCCTTAGTGAGTTCTTCTCCCATCTGAAGCTTGATAGGTGCCTTGGAGATCTCAAGGGCCTGGGCATCTGTGTTTGCTGCAATGAATTTTACACCCTGGAGCCTGGAATCGATCATGTTGTTGATTGCGTTTCCTCCGGCTCCGCCAACACCAATAACTTTGATTGTTGCAGGTCTTTCATTTTCTATTAAGCTAAAAGTCATTTCCCCCACCTCCTGTAAAATTATTTACTTCAGGGCTAATATCGTAAACATGAACTTCCAGTTAAATCATTTCAGATTACATCTTTGAACCACCTTTTCATCCGGGTCATGACAAGGTTGAAAATGTTTGTGTCGCGAATCCTGAATTTCTTTGAGGGCTGGTTTCTGGCACCGTATAAGACGAGTCCGACGCTGGTGGCATACATGGGATTGTTGACGACGTCGACAAGACCGCTGATTCCTCTGGGTTTTCCCAGTCGGGCTGGAAGATTGAAAATAGATTCCGCTATTTCCACTCCGCCGTCCAGAAGGGATGATCCTCCGGTTAAAACTACGCCCGATGTAATTATCTTCTCCATTCCGGCTCTATAGATTTCCCTTTGTATCAGTGTGAATATCTCTTCCACACGGGGTTCTAATATTTCGCCTAGTATCTGCCTCGGAAGTTTTCTGGGTGTGCGCCCACCCATGCCGGGCACTTCAATGGTTTCTTCAGGACTGATATTTCTTGTGATACAGGTGCCGTATTTTTTCTTGATCTTTTCGGCTTCAGCAGTCGATGTGCGCATGCCGATGGCGATGTCGTTTGTTAGGTTGTTGCCGCCAAGGGACAGAACAAACGTGTGTTTGATATTTTTTGCGAAAAAAATTGCAAGATCGCTCGTACCGCCACCTAGATCAAGGAGTGCCGCACCCAGATCCTTTTCCTCAGCGGTCAGCACGGCCTCACCTGAGGCAAGAGGCTCAAGGACGATATCACAGACATCAAGACCCGACCGGTTGGCGCATTTTACAATATTATGAGCAGATGTCACTGCACCGGTCACGATATGAATCTTTGCCTCCAGCCTTACACCGGACATGCCCACAGGATTCTTAATACCGCCCTGGTCATCGACGATATATTCCTGGGGAATCACGTGGATAACTTCGCGGTCCATGGGGATTGCAACAGCGCGTGCAGCATCAATGACGCGATCCACATCATTCTGTGTGGCCTCCTTTCCCTTTATCGCTACGATTCCACGACTGTTGAAACCTGTTATATGGCCTCCGGCGATTCCGGCGAAAACAGAAGAAATCTCACAGCCGGCCATAAGTTCAGCCTCTTCAACGGCCTTTTGGATCGATTCTACGGTCGATTCAATGTCTACCACCACACCTTTTCGAAGTCCGATCGAGGGGTGGGTGCCGATGCCGATGATATTTATTTCATTTCCGGTTACTTCACCAACCACGGCACAGATTTTGGTCGTTCCTACATCAAGGCCGACAATTATATTTTCCTGTCCCTGCATCTTAAACCTCCTTATGGTTTTCGGCGGGCGACTCAATTCTTATTGGATTTATGACAATTCGATTCAGGTTGTTAAGATCAATTGATTCGAGATGTGAAAAATCGTCTCTTTTTTTCAGAAACAAAAGGACATTTTTGAGTTTGGCATATTTGGCCGTGTAATTATCGTATCCTATTTTTATTGCTTTTATGCGGTCAAAAGCATAGACCGTAAGGCCAATTTCCCGATCCACATGAATTCTTTTTATTAACTTGTTGGGAATAACGCTTTCAGGTTTTTGCCCAAGTTCTAAAATATTCATCACAGCATTATAAGGAATACTGCGGGGTTTGCCATGCACATTGATGTCTGCAAATTCAAGCCCGCTGATGATCGGCAGGTTGACAGGGTCTGATGCATCCATTTCTTTGAATATTTCTCCATTTGCATTGATTATAAATTTGCGGCCAAGGTCTAGAACGGCAAAGGGCTTTTGCTCCTTTATTCTGATATTTATACTCGAAGGAAGCTCTCTGCTGACTTCAGCCTCGGCAATCCAGGAATGTGCCAGCAGTCGCTTTCTTGCTATTGAAAGGTTTACGGAAAGAATATTTATGCCTTTATTTAACTCTGCCTGTTTTATGACCTGTTCTTCAGAAAGTCTGTCCGCACCGGTAACGACCAGGCTTTCGGTCCTGAAATAGTCGCATTGGGTTAGAAAGTCGTGACATAAAATGAAAAAAAAGCTTACAAGATGCAAAGTCGCGATAACAGCCACTGCTTTTAAGCAGAAAGTAAAGCGCCGTATAATTTTAGCACGCATTTTGGCGGCGCTGTTCTTGTAATGGTTTCTTCGTATGTGCTTACGGACCAACAATCTTAACCTCTCTCTCCAGATCGATGTTGAACATTTTTGACACGGTTTCTTCAACAAGTTCCATCAAACCAAGAAAGTCAGCGGCGGATGCTCTTTGGCGGTTTACGATAAAGTTGGCGTGCTTTGATGAGATTTCTGCTCCGCCGATCGATTTTCCTTTAAGCCCGGACAGTTCAATAAGTTCGCCGGCTGTTTTGCCGGATACGGGGTTTTTATAAAAACATCCTGCACTTGGCAAACCTGTCGGCTGTCTTTCCTTGCGTGTTTTCAGAATTGCCTGGGCCTCTTTTTTCAGTTTTTCAGGATCCGAAGGACGCAGGCAGAAGCAGCCGTCCAATACAATGGGTTGCCCCTGGCAACTAACAATTTTTTCATTGTTCAATGAAAGATTCCGGTAAGAAAAATTAAGCTTTTCTCTTTTAATTCTGCGGGACCGGCCCGTCGGCAGCAGAACATTTATGGATTCAAGGGCGCTTTCCATGGCGCCATGGGCTGTGCCGGCATTCATCATAATTCCCCCGCCGATGGTGCCTGGAATGCCGACGGCAAAATTAATTCCTTCAAGACCCCGTTCCAGGGCAAATGAACAAAGGTTTCGTAATCGGGCGCCCGCCATGGCGGTAACAATAACTCCGTCGGTTCCCGTACCTGTTTGAGTAATTGTTTTAAGACACTTTGTCAGCACGACCACAATTCCATTTATGCCGCTGTCCTTGACCAGAAGATTGGTGCCGTCGCCGATGATCAGGTATGGAATTTTTTTTTGCCATGACCATTTGATCAGTCCCTTCAGATCTTCAATATTTTCAGGGATAACAAAAGCCTCGGCCGGCCCGCCAACACGTAAAGATGTGTGCCTGGACATCGGTTCGTCAAATTTGACGTTGCCGCCGAAATGGCTTGCAAGCCATTTTATTGAATCATGATCGAGTGCCATAAGCTCTTATACTCAATATCGTTCGCGAAAAACTTTTTACGAGATCGTCAAATTTAGGTTCCAAATTCCTCAGTCTGACAATTCAGCCAGTACCGTTTCCCCGATTTTCCAAACATCTCCCGCGCCCAGGGTAAGCAGAATATCACCCGGGGTTAGAATTTCTTTCAGATGCGAAACAGCTTCTTCGAAATCTTGCGAATAGACGACTTCCCTGTGTCCATGGCTCCTGATTCCTTCAAACAAGGAATGGCCGTCCACCCCCTTTATCATTTTTTCTCCTGCCGAATATATGGGAAGAACCACAAGCAAATCCGACTGGTAGAACGCTCGTGTGAAGTCATCAAAAAGCGCATGGGTTCTGGTGTAGCGGTGCGGTTGAAATACAGCGACGATACGCCTGTCGGGCCAGCTTCCCCTGGCGGCCTGAAGCGTGATCTTGATTTCCGTGGGGTGATGTCCATAGTCGTCCACAACGGTTACACCCTTTATTTCTCCTTTGATTTCCAGTCTGCGCTGAACACCTTCGACGGTTTGCAGAGCGGACTTGATAACATCAAAGGGGATATTTAGTTCGATCCCAACCGCAATGCTTGCCAGGGCGTTGTAGACGTTATGTATGCCGGGAAGATTCAAAGTGATTTCTCCCAGTAGCTTCCCAAGGTGATAAACCCGGAACCCGCTCTTTAGCCCTTTGGGAATTACGTCTCTGGCCTGGAAATCGGCCTGAGTACTCATTCCATAGGTTGTAAAACGTTTATGAATGTTCGGTATAAGATCCTGGATCGGCTCGTCATCCAGGCAAAGGACCGCCAGACCATAAAAAGGTATTTTGTCAATAAAGCTTAAAAAGGCTTCTTTTATGTCGTTCAAGTCTTTGTAATAATCGAGGTGTTCCCGATCAATATTAGTTACCACGGCTATGGTGGGTGAGATTTTAAGAAAAGAACCGTCACTTTCATCAGCTTCAGCCACGATAAAATCGCCTTCTCCAAGAAGGGCATTTGAACCTATGCTTTTGAGTTTTCCACCTATAACCACAGTAGGATCAAGTCCCCCTTTATCCAGCACGGAAGCGATGATCGACGTGGTCGATGTTTTGCCGTGTGCGCCTGCGATTGCTATGCTGTACTTTAAACGCATAAGCTCGGCGAGCATTTCGGCCCTTGGTATTACAGGGATTGACGCTTGATTGGCTGCGGCAATTTCAGGGTTTTCGGGGCTGATTGCCGATGATGTTACAACAACATCTGATCCTTGGATTTGCTCTTTAGAATGCCCTTCAAATATAATACCACCGAGGCTTTCCAGACGCCGGGTCAGGTCTGACGGGCTGGAGTCAGATCCCGATACCTTGTAACCGAGGTTGAGGAGGAGTTCGGCAATACCGCTCATTCCGATACCGCCGATTCCGACAAAATGGATGTGATATTTTTTAAGATACATATAATTATAGGTTATGGGTTAATCCGGGTTAATGAGCTTATAACAATCATCAACAATAAACGCCGCTGCATCGGGCCGGCCAAGGCTCCTTGCCCGTGACGCCATCAGATGAAGGTCCTCCGGGCTTGAAACATAATAATTAATTCGCTCGGCAAGGGCTTTGCCGCTGAGATCTTTTTCGAGAATCATTTCGGCAGCCCCGAGTTTTTCCAGTGATCGCGCATTTAAAACCTGGTGGTTGTCAGCAGCAAAAGGGAACGGTATGAAAATAACACCTTTTCCAATGGCTGTAACTTCCGCCACTGTTGTTGCGCCTGCCCGGCATATAACAAGATCGGCATTTTGATATTGCCGGGCCATATCAGTGAAAAATGCTTGAACCTTGCAGGAAATAGCGTGGAGCATGTATGCATTTTTTACCATTGCTTCATCCTGAGGTCCTGTCTGATGCACAAAGAAAAGCCCGTTTTTTTCATTGATGTGTTCTATGGCTTCCAGAAGCGCCATGTTTATGCTGTGAGCCCCCTGGCTTCCGCCTATAATCAGAATCGTAAAACGCCGTCCGGCACCGGGATCGGCATTATAAGCAACTTTTTGATCCCTTGCGCATTGCAGAATTTCTTTGCGTACTGGATTTCCGGCAAAACGGACTTTTTCAGGGTTTAAGCCGGCTTGCGTATCATTGAACGAAACATATATCCGGTAGGCAAGACGGGACAAAATCCGGTTTGTTATTCCCGGCAGAATATTCTGTTCATGGAGGACGATTTTAATACCCATAAGCCATGCTCCCATGGCCAGGGGCCCTGCGGCGTAACTGCCGACGCCAATGACCAGATCCGGTCTGAAACGTCTAAGGATCAGAAGAGATTCAAATATCCCCTTTGGTATTTTCGAGATTGACACGGCCTGCTTCCACCAGCCCCGTGCCTTGATCCCTTCGACTGTAATACGTTTATGTTCAAAACCGATTTTTGATAAGATATCGATTTCAAAGGGCTTTCCTGCGCCGACGAATATGACTCTATTTTTCGAGTTCCTGGCCATAAATTCCTGAGCAATGGCAATGCCAGGGAAAAGATGGCCGCCTGTTCCTCCGCCGGCGACGGCAATGCGTAATGCGCTTGGCGCCTGGCATGTTGAACGAAGCGTTCTTGCATTCCGCACTTTTTTGTCGTTTTGTTCCATAGGTGCTTTCTTTTAGTCACTTTTAACTTTTGGCATTGTAGTCACTTTTTTAGCTGCTCCGATGTTCATTAGTATCCCTATGGATGCCATATTTATCAAAAGGGATGTGCCTCCGTAACTCAAAAAGGGCAGCGTGAGCCCCTTGGTCGGCAGGAGTCCAAGGGCAACACCCGTATTAACGCAAACCTGAAGGCCTATTGCGGTTGTAAGCCCGATTGCAACGAATGATCCAAAAGAATCCCGGCTATTCCTGGCAATTGAGATTCCCCTCCAGAAGATCAGCACATAAAGCCCCAGGATAGTCAGAACGCCCAACAGTCCGAGTTCCTCACCGATGACAGAGAAGATAAAATCGGTATGGGGTTCAGGAAGATAGAAGAGCTTCTGGTAGCCTTTTCCGATACCCGTGCCCCATATTCCCCCTGTACCAAAAGCCATGAGGGAATGGACAATCTGGTAGCCTTCATCCGCCGGATACTGCCAGGGGTTTAGAAAACTTATGATCCGTTTTATCCGATATTCCGCATTGACCATTAAATAATATGCTATGGGGATTATCAGAAACAATGACGCCAGCAGATGTGAAATGCGAACTCCCCCGGCAAAAAGCATGATCCAGAAAACGGCGCCTAAAATTACCACCGAACCGAAGTCGGGCTGAATAATAATCAGAGCGGCAAACATGCCGAAGACCAGAACGTGGGGTAGAAAACCGACATAGAAATCCTTGAGTTTGTCCTTTTTTCTATTCATGGAGTAAGCCAGATAGATTACCAGTGCAAAACGGGCAAACTCAGAAGGCTGAAAAGTAAAGCTCCTAAAGCGAAACCACCGTATTGCACCTCCTGACGAATATCCAAATTCGGAAATCTGGATCGCAGCCAGGAAAACCAGCGCCAGGATAAGCAGCGGGTATGCCAAAGAACGCAAAAACCGATATGGAAAATGTCTGCAAATTACCAGGGCAACAACACCTATCAGAGCGAAAAATGCCTGTTTTTTTAAAAAAAAGTAGCCGGTACCAAACTTTTTTAGGGCCAGGGCGGAGCTTGCGCTGTAAACCAGTACAATTCCTATCCCCACCAGGAAAAGAACCGGGAACAGGAGCTTGACATCGTAATTAAGGGGCTGTCCGCGAACCGCCCGAAAATTTTGATTGTCGCTGGTGTTGCCTTTTTTCATTTCAGACTAACCCGGACAAGCCGGAAATTCGGACTAATGTTTTTTAAGATTGTCTACCGCCCGGCAGAAAGCATCCCCACGCTCTGCATAGCCGCTATACATGTCAAAGCTCGAACAGGCAGGAGATAAGAGCACAATATCCCCGGGCTCTGCCGCATGATATGATAAAAGGACCGCATCCTCCATTGTGGATGTGGTTTGCGCTCCTCCCGTACAAGCATCCTTAAGAACAGATTTAATGCCATCCCTTGCTTCTCCCATAATGATCAGTTTTTTGGTGTGCTGATGCACCAGGTTCTTCAGTGTTTGAAAGTCTCCGCCCTTATCACGTCCGCCCATAATAAGAATTACAGGTTTGCTGAAGGCTTCAAGCGCTCTTGCCACCGCATCTACGTTTGTCGCCTTTGAATCGTCGAAAAAACTAACGTCATTAATGGTGGCGATATACTCTAGCCGATGGGAAAGCCCCTGAAAATCGTTCAGTGCTGATTGTACACCTTCTAAAGTCCCGCCGACAGCCAGGGCTGCAAGTGATGCCGCCGCCACATTTTCAATATTGTGTCGGCCCGGAAGGTTGACCCGGGAAAGGTCAAGAGATCTTTTGGGGTTTTCTTTTGTGTGAATCGTTATGGACGGGGGAGTTTGCGAATCACCCCAACTTATGACCGCACCTTCCCGGGTTTCTTCCAGGTCGTTGCCCTGATGATAAAAGGGCAATTTCCTTGCTTTAAGATCTTTGCTTATTGAACGGACGAGCGGATCAGAAACATTAATGACAGCAGTGTCGCCTTCTTGCTGGTTTTCAAAGATCCGGCCTTTGGAACTGACATAGGATTCAAAATCCGGATAACGGTCCAGATGATCTGCGCTAATATTCAGCAGAACACCGACTCTCGGCCTTAAGGTATCGATTGTATCGAGTTGAAAACTGCTGACTTCGGCTACAACGATTTCGGCTGATTCTCCTTTATCTGCGTAGTCGATCAAAGGGTTGCCAATATTTCCACCCACGAAAACCTTAAGTCCTGAATTTTCGAGCATGTTGCCCAAAAGCTTGGTTGTTGTGGTCTTGCCATTGGTGCCGGATATGGCGACCAGGGGTTCCCGGATAAATCTCGCAGCAAGCTCTATCTCACCCAATATTGGAATTCCTTTTGCTTTGGCCCGTTTTATCGGCAGGATGGTATGGGGAACCCCGGGGCTTACCACGATAAGATCAGCACGTTCAAAAGTTTCAATGTTATGCTGTCCAAGTTCCATTGTGACGCCCAGTTTATGCGCTATGGGTGCGCAGGAGGCCAGCTCTTTTTCGCCGGCCATATCTGTTACGGTTACGTATGCACCTTTGTTCTTGGCAAACCGTGCCACGGCAATGCCTGATACGCCGAGACCGACAATAAGAATATTTTTTTGAGCAAGATTCATTTTTATCTAATTTTCAGCGTACTCATAGAGAGTAGCGCCAATGCAATTGCAATTATCCAGAATCTGACAATGACCTTGGGTTCCGGCCACCCTTTGAGCTCAAAATGGTGGTGAAGGGGGGCCATTTTAAAGATCCTGCGGCCGTTTGTCATCTTGAAGAAACCGACCTGAAAAATAACGGATAATGTTTCAATGACAAAGATCCCACCGACCAGAACCAGCAGTATTTCCTGCTTTGTGATGACGGCCACGGTACCGATTGCTCCGCCCAAGGCGAGGGATCCGACATCCCCCATAAAAATTTGTGCTGGGTATGTATTGAACCACAGAAATCCGAGCCCGGCTCCGGCCAGAGCTCCGCAGAAAATGGCTATTTCTCCACTTCCGGCAACAAAATTGATCTGAAGGTAATCGGCGATCTTAAAATGTCCGGCTACATAGGCAAAGACCATATATGTGACCGAAGCGATGATTATAGGTCCGATTGCAAGACCATCCAGGCCGTCTGTGAGATTGACCGCATTTGATGTTCCGATAATAATAAGCGCAGCAAACGGTATATACCCCCATCCGAGATCCGGTGAAATGTTTTTAAAAAACGGTATGGTAACACAGGTGGAAAAGTCAGAACATGAGTAGACCAGGGCTCCAGTCACAGTTGCCAGGATTGTCTGGAGCAGAAATTTGTTTCGCCCTCTTAATCCCTTGTTCCGCTTTTTGATTTGCATGAGATAGTCGTCAATGAAACCGATACAGCCGTAACCTATGGTGGCCAGAAGGACTATCCAAATGTAGTAATTGGTTAAATTGGTCCAGAGGAGTGTGGAGACTGTTATTGAGAAAATAATCAGCGTTCCGCCCATTGTCGGGGTCCCGGCCTTTTTGTGGTGGGATTCAGGACCGTCTTCTCTGATATACTGTCCGATCTGAAGGTGGCTCAGTTTTCGAATAACCCAAGGCCCAAGAATAAAACAGATCAAAAAAGCCGTCAGACTGGCATAGATCGTCCGGAATGTAATGTACCGAAAGACATTAAAAACCGATATGGTTTCATGAAGCGGATATAGTAGGTGATATAGCATAATATAACGTCTCGGAAATTCTACAACTTATTGAAAATATATATCATTTACTAACCATTGTCCGCTTTCCGAGGTGCTGGAACAATGGAATAGTGGAATAATGGAATATGGAACCACAAAAAATGTAGCATCACTTACAATTTTTGTAGGTATGGCTATAATTGTCATTAGATTTAAATAGTTATATAAAAAGCCTTTATCCAT
>JAUVVL010000205.1 GCA_030604635.1 Desulfobacteraceae bacterium
AACAGATGCAAGTGGGGCAGGAAGAAACCGGAAAAATGAACATCATTTTCCTGAAAACCAGTGTGCCGATTCCCGAAAATGTTATTGAAAAAATGCTTGACCTGCCGCTGATTATATCGGTGACACCGCTTGAATTTGAAACTTAGGGTTCGCGAAGAAATAACTTTACAATTTCAGGAGTCGAGTCACGCGCATGGCAAGGCGCATGGCAGAGCCATTTATCTCTGACCTGGCCCAAAGGTCCGGGTTTTCTATGTCGAAATAGAAAATTATTTGCCTATTTTGAATTTAATCCTGGATGGATTTATTTGAACAACATAGACTCTATCGTTTGGGAGCAAGATCTGATCACGGGTGATGCGAAAGACCCTGTTGCCAACGCCGGCCAAAGAAAGGTCGAGTTCCGCGCGCGTGTTTCTTTTGTTCAGCGTACTTGCATCTTTTCTAAGGCCTCGAAAAGTGATCTTCACCTCTGGGTTTACAGGCTCCAAGACTTTCATATTTGCCGGCAAGTTTTTTATCTCTATAGGAAGTTTTAAGGACACCTCAAAGTTCTGCTGTCCCGCCAGCAACAGCCAAAAGATGCCTACCAGACCTAAGCTGCCCAATTTCACGGGCCAATGATGGGTCAGAAGCGAACTAAGCCTATCCCGTCTGGTTCGTTTCGGGCGAACCGGTGTAATTGCATCAACAAGAAACCCTTGAAGTTGTTCTGGATCCGTTACCTGTATCATCTGACCATCGCGAGCCAGGGATATCTCCCCCCGCTCTTCAGAAACCACCAATACACAAGCATCACAACGCTCGGAAAGACCTTGTGCTGCTCTATGTCTGGTTCCCCATTCTTTAGGGAGCCCCTTGGCCGAACTCAGGGGAAGATAGCAGGACACCTTGGCCACTCTATCATTTCGTATGAGCATGGCCCCATCGTGCAAAAGGGACTCCTTCTGAAAGATGCTCATAAGAAGCTCCGGTGTCGGCTCACCTTCCAATAGTACGCCCCCGGTAACATGCTCATCTACCAAATCCAAGCGCTCGAAAATTAAAAGAGCGCCGATTTTCCGTTTGGCCAGCATAAATACTACCTTAACTAAGTTCGGAACCCGGTCATCTTTTCTGGGAAAGGCACGCCTCCCTATCACCTTAAGAGGGTTGACCCTTTCCAGCACCTGCCTGATCTCTGATTGAAAGAGGATTATTAAAAGTACAACCAGTACCTGCCAGAGGATCTGAAACACCCAGGTAGTGAGGAAAAGACCCCAGGATTGAGCTATTGTAAAGACGATTCCCAAAGCCAAAAGTCCCACCAGGGCCTTAAAGGCCTTTGTTCCCCAAAACCAGATATATAGATGATAAGCAACCACGGTGAGAAACAAAATATCCAGCACATCTTGTATACGCAAGTCTGTTATAATTAATAAAGGATTCATAATCGACGCTCAGAATTTATTGAAAAGAAAAGGATTTGCTTTTAAGACAATATTGTATGGCAAAATGATGATTGTGTGTCAAGCCATGAATCGTCCCTTCATATTCCGGAGGCTTGGTGTGCCGGGAGCGAATCCGAACGTCCGTTTTTAGGGAACACAAAAAAGCCCCTTGGTCGCACCCAAGAGGCTTCGATGTAACCAACTGGCATCGTTGGTTTTTATATGGTGCCCGGGACGAGACTTGAACTCGTACAGAGACTTAGCTCCGAGGGATTTTAAGTCCCTTGCGTCTACCAGTTCCGCCACCCAGGCAAAGGTGGTAATTGACTTACTAATCCGAGCGTTTTGATTTAGACATGGGGCGGGTTGCCCGAGGCAAATTGCAGCCGGACGGTGATGGTTCTTGGCGAAACGCAGGACAGCGTCCCGTGCTGTCTGAGGCACCGCTGAAAGCGGGGCCGAGTTCACGGGGCGCCCGTAGTGAGCCTTAGAACCATCCCGCACGGATGCGCCTGCCGAGGGCAATCTGAGACATGTCCACTTTATTATGCTCAGTTTAGTAAGTTTTTTAAAACGCTTAGTAATTGGAGGGTTCAGGTTATATGGAAAAGAGAGTTGATAAACGCCATAACTGTGAAGCATCCATCATATGCAACTGTTTTAATAAAGAAAATATCTGTAATGGCAAAATGCTTAATTACAGCAAGGACGGAATGTATTTCGAGTCTGATTCATTCTTCAAAGAAGGAACAAATATTTTCTTCAAGATGAAAAAATGCTTGTTTGGTGCTTCTGATCCAGAACTCTGCGAGGGGCTGCGAACAGTATCACTCGCTGAAGTAAGATGGTGGAAGGAAATTAGCAGCGAAGACTTTTCACATTTTGGAATTGGCGTCAAATATTACTGAAGGATCATTATCTTATTTCCTTTCTTATGCGCACGGGAAGCTACATCTCTTGCGCTTGGGAAGGTGACCTCAGTGCCGCCCTTCCATTACTTTGCTTTCGTTCGTTAGACAGAATCAATATCCAAAACACGGGATGCTGAGGAGCAGCATATCATGGCCGGTTCTACCACCAACCCTCGAGTTCTTATAATGACCCCTGAAGTTACCTATCTTCCAAGGGGCATGGGAAACAATTCCAATGGCCTGAATGCCAAGGCAGGAGGGCTTGCAGATGTTTCGGCAGCTTTGATAAGCGTACTTTATAGTCAGGGTGCCGATGTCCATGTGGCTATTCCCGACTACCGCTCACTATTCAACGGTCATTTGTCTCCACTTGTTAGAAGGGAGCGGAACCCAATAAGGAACAGCGTACCTGACGAAAGAATTCATTTGGCACAGGACAGGGCTTTTTTCTATCTTAATTATATCTATTCCGGTTATGAGTTTGAAAACATTAAAATTTCACTGGCGTTTCAACGAGAAGTCGTCAACAATATCGTTCTTCTTTATAGCAGACGGGGAGTTTCAAGGCCATTTTAAAGACATCGTTCAATTCCACAATTTGTCTGACCGGGTGGCATTGTTAATTGAAAAATTTTGATTTTATTTCCCTTCCTTACATTTTGTAAAAAATTTTGACACCGATTCTTTTCCAACCGATGTCAATATTTTATGAAGTCATAGAAAATATTCTGACTTATCAAAGTGTTATTTCGTACACCTCTAAAACCCATCCTTGGCATGTCTTTTGCTTTATTGCTGATAAAGGCACGAATAAACTATCACCTGCAAGGAGGTAGAAAATGAAAAGGATCAAAAAGATCATGGTAGCTTGTGACTTTTCTGAGTATTCAAAAGAGGCCTTAAAATATGCTGCTGAACTGGCAGTGGATTTGAAGGCCGATTTGATTGTAACTAATGTAATTAACTCATGTTTCGCACCCCAAAACAGGGATTTGGGGGCATAATTATCTGCAATTACTAGTATTAAAAGTAGTAAATGGCTCCATTTTATGGTATATATAATTATCCAAATTAACAGTATATTTCCACAAAAGGAGCCATTTAACAATGAGTATCACAAACTGCGAAAAGTTCAAAGGAGAAATTGAAAATTATCTGAGAAACGGTCAAAATAATATCGAATCAAAAATCGATAGCGCTTTTTCTTCACTAAAGTTTAAAACGTGGTTATGCAAAACCAATATTATCAAAAAAGATGGTTATCACGCGTCACATCTTCTGTTTATATTGATGATATTGCCATTGTTGAAAGTAAAATCTGTTCACAGTTTTTGTAAAAAGTATTTGCAACATTGGTCTAACGCCATAAAGGATACCCTATATAGATTCAAACAGAATACTGCGTATCGGTGGCCGGAATCCTCCGGAACAAGTGGCCGATTTAAGCGGAATATGCACGAATTGGGAGGTCACCCTCTTTCACGCTGATAGAGGTCCTGATAGGGAGAGATTGTACAAGGCTGAAAAATCCATGGAGTCTGTTTTCGAGGAGGCCTCCCGTCATCTGGAGAAGGCCGGTTTTAATCGTAATCAAATCACCACCAGGATGGTTGCCGGAGTAACAAGTCGGGCCGTGGCTATTTCTGTGGAAGCCCTGAATGGGGGATATGGAACTATTGTTGTTGGGCGAAGAGGTCTTTCAAATGTGGAAGAGTTCAGTATGGGCCGTGTGAGCAACAAGGTCATTCATATGGCGAGAGAAATGGCGGTTTGGTTGGTAACCTAACGAAATGTAACGATGAGGATTCTGTGTAGTATAGCGGGGTAAAATAAATCATGATTTTTCCGGTATCAGGCGTTGAAGTTTCCCCTTTAATTCCATTAATAGTCGCATTTATAGTTTCTTTTTTTACTTCCATGGGAGGGGTGTCCGGCGCCTTCCTGCTGCTCCCTTTTCAGATGAGTATTCTTGGGTTTACCAGCCCTTCGGTAAGCCCGACAAATTTAGTTTACAACATCGTTGCTATACCAAGCGGGGTTTATCGATATATCAGGGAAGGAAGAATGGCCTGGCCACTGGCCTGGGTCATAATCGCAGGCACATTACCAGGGGTGTTTATTGGCGCCATTTTTAGAATCAAATACCTTCCGGACCCGAAAAATTTCAAATTGTTTGTTGGACTTGTCTTGTTTTACATTTCTATCAGGCTGCTTTATGACCTGACTGAGAAAGCAAGCATGAAAAAGAGGAAAACAAAGGAACTTGAGGAAAAATTCAAAGAAAGGTCAAATCAAATCCGCAATGGGCAACAAGTTGGCATGGGAAGAGAGGCGGCAGTTAAGACAATCAGGTTTTCTATCACAAACTACACGTATGAGTTTTACGGCGAAACGTTTTCGTTTAATACAATCACTCTTTTTACGCTGACTTTTATTGTGGGAATAATCGGCGGCGTCTATGGCATTGGAGGCGGATCGATTATTGCGCCCTTTTTGATCACGATTCTCGGGCTGCCGGTTTACACGATCGCCGGTGCTGCATTGCTTGGGACATTTTTAACATCTATTGCCGGTGTTGTCTTTTATACCATCATCGCTCCTATGTATGCCTATACAGGTCTTGCAATCGCACCTGACTGGCTGCTTGGTGCGCTCTTCGGTGTTGGCGGTTTCTTTGGAATGTACTGCGGCGCAAGGGCGCAAAAATATTTTCCCGCCAAAGGAATAAAATTCATTTTGGGAATTGCAATTCTTTTCCTCTCATTAAAATATATCATGAATTTTTTCTAAACAAATTTTACGAGACCATCAAATTTATCTCATCCTAGAGACCTTTGAAAAATGCTTCCAGCTAAAGCGGGATTCAAGTTCAAGGAAGGCGAAAATTTTAACCACCCCGTACGATCTTCCGGACCTACGGGGCAGGCACGAATACATTAAGTATTTTAAGGATAAAGCTAAAGCTTCACTTCGTGCAAAATGTTGAGCCTGGCATCCCGCCAATGGCGGGAGGCAAAAGGGGGCGTTTTGCAAAGGTCTCTCCTACTTATCGATTGTGCGACCTTAGCCCGGATTTCTCACGGGTCAGAGCGGTGCAAGAACGCTGTTTCATGGCGGGCTCCGTAACCAGGACGTTATTTGAAAATGACCGTACTATAAGGCTTCAATAGCTCCATAGGAACTGTCTATTCGAGCTCGAAGCAGTAAAACAAGCTTTTCCAATATTTTTATTCGGATCGTTGAATCCTTAATCATGGCCTCTCTAAGATCCGAACAGCGCAGAGAGACTACTTTAGTCTGTTTGCCGCATACGGCAGAGCACATTTGTATATGTTGCTCTCCGACAAGTATACACCAACAACCCATTAGCCGTCTGTTTGGTCGCTCTCTCAGGACAAAGACAGTAACATTCACCGTTCGAGCATTCGCTAGCTTGACCCTTCTTTCGAGTGAGACTTGTCCTTCAGATAAAATATATATTTTAGTTTCGAGGCTGCCCTGTTCATAGATTGTTTCTCCTGCCTTGAATTTTTCGATACGGCCCAATTTAGCGATGGAGCGAATTTCTTTGTCAGACAGATCACTAAAGAGTTCGCACTTGCCGAGAATTTCAGCAATTTCTCCCATGTCCATTTTAATATCTCCTTTCCAATTATTTTCTGGAGTTACATTTTTCCACTTTTAACAGTTGCTCGAAATAGAAGGTTTTATTTGAAACGGAGGATGATTACTTCTTCGATTCTTCTTGCTGAAAAGAAATCGCACTTCTATCAAGATTTGGATTTTCTCTCATTTTAATGCTCTCTTTCAATCTGTAATTTAATTCACTTTTTTTAGTAAAATAAAAAAGTCTTTAAAAAGTTGTCACCACATAACTCAAGCTATCTAAACTTGACGATTTCGTAAAAAGTCAAAATTGCGGTGGCAAAGTAATCCCGCCTGGGCGGGACCAAATTCAAGGCGCGCGAATTTTGTGTCATACCGCTAACGCGGAACCCGAAGGGTGCGTACTTAGCGTACGCCGCAATGACAACGAAATGAAGCGCAACGCAGTCCCGCTCAAGTAAAAAGCAAGAACTGTACCAAGTAAGAATATGCTTCTAAATATTGTTAACAGTTTAATTTCACAACAGATTATTAATATTGCCAATGCATTATAAAAAATCTCAAACAAGAATTTAATTTTGCCCT
>JAUVVL010000118.1 GCA_030604635.1 Desulfobacteraceae bacterium
ACAGGTAAAATTTGCTATTTTGCTGTTCTTTCTTAACGCTCTCTAATACACTCAAACAGTGACCCACTTTAAAACCGGATCACCTGAATGCTTGTGGAACACGTTTTTCAAAAAGCTAAATTAATACCGAATATTTATAAACGGAGATAAAAAGCATGCTGAGTCCCAAGAAGGTAAAATTTCGAAAGCAGCAAAAAGGTAGAATGAAGGGGATTTCACGTCGGGGCTGCAATCTGGATTTTGGCGAATTTGGATTGCAGGCCATAGAATGTGGAAAAATCAGCTCAAGGCAGATTGAGGCTGCCCGTATCGCCATGACCCGGCATGTGAAAAGAGGCGGCAAGATGTGGATAAAGATATTCCCGGACAAGCCGTTTACTAAAAAGCCTGCTGAAGTCAGGATGGGAAAAGGAAAGGGATCGCCAGAAGGATGGGTTGCGGTCGTTCGTCCTGGAAGAATCCTATACGAAATGGAAGGTGTCCCCAGGGAGTTGGCAATGGAAGCACTCCGGCTTGCTTCACATAAGCTTTCTGTAAAAACAAGGTTCGTGGAGAGGGGTGATTTGTAATGAGAGCAAGTGAGATTAGAGAGTTGAGCATGGAAGAAAAGCTACGGAAAGTAGACGATCTTAAACAAGAGTTGTTTAATCTGCGCTTTCAGCACGAAGTCGGCCAGCTCGAAAATCCCCAGAAGATGAAGGTGGTCAAGCGTGATATTGCCAGGGTGAAAACCATAATAAAGGAATCTGGATTAAACCACAAGACAGATCAAGAATAATTATTGTCATGAAAAAACGATTATTAAGAAGACAAGTGGTCGGGACGGTTGTAAGCGACAAGATGGATAAGACCGTAATTGTCCTGGTTGAGAGGTTGGTTAAGCATCGACTCTATAAAAAGTATATCAGGAGACGGTCTAAATTTACTGCCCACGACGAAAACAATTCTTCCAAGGTTGGTGATAAGGTTTTGATAATTCAGTCCAGACCGCTTAGCAAAACCAAAAGATGGCGTGTCAGCAAAATAGTCGAAAAGGCTGTTTGATTATAAAGGAAAAACAGGAAGATGATTCAGGCAGAAACGAGATTGACAGCGGCAGACAATTCAGGAGCCAAGATATTGTATTGCATAAAAGTTCTTGGAGGCTCCCGTAGACGTTATGCAAGTGTTGGCGACATCATTGTCGTATCTGTCAAAGAAGCCATACCGAATACAAAGGTCAAAAAGGGAGATGTCTTGAAGGCTGTTGTAGTTCGGACCAAAAAGGAAATCAGAAGGCCGGATGGCTCATACATAAGATTTGATGATAATTCGGCTGTTTTAATTACTCAAACCAAGGAACCCATAGGTACCCGTATATTTGGTCCAGTGGCAAGGGAGCTGCGGGCTAAAAGGTTTATGAAAATCATTTCGTTGGCTCCTGAGGTTCTATAGATTTGTTTTGCCCGTGGAGAACTGATTCATGGCAAAAAATAAATGTCATATTAAGAAAGACGACAAGGTCAAAGTTATTGTCGGCAAGGACAAGGGTAAGATCGGCAAAGTGCTGAGTATAAAAAGGAAGGATAGCCGGATTGTTGTTGAAAATGTCAACTTTGTAAAAAGGCATGTAAGACCGGGTGCTCAGCACAGGCAGGGTGGGATTATCGAGAATGAGGCTCCGATCCATTGGTCCAATGTCATGTTGATGTGCAACAAATGCGTGACGCCAGTGCGTATCAAAATGCAGCGTCTTGAGGATGGAAAAAAGATACGTGTTTGCATGAAATGCAACGAAACCATAGATTCATAGGATCGCGTGCCGGAGGAATTGAATGTCACAGTTAAGACAGTATTATCATAAAGAAGTTGTTCCCGAGCTGATTAAAACCTTTGAGTACAAGAACATAATGCAGGTTCCAAAACTTGAAAAGATCGTTTTGAATATGGGCATGGGTGAAGCGATTCATAATATCAAACTGCTTGATTCAGCCTTGGAGGAGCTTAAGATTATATCGGGGCAGCAGCCGGTTATTACCCGTGCCAAAAAGTCGATAGCAGCCTTCAAGTTGAGGGCGGGAATGCCCATAGGCTGCATGGTTACGCTTCGCCGTAAACGAATGTATGATTTTTTTTACAAACTGGTGAACATAGCGCTCCCTCGTGTTCGTGACTTTAGAGGTCTTTCGGGAAAAGCGCTTGATGATCATGGTAATTATTCACTGGGAATCAAAGAACATATTATTTTTCCTGAAATCGATTACGATAAAATTGATAAGATAAAAGGCCTTAACGTCTCCGTTGTTACGACTGCAAAGACTGATGAAGAAGGGAAAGAACTCCTGAGGCTGTTAGGCATGCCGTTTCGCAATTGAAGAATGAAAATTGAAGATTGAGAATTAAAGAATGAAGGATAAGCATTGAAGGTTGAAGCTTTAAGGAATATTCAATCGTCAATTTATAGAGGGAGGAAGGTTTGGCAAGAAAAGCTCTTAGAAGGAAAGCAATGAGAAAACCCAAGTTCAAGGTGAGCGGATACAACCGTTGCCCGATTTGCGGCAGGCCAAGAGGGTTTATGAGGAAATTTGGAATTTGTCGTATTTGTTTTCGGAATCTTGCTTCTCAAGGCAAGCTTCCTGGTGTAGTTAAATCCAGTTGGTAACAGTTTTATAAAAATAGGTTTTTAGTTTTAGGTTTTGGGTATGCTTAAAACCATATTCATATTTAAAAAACTTAAAACATAAGAAAGTTAATAATTACGGAGAAGACCATGGCGATGAGTGATCCAATTGCGGACATGCTGACCCGAATCAGGAATGCCGGAAAGGCAAAGTTCAACAGCGTAGATATCCCCGGGTCAAAGCTAAAAACCGAATTGGCCAGAGTATTAAGGGATGAAGGATTTATTAGGAATTATAAATTCATTAAGGATAAAAAGCAGGGTATTTTGCGTGTCTACCTTAAATATGGTGAGGGTCAGGCCAACGCGATTTTTGGCCTTGACCGCGTCAGTAAACCGAGCAGAAGGGTTTATGCAAAGGCCAAAGATATAAAACCAGTTTTGAACGGTATGGGTATTGCGATTTTAGCCACATCCAAGGGGGTAATGACGGATAAAAAGGCCAGGGCTGAAAACGTGGGCGGCGAGATTCTCTGCAATATATGGTAGTTTGTCGACAGCAAAACAGACTCATGAAAATCAGGGTTAATGACCGGTGACAAAAGGGAGTGGTCAATGTCCAGAGTAGGTAAAACACCGATTCCGGTACCGGATAAGACTAAGATAACATATAAAGACAGGGTAATAACAGTACAGGCTGAGAAAGGGACTCTAACAAGGTCAATCCATCCTGCCGTGGATCTTAAGATAGAAGACAGGGTGATAAGCGTAAATGTTGTTAAAGATGACAGAAAAAGCCGCGCTTTGCAGGGTCTTACACGCAGTCTTGTGGCTAATATGGTTACCGGGGTGAACACTGGATTTGAAAGGATTCTGGAAATACACGGTATCGGCTATCGCGCTGTAATTAACGGAAACCGTATCGAGTTTAACCTTGGATATTCACAACCTGTCAATTTCGATCTTCCGGAGGGTATTTCAGCAACTATTGACAAAAAGAATGTTATCAGACTTGCCGGCAGCGACAAAGAATTGTTGGGACATACTGCTGCATCAATCAGGCGATTGAGACCTCCGGAACGCTATAAGGGTAAAGGGATCAAATATGCCGAGGAGCGTATTCAGCGCAAAGCAGGAAAGACGGGGGTTAAAGTGGCTTAACAACTACTTCTAACCCGGATATTTCACGGGCCGAGTTTGAAGTCCCGGCGAAATATTGAGAATTATTACTTCCGAGATTATTTTACTTATAAAAATTGATGGTTTTGCAAAAATTGTTATCGAAATTTTTCGTGAAATATTCAAGCTAAGGCGTCATATAGGATGTAGAAGATGGGATCGTTGAATTTAAGAAAAAAAGCTCGCTTAAAGAGAAAAAAAAGGATCAGAAAGAAACTGTTTGGCACACAGCAGCGGCCGAGGTTGAGTGTTTTTCGAAGTTCAAAACATATTTACGCCCAGGTCATTGATGATACGCATGGACATACTCTGACGGCGGCTTCAAGTATGGAAAAAGCCGTAAAAGAACAACCTAAATTCGACAACAAGATTGCAGTGGCAAACTTTGTGGGGAAACTTTTAGGCGAACGGACCATTGAAAAAGGTGTAAATAAGGTTGTTTTCGACCGCAACGGATTTTTATATCATGGGCGGGTTAAAGCTGTTTCTGATGGTGCACGTGAAGCCGGCTTGGAATTTTAAAATGTTTGATAAATATTTTATTTAATGGACGAAGGAGGCAAATCTTTGTTCAAACAGGATAAAGAAGAAAATCAGTTAATCGACAAGGTTGTTTACATTAACCGGGTGGCAAAAGTTGTCAAAGGTGGTCGCAGGTTCAGCTTCAGTGCTATCGTTGTCGTTGGTGATGGCGAAGGGAGTGTTGGTTATGGTCTCGGCAAAGCAGGTGAGGTGCCTGAAGCGATCCGTAAGGGTATAGAAAAAGCAAAAAAAACCATGGTCAAAATACCCCTTGTTGAAGGAACAATACCCTATGTGGTTATCGGAAAATACGGTGCGGGAAGAGTTCTGTTAAAACCTGCTTCCGAAGGTACCGGTCTTATTGCCGGCGGTGCTGTTCGGGCGGTACTTGAAGCTGTGGGCGTTCAGAATATTCTTACAAAGTGTATGGGATCACATAATCCTCACAATGTTGTTAAAGCTACCATTGAAGGACTTTGCAAATTACAGAGCCGGGATCAGGTGGCCGCAAGACGTGGTATAGGAGTGGAAGACCTCTAAAATGTTAAAAGTAACTCTTGTTAAAAGCATGATTGGAAGACCGGAAAAGCACCGCAGGGTATTGCGCGGCATGGGGCTGACAAAGCTTAACAGAACGGTTGAGCTTAAAGATACACCTTCTATTCGGGGGATGGTCAAAACTGTGTCTCATCTGGTGAAAGTTGAGGGAGAAGATTGATGAAGCTAAATGAACTGTCACCACCAAACGGATCACGCAAATCTCGAAAACGTCTGGGACGTGGTGTCGGATCCGGCAAAGGAAAAACAGCCGGTAGAGGAACAAAGGGGCAAAATAGCCGTTCCGGCGGCGGCGTAAGACCCGGTTTTGAGGGCGGTCAAATGCCTATCCATCGCCGTTTGCCAAAACGTGGTTTTACAAATATTTTCAAAAAGAAAATCGCAGTGATTAATATCCGTGACCTATCTACATTTGAAAGCGGCGGTGTTGTTGATGAAGCGGCACTTGTTCGTATGGGCCTTGTAAGAGGTCGAAGAGACGGTATTAAACTTCTTGGCCATGGCGAAATCAAAATTCCTCTTACCATCAATGTAAACGGTGCCAGCAAAAGCGCCATGGATAAGATCATCGCTGCTGGTGGAAAGGTGGAGATTTTATAATATGATTGGCGAAGGGTTCGGGAATATATTCAAAATACCCGAACTGAAAAAAAGGATTCTATTCACATCAGCACTCCTTGTCGTCTACCGTATTGGCGTGCATGTGCCGACTCCGGGAATAGACAGTCTGGCGCTGGCCTCATTTTTTGCACGGGTAAAAGGGACTCTGCTCGGTCTTTTCGATATGTTTTCGGGCGGCGCGCTAGAGCGGCTTTCTGTTTTTGCCCTCGGGATCATGCCATATATCAGTGCATCGATTATTCTTCAGCTTTTAACCGTGACGATACCGCATCTTGAACGCTTGTCTAAGGAAGGTGAGCAGGGGCGTAAAAAGATTACACAGTACACCCGTTACGGTACAATATTGTTAAGCGTCATCCAGGGATTTGGCATTAGCATAGGTCTTGAAAGTATGACTTCCCCCGGCGGAGCTCCGGTGGTCTTACATCCTGGTTGGGCATTCAGGCTCATGACTGTTATGACCCTGACAGCCGGAACAGCATTTATAATGTGGCTGGGGGAACAGATTACCGAGCACGGTATCGGCAACGGTATTTCGCTGATTATATTCGCCGGTATTATCGTTCGGATGCCAAATGCAATCGGAAATACGTTCCGTCTCCTTTCAACAGGTGAAATGGGAATTTTTGCCGTGGCCATTTTAATTGTTCTGATGATACTTGTGGTGACTTTTATTATATATATGGAACAGGGACAGCGGCGAATACAGGTGCAATATGCCAAAAGGGTTGTAGGCCGCAAGATGTATGGCGGCCAGAGCACCCATCTGCCATTGAAAGTGAATACATCCGGGGTGATACCACCGATTTTCGCTTCATCAATTATAATGTTTCCGGCAACTTTGGCCAGTTTCATAACTATTCCGTGGATGCAGCGTGTGGCAGCGGCAGTGAGACCGGGTAATATTGTATATGAATTGTTATATGTCGGGTTTATATTCTTTTTCTGTTACTTTTATACCGCTGTTACATTTAACCCTGCTGATGTTGCCGATAATATGAAAAAACAGGGCGGTTATATCCCTGGTATACGCCCGGGAAAACGCACGGCAGACTATATCGACAGGGTTTTGACCCGTATTACTCTTGGTGGTGCAATCTATGTTTCTGCAGTATGCGTCCTTCCATCAGTTCTGATGTCAAAATTTAACGTTCCTTTTTATTTCGGCGGCACTGCGCTGCTTATCGTTGTGGGAGTGGCGATTGATACGATTGCGCAAATTGAATCTCACATGCTGGCCCGCCAGTACGAGGGATTTTTAAAAAAAGGCGGGGCCAAGATGAAGGGACGATTCTGATTGTCTTGAGTAAAGGGAGACGGGGGATACAATATGCCAAAGGAAGAAGCGATTAAGGTAGAAGGTATAGTGCTTAAAACATTGCCCAATGCAATGTTCAAGGTGGAACTGGAAAATAAGCATCAGGTACTTGCGCATATTTCCGGAAAAATGCGCATGCATTTTATCAAAATCCTGCCCGGAGACAAAGTTACGGTTGAGCTTTCACCATACGATCTCTCTCGAGGCAGAATAACATACAGATCAAAATAAACAGGTGATCGGTTATGGCAATCTGTTAAGGAGTATGGCAGATGAAAGTCAGGGCATCAGTTAAGAAGATATGCAACAAGTGTAAAATAGTCCGTAGAAAAGGGGTTGTCAGAGTAATCTGCGAAAATAAGCGACATAAACAGAGGCAAGGATAAAGGAGGATAACCTTTGGCAAGAATTGCAGGCGTAGATTTGCCTAGGCGGAAGCGGGTTGAGGTAGGACTGACATATATTTATGGTATAGGCCCAAACATATCAAAGCGTATACTCCAAAAGCTTAAAATTGATCCTAATACCAAGACAGATGATTTGTCAGAGTCCGATATCAGCAGCATCCGCAAGGCAATTGACAGTGAATACAAAGTTGAAGGAGAACTTCGCACAGAAGTTTCCATGAATATCAAAAGATTGATGGATCTTGGATCTTATCGTGGACTTCGCCATCGAAAATCGCTTCCGGTGCGGGGACAGCGGACAAGCACAAATGCTCGTACGCGAAAGGGACCTAAAAGGTCTGCTATTAAGAAGAAAGGCGGAGTTAAGAAGAAGTAAACCAATAAGAGACAGGGGCATAATGCATGGCGAAAAAAGTTCGTACCAAAAAGAAAGAAAAGAAGAATATATCAACCGGCGTCGTACATATTCAGTCAACTTTTAACAATACAATAGTTACAATCACAGACCCTGTGGGGAATGTTGTGGCCTGGTCAAGCGCAGGTGTTCAGGGCTTTAAGGGATCTCGAAAGAGCACCCCGTTTGCTGCCCAGCTTGCCGCTGAGGATGCTGCCAAAAAGGCCATGGAGCACGGGATGAAAAATGTGGAGGTGTATGTCAAGGGTCCCGGGGCCGGCCGGGAATCTGCTCTTCGATCACTGCAGGCTGCGGGATTCAACGTACTATTAATTAAAGACGTAACACCTATACCGCATAATGGTTGCCGACCGCCAAAAAGACGCAGAGTTTAAATAATTGAAAATTGAAGATCGAAGATTTGCGATTTCTTGGTTGATTAATTCGGCCGCAGGCGGATCAATTGAAAATAGTGAGGCTCCCCGCCCTAAAGAGCGGGGGTTCTGCCTCCCGGCAGTGCTTCGCAGCCCAGTAAGGAATTATTTGCATTTTTATATAGCTCCCCTCGCCCCCGTCCTAAAGGACGGGGGTTCTGCCTTGCGGCAGTGCTTCGCGGCGGGGAGCAAACCGGTCAATCTTCAATATTAAGGGGGAATACTTGGCACGATACACAGGTTCGGTTTGTCGGCTATGCCGACGTGAGAACTTAAAACTTTTTCTTAAAGGCGACCGCTGTTATTCTGACAAGTGTGCTTTTGATCGACGTAGTTATCCACCGGGTGAGCACGGTCAGCGTCGTGGAAGAAAAATTTCAGATTACGGCATTCAGCTCCGGGAAAAGCAGAAGGTAAAACGCATGTACGGCCTTTCAGAAAAACAGTTCCACCTTTTTTTTGTGAGGGCAGATAACCAAAAAGGTATAACCGGCACAAATCTTCTGGTAATGCTGGAGCGCCGGCTTGATAATGTGGTTTATCGTTTGGGCTTTGTTAACTCACGAGCACAGGGGCGTCATTTTGTTAGGCATAATCACTTTCTTGTTAACGGCAGGAAAGTTAATATCCCGTCATATCTTATTAAAATAGGCGATATTGTTGAAGTCCAGGGAAAAAGCCGAAAGATTCAAGACATAGTAGATTCACTCGATACCGTGGTACGAAGAGGCGTCCCACAGTGGCTTGATTTGGAAAAAGAGAACCAGAAAGGAATTATAAAAGGTTTTCCCGTCCGAGAAGATCTGACAATGCCCATCCAGGAGCAGTTTATAGTGGAGCTTTATTCCAAGTAACCTGCATGTCTCCATTGATGCCGTATTTTAGGTTGCTTTACTTTTTGTGAATAAATTCCCCATAAATTTTTTAAAAGCGTTTAATTATATTCTGACATCCTCGAAAATTTTGGAGATATAATAATGTCATCAAATGAACTTATGTACATGAACTGGCACCAGATGATAAAGCCGGAAAAGGTTCAGGTAACAAGTAAGTCCACATACGGCAAGTTCGTTTGTGAACCTCTTGAAAGGGGTTTTGGTATAACAATTGGAAATTCATTAAGACGGATAATACTTTCTTCTCTTTATGGATGTGCCATCGTATCAATTAAGTTTGAGGATGTGATGCATGAATTCAGTGTTATCCCCGGTATATATGAGGATGTTTCTGAAATTATCCTTAACTTAAAAGAGGTACGCTTCAAACTTTCCGATGCTGAGCCGAAAACATTGCGGATTGATGCAGAGGGAGAAGGTGAAGTTACTGCCGGTAATATAATTAGTGATGATGGAAAGTGTGATGTGCTCAATCCTGACCAGCACATTGCAACACTTTCTGATAATGCGAAATTGAAAATGACCATGACAGTACAAGTGGGAAAAGGGTACTCTTTATCTGAATCCAACAAGGATGAAAACTCACCAATCGGCACAATACCGATTGATTCCGTATTCTCGCCGATTAAACGTGTAACCTATGTGGTGGGAAATGCCCGCGTCGGCCAGAAAACCGATTATGATAAACTAACCCTGGAAGTCTGGACAGACGGAAGTATCCTGCCTGAGGACGCTGTTTCATATGCTGCCAAGATTTTAAAGGAGCAAATGACGATTTTTATCAATTTTGATGAAGAGCTTGTGCCGGAACCTCCTAAAAAAGCTGATGAAAAGCTAAAGCCACAGTTTAATGAGAATCTTTACAGAAGCGTTGAAGAGCTTGAACTTTCCGTGCGCAGTGCCAACTGCCTCAAAAACGCCAATATAATCAAGATTTATCAACTGGTAAACAAAACCGAGGCAGAGATGCTCAAAACCAAAAACTTTGGAAGAAAGTCTTTGAACGAGATTAAGGAAGTCTTAAGTGCGATGGACCTTTCTCTTGGAATGAAGCTGGAAGGATTTGAACCGCCTGAAGAAGACGTAGAGGAAGAGGAAGGAGAGTAATTAGTTCTATGAGACATCGAAAGGCAAGTTTGAAATTAAATAGAACAAGCAGTCACAGGAAAGCCATGTTCAGAAATATGGTTACCTCGCTATTCAAACATGAGCGTATCCGCACCACGGATGTTAAAGCAAAGGAATTAAGGCGATGGGCTGATAATTTGATTACGCTGGCGAAACGCGGGGACCTTCATGCCAGACGCCAGGCGCTTTCGATAGTCAGGGAAAAGGACGTTGTTCATAAGCTGTTTGCCGAAGCGGCAGAAAAGTATGGAACTGCATCCGGCGGTTATACCCGGATCGTTAAACTGGGAAGACGACCTGGGGATGCTGCTCCTATTTCCATGATTGAGCTGATCTCTCCCGAAAAGGTCAAAAAGAAGAAAAAGAAGAAGAAAGCCAAAGCTGTCGTTGAAAAAAAGCAGGTTGTAGAAAAGAAAGCGGCTGTAAAAGAGATATCGGCAGAGGAAAAAGAAGTCGTAGCAGAAGAGAAAGCAGCCGAAGAGAAGATAGAAGAAGCAGTCGAAGAAAAACTCGAAGCAGTTTCAGAAGATGCTGACGAAAAGGCTGAGGATCAAGCTGTTGCGCCGGTCGAATCAGAAAAAACCGAAGCTGACGAGCCTGAGGCGGAAAAGACCGAAGACAAACCAGAAGAAACCGAACCTGAAGCGGAAAAGCCTGAAGATATCGAACCAGAGAAATAACCGGTTTCCTCGTCATCACAATATGAGACCTTTGAAAAATGCTTCCCGCTTAAGCGGGATTCAAGTTCAAGGAAGGCGAAAATTTTAACCACCCCAGTACGATCTATCGGACCTACGGGGCAGGCACGAATACATTGAGTATTTTGAGGATTAAAATTTGAGCCTGACATCCCGCCAA
>JAUVVL010000126.1 GCA_030604635.1 Desulfobacteraceae bacterium
CATCTAAGCCTGGAACAAAAGAAAGAAGGCTGGAAACTGTTAGATCAGTTCCTTAACCCATAATCAATGGAGAAGAGTGTTACCCTCTCTTCTCATTTTTGTTTGAATTTTTATTGTTCTATTACACTTAGTTAGTACTTACGGGATGTTAGTGTTGAATGTTCGCAACTCTAAAATATGGAATAGCGGAATCCCCATTTTGCTTTAAAAAAACAACAGGGTCAGAAAAAACAACAGGGCTCTGGGTCAAATCTGCTCTTGACTCATTAACAACTGATCTGTACGTGTTACATTCCTACAGAACGGGCTTTGCGGTCTTTAACATTGGAAAACGTCTTGTCATATTATTAAAATGGTTAAACAGGGTTATTTGAACAAGCTTCTTCTGCAAAATTCGACTGCGACCTTCTTCATCCTTTTTCAACCGGTACGTTCGTGCAGAACGTACTTAAATTTTAAATAGCCTTTTTCTCCAAGTGCTTTTCCTGATAAAATAACATCCATTCCCTTGGCCACCAGCATTCAACTTTTTCCCGGCACCATCCAGAGCAACCGTCCGGCTTGCCAAACTCTCTCCATTCGCGACTGATTTACAATATAAGCACTCAATTCATATCATGATCCCTTCAACGTAACGCTTAATTCTCTCACGATTCACACTTAGGCTGGAAAACTGTTTTTCGGAAACATCGCTGACTCGGGCAAGCACTTTGCGATTAATTTGCTCTTGGTCCTCAAAAACCTTCATTTACGGATCAAGAAGAATGTCAAAACCAATTTACTTATCGAATCCACTCTATTTTTACTAAATGTTCCACATTTTTAAAGTCAGGATCTCCGGTAACAATGGTTGCATTATGCTCTTGTGCACAGGCCACAGCAAAGCAGTCGGCGTAAGATATTGGATAATCAGCTTTGATTTCTGCAGCCTGATAAACCAGGGAATCAGGAGCAGGGAGTACCTTAAATGCAAGTTGGTGGATGCGACCGAGTATTTCTATTTTTTTTCGATCCCCGAAACGTTTTTTGGTCATGTAGATGATTTCGCCCAGGTTAATAATACAAATAAGGCGATCCATGCGCTTTTCCTTGCTTTTTTGCAAAATATTGTAAACGACTTCAGCCCCGTCTTCATTTTGAAAAAAGGCCAGAAGGGCGTGGCTGTCAAACAAAAGCTCGGATTTCATTCGGCAAAGTCCTTTTTTCTTTCTTTTAGGAGTGAGTTAGACAATGAAGGCTGCCGAGGGAGACACCCCATGGCATCTTTTTCAGGATCTTTAACCGGCGGGACAAGATAAATAAGGTTGCCGTATTCAAAAAGCTGGAGAGCGTTGCCGGGATGTATACCATACTTTTTTCGAATCGAAGCAGGTATCACAATTTGTCCTTTTGTTAATACTTTAACTGTGTTCATAATCGTCACCTATAAAAGTTATACGTTTTCAAATATTGTATAACAAATGGACTTGAAAGTCAATTGATTAACGATTTTCCCTGGTCAACCCGGATTTTTCACGAGATTGATTCGTTCATTGGCAAGTTGCGCACAGCGAAATCCCGCTATCGGGGCATCAGAGGTGAAACTGTAGTCGTGACCACCGGGACGTTCGTGCAGAACGTACTTAAATTTTAAAATAGCCTTTTCTCCAAGCACTTTTGTAGATGAAGGTAACATTCATTTCCTTGACTACTAGCATTCAATTTTTCACCGACCACATCTATGACTGCCGTCCATCTTGTTGAACCCATTCCGCCTAGAAGGTTTTTAATCTTCTTCGGCAAGGCTGATCGTTTCTCCTTCACGCCGGGCAATCTCCACGATTGCGCTTGAAACGTCCTCATCCCATTGCCGCTCGCCGCAAGGGATGGGCTCGATTCGGCTGTCCTCTTTTGCTGCCAAGCGCCAAAGCAAGTCTATATCCCGCCGGTTTCTTGGTCCGTCAAAGCGGGGCGATACCACAAGAACGTCAATGTCGCTCCAGCGATCCGCATGACCAGTTGCCTGGGAACCAAAAACAATTCCGAACCGTATGGCAATTCCCTCGCTGTTGATAGACTTCAAGTAGTTACGGACGCTTTTCACAACAGATTGATCAACCATTTAAACACCTCTTCGGCTCGGGTCATATATTGTAATGCTTCTTTCTTGGGTAGTGGCGGCGACAGTGTATCAGGATAGCGCCCTTCAATATTGAACGAGGTCATGAGCTACATCCCAGTCCTCTGTAGCTCCACCACGCCAAAAATCAATATGCTTATCGATGTCAATCATCAATGCCTCCTGGCAGGGTAAGAGCAAAATGGAGAAAATGGTGTCGCGTCTTGAATAGTGATTAAGTCATGATATTTACAATTCAAGAAACAACACCAAACATCTCACGTGTATAGTTTCTTGCCACTTGATTAAATGAGTAGATTTTGAATACGAAACGAATCTTACCGGTAATAAAGCCTGATTTGTGAATTGTTTGACATTATTAGCCCTCCATCAATCTTTCCCTTATCCAACTGGGACTTCGCCGACAATCGAGCACAGCATTGACGATGACAACATCCTCAACCGTCTGATAATAAACGGCGAACGGAAACCGCTTGGATAGAAGACGATGATGCCCGAAAACTAAACGATGAATGCCTCCGAAATATGAGAGAGAGTCAATATCAGAGTACAACGAATCGAGAAAGTAGGATCCTAAACCCGGAGATTGACGCTCATAGAAGCGATATCCATCTTCAAGATCCCACTCGGCAGCGACAAGAATCCTTACTTGCATGAGACATTCTTTCTTATTCTATCTTTAGCTTTCTCCCAATCGGATACAGATAACTTATCAGCCGCTAAGGCTTCTTCTCGATCTTTAAGGACTTCTTCATGCCAGGCCGGTGATTCGAGAGTTTTCTCATCCTTAGCCAGGTCATCCCAAATAGACTCCATTAGATCGAGCTTTTGAGCAAGTGTAAGTTCTGATAAAGGTAATTCAAATTTTTCCATAATATTCCTTTCTTGGAATAACATATATTGTGTTGAAATCTTATATATTCAATATACAAGATTTTGTTATTAACAATATCAGTGGTTTCTATCTATTACAATAAATATAGGATTAATGTCGTGTACACAGTTTCTTGCAACTTGATTAAATGAGTAGATTTTGAATACAAAACGAATCTTTCCAGTGACAAAGCTTGCATTGTGAATTTGACTTTATTCACAATACAAGCCTTATCACCAAATACAGGCGAGATGGGGTATTGCCATCTCGCCATTCAGTTAACGCAGTTACATGACAATCTTTTTACGCTCAAACCGACAGCCTTCCAGATTGAAGGGGGTTCTTTGCACAAAGAAATATCAACCTCGGGATCATTTCTCCTTATTTCTTCAACAATGGTCCTGAACATTTTAACCCTTTGATTCTCAGGATACCTGAGCTTTCCTCCCTCCCTGACTAAACTTTTATTAATGTGCAATAATGGAGAATCAGGAAACCGCGAACCGATATGGTCGGCGAGTCCATTGGAAGGCCGGTATTCACCTATGGTTATCCGTGTAGGTCGAATGAATTGAAATATATTATCAACCAATTCAGAATAATCCTTTTCCCAGGTGGAATAGAAAATAACCGGATCTATTCTCAAACGTACTTCATAGCCTGCCTTCCGGACTTTTTCTGCAGCCGCCAGACGGGATTCAGGAGAGGCTGTCCTATGCTCTAACTCTTTAAACACCTTTTCAGTATTTATACTAAAAGAGATGATGGATTGACCACCGTGGTCAAGGGGAAGAATTTCGTCCACACAGTCACTCTTGGTTAAAAACAGCAACCGTGTTCTCGGGGCATGTTCAGGCATGAAGGGAATAATCTGTTTTGCAAAACCTGTTATGTAATCCACAGCCAATGGGTCGCCCAACTCGCCAAGATTCAGGACTCTCAAGGATTTTGGTATTTTTGATCTGTCAAATTTGATAATTTCATCATACATCTTTTCATAATTTATAAAGTGTGTGGAAACAGGCTGTGTTCGGAAAGTCAAATAGAGATAACAATACTCGCACCAGAAATTACAATTGTTGTAAGCTGTCCGCTTATAAAATTTTGCGCATCGTCCAATAGGGTGCTGAAACTGTTCAATAAAAGGACTCGATCTGTCTCTTAATAACAGGACACCCCTTTCAGCATTCAGCTTTTCCATGCCCTTTTTACTATTGGAGCCAGGCACTTTATCAACCCAAATCAACGGTAACCCGGAACGTTTGGCTAAGTTTTTAACCCTGATCTTGTTGCTTACTTGTCGGGTTGCCCACAATTCAGTTACAAGCGGCTTTTGCTCCTCTTTTTGAGTGTATGCCAGGCTTTGTTCTTGAATTTGATTCCCGACTTCCATTTCATGATCCATATGCCTTAAAATCGCCAACCGTGATGTTTGTGATGAACGCTCACGAAACTGAATATTATCTTTACATCCACGCTTTTCTTGATAAATCGAGTGTCATCTCTTTTATCGCCGACCTCAAATGCTTTTTTCCCCTAACGAAAACATCCCGGGTTAGACAAATATCATAGGCTTTGCATATTTTCCCGAACAAACCAAGAGTATGGAGATCAATGATAACGTCGGCGTCAAGCAGCAGCAATTTTCGCATAGTTTACTTCTACAAATCCAGCAGCTTCCAGATAGTCGTCTATTTCAGCCCGATCTATTTCCAGATATTCTGCAAAAGTGCCTCTTGATATCTTGCCTTCCAGCAAGCACCTGCATGCAAGAGATATAAATCTTGAAGGAAACTTGGACGGCCTGTCTTTGCTATACAACCTTCGACGCATATTGCGATCAAGATCACGAAATTTCGGGTTATCCAAGACCCTCTGCGCTTGGGATTTCTTAAGTTTTTTCAGGTTGACAAGTCGCCAAAAGACTGCTTCCGTTGAGACACCGAACTCCTTGGCTAGTTCAATGATATCAATGACTCTGATTTCATTGTCGGTAGCTGTTTCTTTGAGTGTATCGAGGAGATGAGCCTCAGGTAAGAGCAGACTTGAAGCGAAGATGTCCGCGTATTGTTCAGGCTTGGTTTTTGTTGTACCATTACCAATTTCTTCAGGAGAGAAAACATTCCAAGTTATAATATGAAATAACTCATGTGCCAGATCAAAATTTCTTCTCCATGGCGCATCATTGACGTTAATGAGTATGCCAACCCCAATAGTGTTATCCACAACACTGGCACCGGAGACACCCACCTTCAAAGATAAATGAAGGACTTTGAAACGAAGCTTATTTTCGAGCACGTTAAGCAGATTAAAGGAAGGACGAGAACCCAGGTCGAGGAAATTGTGAATTTCAGCGCCGAGTTTATCGGCCTGCTCAAAGCCATTTACGGAAAAATCATCCCTATCATAATTTTTCTGGACATCTTTCCATCGCCGTTTGAGACCAAGCAGATGTTCCAGGTTACTGTAATTTTCCAGAAAAGAAAGGAATTGGCGCTGTATTTGATTTACGTCTGTTTTTCTTGCCTTTCTCCACAGGGGCACAGGATCTGGGGCAACGTCGGATTCCAGGAAATAGTCCAGACTTCTGCCATATAAACGAGCCATCATAATTAATTCATGGGCATTTATATTCCTTGCACCTTTTTCAATGGCGGAAAGAGTCTGATAGTTTTTAAACCCCAGTTTTTGAGCCGCTTCGGTTATGGAAAAACCTGCTGACTGTCTTGCAGCCATAATCCTTTTATCCAGCACCTCTTTTTCCTTTCCTTTGGATATCATGACATCCCCCTCAAATATAATTATCTTACATCTTGCTTGTTAATGTCGACAATTATATAAGAATTCTTTACCCCTTGTCAATCGGCAAATGAAGTTTTTTCATTCTTATCCATAGATGAGTATGGGGGACATCTTAATAGATTGATTGGCTATTCTTCAAACGGACCAAAATATCCACATACACCGGTTCTGGGTGAATTAACAATCGGCATTACATAGTCTTCACCACATTCGTGTTCTTCGATACATTCGTCACAGTAATCTTCCCGACATGCCTGGCACATTTGAGTAGCAATGCCATTACATTTTTCGCATACAAACACCGGAGGATTATTTCTTGCCAGCATTCTGATTTTTTCGTTAATAACGCCCTTTCTCACTGAAACAACTTGTAATGATAGTTCAGTCGTTGTTCCGAAATCATATTCATGGTTAAATTTGTCTTTAAAATCCAACACGTCGTTAAGTGATATATTCATCGATTTCGGTGCATCTCCCCACCAATCGTCCTGTTCCTCATAACTTGAATACCTGACGCCGTGGATAGTAAATTGACTTAAATGCCCGCAACATTCCAGCCAGATTCCCCTTAAAAAATCATCAAGATCCAAAAGGGTTGCCGTGCCTTTCATTTCAATATGGAGCCAGTATAGACTCCATGCTGATATTTTTAAATGGTATATATAGCCTTCGTTCTTTCTCCCATTTAACATTTCATCTTTCTCTTTTTTTGACCGACAGAGCAATAAATGTTTTCCAATACCTCTTCCCGAAAAGGTCTTATTACAAAACCGGCATTCTCCTTTGCTGTTACTCATTTTTCACCTCAATAATCTTTTTAACAGGTCTGTAAAATGATACTCTTTAATTTTCGCTATAGATAGTAACAGAATTTTTGTTTGCTAAACATGTAACCCTAAATCGAGCAAATAGTCAATAATTGCCCAAACTCTAAAAAATTCCTTGAAATTTCAGATTCATATTTTAATATAAACCCTTCAGCCTTAAAAGGAGGCGGGTATGTCAAAAAAAGCATTGATCATCGTTGATATGTTAAACGACTTTGTGGATGAAAAGGGCGCGCTTTATTGTGGCGACACGGCGAGATCGATCATTCCCTTTATCCAAGAGAGACTAACGAGTTATCGAAATCGCGAGGATCTTGTTATATATCTTCAGGATTCGCATGATGAAGATGACAAAGAGTTCGAAAGGTTTCCCAGCCATTGTGTTGCCGGTACCTGGGGTAATGAAATTATTTCGGAGCTTGCACCGAAGCCGGAGGAAAATGTGGTCCCCAAAAAACGCTTCAGCGGTTTTTTCGGGACCGATCTTGAAGGCATCCTTGATTCCGCAGGTGTTGAGGATGTTGAAGTGGTGGGTGTCTGCACTTCGATTTGCGTGATGGATACCGTGGGCGGGCTGGCAAACCGTGATTACAAGGTTGCGGTTCCTGTCAAGGGGGTTGCTGATTTTGATGCCCAATTCCATGAATTTTCATTGAAAAGGATTAAACAGATATACGGAGCCAGTGTTTCATGACAAAAACGCATCGAGCCGGCCCACTTTTTATTGATCTTTATGAACTGACCATGGCTGCCAGTTATTATGCGCACCAGGTTTTTTCCACGGCAACGTTTTCACTTTTTATCAGGTACAACCATTTAACAAGAAACTATTTTGTTGCCGCGGGTCTTGAAGATGCTCTAAATGAACTGGCAGGTTTTCACTTTTCCGAGCAAGATATACAATATTTGAAAACAACCGGCCTTTTTTCCCATGACTTCATTTCATATCTGGCACAGCTCCGCTTTTCCGGGGACGTTCGTGCCATGCCCGAAGGAACGATTTTCTTTACCAATGAACCTGTCCTGGAAGTAACAGCGCCGATTATCGAAGCCCAACTCATGGAAACCTTTATGCTTAACACCATCGGCTTCCAGACCATGGTCGCTTCCAAGGCCGCAAGGTGCGTACATGCCGCAAAAGGCCGCCCTCTGATAGACTTTTCCCTCCGTAGGACACAGGGTCAGGATGCCGGAAACAAGGTTGCACGCAGCACTTATATTGCCGGATTTGCGGCCACAAGCAATGTGCTTGCCGGTAAAATTTACGACATCCCCATATCAGGCACAATGGCCCATTCGTACATAGCGGCCTTTGATAGCGAACTTGACGCATTTTCAGCGTATTCAGAGACATTTCCTGAAAATTCAATATTTCTGATCGACACCTACGATACCTTTGAAGGTGCAAAGAATGCCGTAAAAGCTGCCAAGGCGATGAAGAAAAGGGGGAATTCGCTTATTGGCGTTCGACTCGACAGCGGCGACATGGCTGACTTAAGCCAAAAGGTGCGTAAGATCTTCGACGACGCCGGACTTTTTGATGTCAAGATCTTTGCCAGCAGCGGCTTTGACGAGTTTAAGATCGAAAAGGTTATTTCAGAAAATGCCAAGATCGATGCTTTCGGGGTGGGTACCAAGGTCGGGGTTTCCGCAGATGCCCCATATGTTGACGTTGTTTACAAAATGATCAGGTTCAAAGACCGTGATGTAAGGAAGCTTAGTTCCGGTAAGATCACCCTGGCCGGTGAAAAGCAGGTATTTAGAAAGTCAGATCAAAACGGCCGTTATCTTAAGGATATTATCGGGTTGAAAAACGAAGCCATCCCTGAGACAGAGCCCTTGCTTGAAAAAGTGATGGAAGATGGAAAATTGTTGCGCCCCAATCCTTCGCTTCAGGCTGTGAGGGATAGATTTAAAAAGAAATTTTCACAGCTTGATGAAAAATATAAATCAATTCACAATATTGTAACTTATCCTGTCAAGCTCAGCAGGGGGCTTCAGGAATTGCAGGATTTGATGGCTTCGTAAAAAGTCTATTTAATCCAGGGGTCGGGGAGTTATCGTCTTTACGACCGCGCCATGGTTAATCAGATTCCAAATCGTGTGAACTCGCACACACCACATGCTTTTACATCTGATCACCCATTACGCTTAATTGAGGACAACTTTTCGATAAAACTCCCCGACACCTCATTTAATCTCGACATAAACGCCGTTTTGTACCTGATACATGGAGAAACCGACACCGATTGCATCTCCGTGCTCATCAAAGCGGAGTTTGCCAAGAGGTGTTTCAACGAATTCGGTTCTAAGGGCGTTTACAATGTCATCATAATCTGTTGATCGGGATTTTTCTATGGCATTGAGCAGCGCCAGTGCAGCTGAATAGGCATTAAGGAAAAAAGCACCTGGGTTTGAACCGTATTTCTTTTTATGAGCCTCAATCGCCTCGATTGCCATGGGGTTCTTGGTTGTGTCTATGGGACCGCTGGCATACACGCCTTCGGCATACTTTCCGGCGACTTTTATGAAATTATCGTCTTTTACGCCGGCATCGGAAATAAATATGGTGCCCATTTTCTCTTTACGCATCTGGGTGACGATTCTGGATGCCTCAGGATGATAGCCGCCGAATATGACTGCTTCTGCTTTTGAACGCTTAATCTTCTTGATAACTGCGGAATAATCGACAGCACCCATGGTAATCCCTTCGTACAGTACGACTTTTGCCCTCTTGTCTTTTTCCAGAAAGCTCTTTACAAACTCAGCCAGGCCTTTTCCATAATCCCCATTGTCATGAAGCACGGCAATTTTTTTCCGTCCCAGCACATTGAGCGCAAAATCAACTTCAAGTCTTGCTTGGGCATCGTCGGGCGCGATTGTTCGGAAAAAGTTGGGATAATCACCGCTCTGGGTTAGGGCAGGGTTAGTGGCCGAAGGGGAAATAGCAACGATATTTGAATCATTATAGATACCGAGAGCAGCCTTTGTGGCACCGCGGCAGATGTGGCCCAGAACCGCATGAACCCCTTCTTCAACCAGCTTGGTTGCCGTGTTTGTGGCTTCTTGGGGATTACAAGCATCGTCTCCGATAATAAGCTCGATCATTCTGCCGTTAACACCACCTATTTCATTTTTATGTTCGGCCACAAGCTCGGCCGCATTTACGGTCGGCATTCCATGGGATGCAAGATTGCCGCTATGAGGTCCGGCCACACCCAGCTTAATCGGCTCAGCGACTTTTTTGGCAGGTTTTTCGCCACATGAATTAATAAAAAACCCGGCCAAAAGAATAAGGATTGCCACAACAAACCGTTTTACAAGACCTTTCTTCATTATAATCTGTTCCTCCTTATCTAAATTTTAAATCAGACAATCATTGATGCCCATGTAAAAAGTCCTTTTTACATGGATTAAGGAATTTAGGGATTAAGGAATTACGAATTATTTAAAGACATTATGAATGCGTAAAATTGAATAATTCAGCAAGTTTTGACTTTTTACGAGACCATCAATCATTATCACATGTAAAATGGGACTGCAAATACCACTTAATATTTATCTCAAAATAGCATCAAGTAGTATCTTTGGCAAATTAAGGTTGACAATCTCGTAAAAAGTCAATTTTAATGCTGGATGCCCGCTTTCGCGGGCGTGACGATATTTTTATCTATTTGATATTACTTCCTTTATTGTCATTCCCGCGCAAGCGGGAATCCAGAAAAATGGTAAATTTGGACTTTTCACGAAGCCATCAAGGTTGATGCCCATGTAAAAAGTCCTTTTTACATGGATTAAGGAATTTAAGGATTAAGGAATTGCGAATTATTTAAAGACATTATGAATGCGTAAAATTGAATAATTCAGCCCCGCCTGCCGGCCGGTGGGCAGGAAGTTTTGACTTTTTACGAAACCATCAAGATTATTAACTTGG
>JAUVVL010000150.1 GCA_030604635.1 Desulfobacteraceae bacterium
AATGCCTTTTTTTATTTTGCACTATTACAGTCTGCAATTCCGAACTTGAGATAAATTAATGTATAATTTATTAATATCGTATTATTTTTCCATTCTGTTTGATGTTCTTCATGAGAAATTCGGGTTAAAGCCACACCCTCTTATTGCTACACATCCTTCACAATCGATTATTCTTTCATATTTTTATTAAAAATCAAATGGTCATGGCGCTAGTTCTACTTTGTCAGATTTGAAAAATCGTGCAAATAAGAGCGTCCGCCTCGATGATAATCAGACTCCGGTCGTGTCAAACAGTGACACTTCCTACGTCTGATCACCATCGAGGCTCACTGATGCTTTTCCTGAAATGTGACAAAGTAGAACTAATTATATAGGCATTAATGATAATTCGATTAAATGCCGATATATCATCATTATGGCTAAATATAATAGCTCCCAAAGAAGTTCTGAGCAGGAAGACAATCTACTCCTATAATTTATTTATAGTGATTTCAATATCTTGAATTGATTTAACGCATTTCTTGGCTCGTTGGCACAATGATTGCTGTAATAATAGTAAAACTTAACACAAAGTAAAAGATCATGAGAAGAGAAGAATCAGTCTCTCAAAAAACAAGCTTTTATCCTTTTTTTACAATTGGAAAACTTAAATTGTGCAGGCCATGCTCCTGAGAGGATGTTCTATTTTCTATCAGGAGCTAAAAATAAAAAGGCCGATTATATATATTAAGCCAAGGCCGCTGTTAGGCTGGGATCTTAAACTCATCATTTTACAAATCTTACAACTAAAAAGGAGGAAACAATCATGAGAAAGAAAAAGATGACCATTACAATTTTGGGTTGTATAGGCGTTTTCCTTATCGCAGCTTTAGTCCTGTTGCCTGCCACACAGGCGAACGCAGAGACCGTGAAGTACAATTTCACTAGCCAAAACACAAAGGTGGAGTACATTCTGCTCCCTGACGTGAAAGGACATGTCGTTGGTTTGTATGAGAGGAGAGGGGTGGCTATCTTCGAAAACGAAGTTGCGGCCATTACGTGCTGGGGTACGTTTGACAAAATCAAAGGGAAAGTTTCGTTTCAGGGGTATACCCAAATAACCTTTAAGGACGGTTCCACATGGATGCAAACGCATCAAGGCACCCATGCGCCCGCTCCTGGCGAAAAGCTTGACTCGTATAAGGGCAAGGGTGAATACATAAAGGGGACAGGCCGATTCGAAGGTATCAAAGGGAAAATCTCTTTCACCGGAAGACAAATTACGCCAAATACCAAGGATAAAACTAAAGGTGACTCTTGGATAGAAGCCACCGGGACTTATGCCCTTCCTAAAAAATGATTAACCCAGAGCTAAGCGGTGCGGAATCTCTGACATTTGCGAGTCAATACTTTTTCCTGAAACTTTCCTGAAACGGGGTTGCTGACTTTGCCATATTCATTCAAATCGATTTTGGCGACTTCGGTAGCCCCTATTATTTGCCGACGCGATTAATTAAAAAAGATATATCGTGCCTGAACATAACTTTTCGTTCAGGCACTATATAGCAAAAAGAGATGTTGAAACGAGTCAAGGGGTTTGACCTTATGCAAAAAAATTCTTTTCTTGACTGCCTATCCAAATTGGAGACATGGACTGAAAAAACTCTGGGCCGCAGAGAGTTTCTTATAAAGCAACTGAAAGGGGCTCTGATCATGACTGCCGGTGCGGCCGGACTTTATCTCCCAAAGTCCGTCCTCGCCGGCAAGCTTGGCCCTGTAAAGGCAGGAGTTCCTGATCTGGGCATTGTCAAAGGCCGGCCAGGCCCTGCCACCCGCGCTGCCGTGGAGCTTCTCGGCGGCATGAAAACTTTTGTAAAGCCCGGTGACAAGGTCGTGATTAAGCCTAATATGAGTTATCCTCATAAGCCGGAAAGTGCCACCAATACCCATCCTGAAGTAGTAGGAGAACTCGTGGCCATGAGCTGGGAAGCCAGAGCTTCCAGGATACGGGTTCTTGACCATCCCTATGGTCAAGATGAGCTTTGCATTAAAAGCATAAAACAAGCATGTGAAGTTTTCGATAAAGGTATAGTACATGCTCTTACCAAGATCGATTTTTACAAACCAGTCCGAATCCCCCAAGGGTTGAGCTTTAAAAAAACATATGTCATGCAGGATGTTTTGGAGGCCGATGTTCTCATTGCGGCGCCCGTGGCCAAGTCCCATTCCATGACGGGCGTTAGCCTTGCCATGAAAGGAATGATGGGGCTGATATGGGATCGCAGTGTCATGCACAAGGATCACGACCTCGATTCGGCCATCGTTGACTTGTGTACTCTGCTCCGGCCTCAACTTGTAGTGATCGATGCTACCAGAGTACTCTCAAATAATGGACCAGCCGGGCCGGGTAAAGTAATCCGCATGGATACCATAATAGCATCTAAAGACATGGTGGCAGCAGATGCTCAAATGGTTAAAATGTGTGAATGGAATGGGAAGCGTTTTGAACCCGGCCAAATTAAACATATTCGTCTTGCCCACCAGCGAGGATTAGGCCGCATGGACATCCAAAACCTTTCTATAAAGAGGATAACAGTCTAGCCTGCATTTCTCCTCCCTCTACCAATATTCAAATACTGATTGACGCTTCGCAACTTATTCAATAAGTTTATTTGCTAATCTAAAACTCCTGCTAAATTCGATCTGAATCGTGTATTCATAAATCTAAGAAAGCCTCAATCTGCTATCGTATTCGTGTCAGATATTTCGACACATTTTCTTTTGAGTTTTACCTAAGTGCTCTAATTCATAAATTCGATGACGTATTTTATGTCAAAAGACCTATCCTGGATCCGCCAAAGAAACCCAAAAGTCCCTAAAGTTTGAAGTGAGCTAAAGTGAGCTAAAGTTGTGGAACTCGCCTACGGCGAGGCCAATTATAATCAAATTGACAGAATACCATAACTTTAAGCACTTTAAACTTTTAAATGGAATTAATAAACTAATTATAATACGTAATCGTATTTAAGAATATTTGTACTAAGCTTAAAACTCGTTCTGCGCGAACGCACCGGTCTTCACACTGCTTCTTGCAGATCGATGTATCCAATTTCATTGCTTTGGCTAAGGAGGGCCGGAAAAATAAAGGAGTAAAACATGAAAAATGATTTGCCGAATTGTGCCAGATGTTCGTTTAAAATGTCAGAGAGAATGTGCAAAAAAGAAGATGGGAAAGCGCCCCCCTATTGTCCCACACAAAACAGGCAGGAATTATTTGAACAGTGCCTGAAGGAATATAAAAAGCCTGAAGTCTTGGAATTTGCAAAACAAGCATCCATTCAGGAAGGAGAAGGATATGGGCAGAAGGAATTAGGGTATTCCCATGTAAAACCAATAAAGCCTCGCATTCAGGAGGTAATTGAATTTGCGCAGAAGATGAAATATAAACGCCTTGGCTTTGTGTTCTGCGTGGGCCTTCGGAAAGAAGCCAGGGTCGTTGAAAAGCTCTTTTCGTCAAACGGTTTTGAAGTGGTTTCGGTTGTATGCAAGGTGGGCCGGATTCCAAAGGAAAAAATCGGAGTTCGTGATGATCAGAAGATATCGATTGGACATTTTGAAGCCATGTGCAACCCTGTTCTTCAGGCTTTTGTGCTCAATGAAGAAAAATGTGAGTTCAATGTTTTAATGGGATTATGTGTCGGCCATGATTCCCTTGTGTTTAAATATGCAAAAGCGCCTTGTACCGTGCTTGCTGTTAAGGATCGCCTGCTTGGGCACAATCCTTTGGCCGCGATATACAATATCGATAGTTATTACCGATCTCTGAAATAGGCAATCGGAAAGCATGAAGGATCGAATATGATGACATTTAATAACCGGGAAAGAGAATTAACATTATTGCTGGAAAATAGAATCAAAGGTTTTTGCAGCAGTATGGAAGAAAATTCTATTGGAAGGGATAGCTCTTGTGGCGTGGAAATTATTGAAGGCCCGGTTGAAAGAACCGGGGCCATCGGACAAATCACGTCCATCTACTTTCGAGATCCCGACGGCAATCTTATTGAGGTTGTAAAATACAAGAAGGGAGACGATCTGCTTGACAAGCAATATTTGGCAAAATAATTATTTTGCCAATGATCTTAATCAGAATTTGTATGTTGACATCCTATTGTTATCTTGGTAGTTTTTAAGTCTTCAACGGTATAGTCTTTTACAGTTTCTATTAACCATTGATGCCCATGTAAAAAGTCCTTTTTACATGGATTAAGGAATTGCGAATTATTTAAAGACATTATGAATGCGTAAAATTGAATAATTCAGCAAGTTTTGACTTTTTACGAAACCATCAACCATTAACGATTAGAAAAAGGAGGTGCATTGTGAAACGATCAATTTTTAAAGCACTATTTGTAATTTTTATTCTTTTTGGTTTCCTGCCGGCGTATTTTACACTTGCCGAGGCAAAATCTCCTGAAAAGATTCTTATCGGTCATCCAGCATGTCTTTCGGGAAAGTATGCAAAGGCAGGGGAACAGGCCCTTGGGGGAATAAAGGCCTGTATCGATTGGGTAAATAATGTCTATGGTGGTGTAAAGTTAGAAGGAAAGAAAGTACCACTTAAATACAAGTACTATGACTGTGAGTCCAAAAAAGAGGCTGTCACAAGCTTTATAGGGCGGTTGATCACGGTTGATAAAGTGAACGTCGTTTTCTCTCCATACAGCTCCGGCCTTACACTTCGAGGCGCCCCTGTAACCGAAAGCCATGGAATGCTTTATATGGACCATGGCGGCGCGAACAACAAGATTTTCCGGCAAGGCTTCAGGTACATTGTCCAAACCATCGGACCTGCTACCAGTTATCATCAGGGAACTCTCAACATGATTCACAAGATTGATCCCAAGGCCAAAAAGGTTGCGCTGGCCTATGAGGATTCCGAGTTCGCAAAAATGGTGATGCATGGCGCAGAAGAACATGCCAAAAAGCTCGGGTTTGATATTGTCTTTAAACGGACCTATCCAAAAGGCGTTACTGACCTAACCCCCCTGCTTTCCGCTTTGAAAGCGACCAAACCAGATTTCATTATCGGCGGCGGGCACTTTGAAGATGGCCAGCTCTTTAACCGACAAATGGCTGATCTGGACATAAACTCCAATGCTCTATCCTTGATAGCGGCTGCAACTCTGCCGGCCTTCTACAAAGCTTTAACAAATATGGCAGAAGGTGTCATGGGACCGTCGCACTGGGAATATGGTGTAAAATACTCGGCAAAAGAGGCTAAGAAGGTAGGATTGGATTGGATTGGGCCCAGTCAGGATGAATTTGTAACGCTTTTTAAAAAAGGCTTAGGAAAAGAAATTATTCCGGATTACCATGCCGCAGAAGCCGGGGCTCAGGTCTTAGCGTATGTATTAGCTGCAGAAAAAGCCAACTCCGTAGCGCCGGATAAAGTAAGAGCGGCTCTTGGCGATCTTAAATTTATGTCCTTTTATGGTGGCTGGGATGTAGATGATACCGGACTTCAGGTCGGTCATTCGATGGTGGCTGTACAGTGGCAGATGGGCAAAAGGATAATTGTGTGGCCCGAAGAAGCTCAAACCGGGGGCGTTGCCTATCCCATGCCTACTTTTGCTGAAAAAGCAAAAGGAAAGGTCGCGGTTCCGAGATAGCCAACCTTAAAAACCTATTTCAGGAAAGTGCAATCCAGGAAAACTCTCCCTCAATAAGGAAAATTGACTTATTGGGGGAGTTTTCCTTTTTAAGGGGACTCCTTGAAAATAAAGGCAATATATAAGGAAATATTGGAATGCTATTAGAACAGCTCATCGGCAATTTAATTCAAGGCCTTGTACTCGGTGCAGTTTATGGTATGGCTACCATGGGTTTAAGCCTTATTTTCGGCGTTCTGAAAGTCGTTAATGTTGGGCATGGGGCCTTTATTATGGTGGGAGCATTCATCACCCTCTGGCTGTTCAATGCTCTTGGAATAAATCCAATACTAGCTGTTCCTGTTGCATTTATTGTCGGTATGGGCTTAGGGCTGTTGTTTTACTATACAATTATGCAGAGGTTAATTAAAGCGCCGGAACTTGCCACCCTGTTGGTCACTTTTGCTATCGGGATCTTACTTGAAGAGACTGTAAAGCTTATATTTGGATCCGAGTTTCGTGGCTATAATTGGGCTGTTGGCAAGATTAACCTTGGTATAACAGTTTTGCCAATGACAAAAATATATGCCTGTATTGGCAGCGTGGTCATCGCCCTCCTACTTTACTTGTGGTTTAATAAAACCCGAGCAGGGTCAGCCATGAGAAGCGTTGTTGAAGACAGTGAAGGCGCAAGAGTTTGCGGTGTAAATGTGGGGGGTACATATGCCTTGAGCTTTGCCTTGGGCCTTGGGCTAACTGTGGCAAGTGGTGTCCTTCTTACAATGTTCATCCCGGTTGGTATTAATCCCTATATGGGAGGCGGATATACCCTAAAAGCCTTTGTAATTGCTGTTTTAGGAGGACTTGCATCCCCTTATGGGGCATTTTTCGGTGGATTGATCTTTGGGCTTATAGAAAATGGGTCGTATACGCTTTTTGCCTTAATTCCAGGAGTAGAGCCGTTTGCCCTGACCCGATTTCTCTCCTTTGCGATGCTTTTAGTCATACTTCTAATTAGACCAACCGGACTTCTGAGAGCAAAATGAAAAAAGAAAGCACAAAATACTACCCTTTGATACCCGTATTTGCAGCATATCTTGTCCTGTTTTTGATCGGTAGAAATGTTCCTGGAATGTGGCAACTGGTTGCAATGCTCCTTTTTTACTGTGCGCTGGGACAGGCCTTTAATATTTTCCTGGGTATGACCGGATATGTGGATTTTGGTTATGTTGCGTTTATGGGTGTTGGGACCTACGGAATGGCATTGGCAATCACGAAGTTGGCCCACATTGAAGGGCTCGGCATAGCGATTATTATAATTGGCTTTGTGATGGCTTTGTTTATGGCCACACTTTTATCTCTGGCGGTAGGAGCAGTGGCTCTGAGGCTCAGAGGGGCCTATTTTGCCATTGCTACAATCGGAGTGAATGAGGGGCTCAGGTTTTTTATTGAGGGTGCAAGAATATGGAACGGTTCTGAGGGCTTGATATTTACAGCTCAACTCAACCAGATTCTTGGGAGAGAGACTGCCAGCACCCTAATGACTTTCTGGGCTGATATCATGGTTCTTATCATTGCTGTGTCTGCTGCATTCATAACCCTCTATTATATAAGAAGCAAGATCGGCTATGCACTGACCGCCTTGAGGGAAGACGAAGATGCTGCTAAGGTTATGGGAATCAATGTAACCAAATACAAAATCATAGCCTTTGTTACAAGCGCATGTTTTGCGGGTTTGCTCGGTGCTGCTTCATGGGCCTTAAAAACTCCTTATGTATTTCCACCCGAAGTTTTTGAGATCCACTATACAATCGAAGCCATAATCATTGTTCTTCTTGGTGGCTCCGGCACTCTTCTCGGACCTGTAGTTGGCGGACTTATCTATGGCATCTCTAAATATTACCTCTCCATTTTCATTCCGGGATTTCAGCTACTGATTTTTGCGCCAATTATTATCATCATTATCGTTTTGTTCCCGGAGGGAGTGGTCGGGATGTTAAAAAACAGATTTAAAGACTCAGCTCTGGCACAGTTTATTATTTAGGTGAGGATATGTCTTTATTAATACTTGAAAATGTAACAAAACGTTTTGGTGGTTTGGTTGCAGTGGATCAAGTAAGTTTGGAAATAAAACACGGCGAGTTTGTCGGAATAGTGGGTCCAAACGGTAGCGGAAAAACAACTCTTTTTAATGTTATTAACGGAGTTTTCTTTCCGGAAGAAGGAAGGGTTATTTTCGAAGGACTGGATATCACAACGCTTCCACCATATAAAAGAGCACCTCTTGGAATTGGGCGAACATTTCAAATTCCCAGACCATTTGCCTCAGCCACCGTAAGAGAAAACGTAGCTGTTGGAGCCATGTTTGGTACCCTCAGCGGCAAAGTAAATGTTGATGAGTCCTTGGAGATAGCAGATCAAACCATCGAACGAGTTGGTCTTAAAGAACACAGGAATAAGCAAGCAGGTACACTGACCCCTGTGGAAAAAAAGCTAATGGAGATTGCACGGGCCTTGGCAATGAAGCCAAAGCTCCTGCTTATGGATGAAGCTATGGCCGGAATGCACCCCAATGACATCGATCAAATGGTTGCATTTATCAAGCAGGTAGCAGAAGAAGACAAGATAGCCATCGTTGCCATGGTCGAGCATATCATGCGGGCGGTAGTCGGGATGGCGGAAAAAGTAATCGTATTGCATCAAGGCGCCAAATTGGTTGATGCTCCCACGAAAGAAGCTTTGGAAGATCCAAAGGTTGTGGAAGTATACTTAGGCCGTCCTTCGGAGAAATAAAAATGCTATTTATAAAGGACCTCGAATCAGGATATGGCCCCATGCAGGTTTTGTGGAAGCCAAGCCTTCAAGTTAAAAAAGGGACGATAACTGCACTTCTTGGACCTAATGGGGTCGGTAAGAGCACTCTTCTATCTACAGTTTTTGGCTCCGTTGAACCATGGGAAGGCAAAATTCATTATAAAGGAGAAGATGTCACTTTTGCTCCCACCCATAAAAAGGTAGAAATGGGATTGGCATTGGTGCCGGAAGGAAAGCATCTGTTTCCCACCATGAGTGTCTACGAAAATCTTTCAATGGGCGCATATGTGAAAAAAGCGCTCACGTATAAAGACGAGTCTATGGAACTCGTCTATTCTCTGTTTCCCCGCCTGAAAGAAAGAAGCAAACAGTTGGCTGGATCATTGAGCGGTGGTGAACAACAAATGGTGACGATTGGTCGAGCGCTAATGACGAAACCAGAATTAATAATGCTTGATGAACCCAGCCAGGGCCTTGCTCCCAAACTTGCTGGCGAGGTCTTTGAGACGATACAAAAAATGAAGGAAGAAATAGGTTTAACCATCCTACTTGTTGAACAAAATGCAGATGCCGCCCTAAATGCAGCAGACTATGTTTATATCATGCATGAAGGCATGATAAAAGTGGAAGGAAAGCCGGACGATATAAAGGGATCTCCTGATATAAGAGAGGCTTACCTTGGAATATAAGAGATAACTTGCTTCCTTTAAGGAAACAATTCTCGAAATTTTAAATAGTGTAATAGTTCAGCCACAAAGCCACAAAGCCACAAAGCCACAAAGCCACAAAGACACTAAAATTATAATATGATTCTTTTAATGCCATTTTTAATAAGAGGCACGTTAAAATTGACAAGAAACCCAAATAGATTCTTCTCTTTTTGATAAAGATTAATAATTCATACCTCTTCTTTGTGACTTAGTGACTTAGTGGCTGAACTGTTAC
>JAUVVL010000214.1 GCA_030604635.1 Desulfobacteraceae bacterium
ATCACTGGAGTCGATGGTAATAATATCGAATCCGTGGACGATGCCTTCAAGTTATACCAGGGCTTGCAGTCATCTTCCAACGTGCAGCTTCAGTTAAAACGAAAAGGACGGCAAAAAACCATAAATTATAATATTGAGTAGAAATAAATGACTTGTGACAAATAATATGTTATTGGTGCCCTGCCAATGAACTGTAACCACATATGCTTGATACAACCAGGATATTAATCGACAAAAAAAATGAAATTTCACAGCAATAGCTTAAAACGCATCACATGGTTATTTGCCTTTATTTTTATCGTGTTAACCGTGTATCTGTCAGTGGATGCAAAAGCCAAAACTACGGGGAAGGCCAACGAATCATCAAAGGAAAATAAAGCTTCCCGTGAAAAGAGTGAATCGGAACAATTCGTTTCCATAGATTTCAGCGATGTTGATATCAATGTTTTTATTAAATTCATCAGCGAATTGACTACAAAGAATTTTGTCGTCGATAAGCGGGTAAAAGGAAAAGTAACCATAATTTCACCTGCTAAAATTTCCGTCAAAGAGGCTTACAAGGTCTTTGAATCTGTTCTGGAAGTCCACGGCTATACCACGATCAAAGCCGGTAAAGTCATCAAAATCGTTCCATCTCCTGATGCGCGTTCAAAGAATATTGAAACCATACTTAAAAAAGAGGCCGGTTCGCCGGAAGATAAGGTTGTCACCCAACTGATATCCTTAACGTACGCGGACTCCGCTGAAATTAAACGGCTTTTTGCACCTTTGATTTCCAAAAGCAGCGTGATCCTGGCCTATCCGCCGACAAACATGTTGATCGTAACGGATGTATATTCAAACATCAACCGGTTGCTTCGAATCCTCAAGGCAATCGATGTTACCGGCATCGGCCGGGAAATCTCTGTCATCCCCCTTGAATATGCCGATGCCACGAAGTTTGTAAAACTGTTGGATTCTGTTTTCCAGACAAAGAAAAGACCCCAGAAAGGAGATGCCGGAAAGGTTATCAAGTTCATGGCCGATGAGCGCACAAATACCGTTGTCGTGCTTGCCAGCGAGGTTGACACATCAAGGATCAAGAAGCTTATCAGGCTTATGGATAAAGAAGTTCCAAAAGGCAAAGAAAAGATCCGTGTCTATTATCTTGAGAATGCTTCGGCTGAAGAGCTGGCCAAGGTTCTTCAGGCACTATCGACCAAACAGCGCATTACCGCCAAGGGGAAAAAAGAAGCCCCGGTTATTTCTGAAAAAATCAGAATAACAGCAGATAAAGCCACCAACAGCCTTATTATTCTGGCTGAAAAGGAAGATTACCTTGTCCTGGAAGAGATCATAAAGAAACTCGATATTCCAAGGGCAATGGTTTACATTGAATGCCTGATCATGGAAGTAAATACGGGCAGGGATTTTAATCTCGGAACCGAGTGGATCGCAGGGGATGAAACTAGTTACAAAGACAGGAGCGGAGTATACGGCGGCGGATTCAGCGGCGGAGCTGCCGGGGGTGATCCAGGATTCACTAATGTAATGCCGCCATCTGTCCCGGCACCGCTGCCTCCTGGTTTTTCCCTGGGAATTTTTGGTGAAGCTATCGAAATTAACGGAATCTTCTTCCCCAGCCTTGGGGCTGTAATACAGGCCTATCAAAAGGACAAAGATGTACACATCCTTTCTACACCTCAAATTTTAACCACTGATAATGAAGAGGCAAAAATCACCGTTGGAAAAAATATCCCCTTTCAGACACGTTCAGCCGCAGAGGGTGTAACTGAAACTTATAGTTCCTATGAATACAGGGATGTTGGGATAATGTTAAAGATTACACCTCAAATCAGCAAGGATCGGATGGTTCGCCTTAATATCGCCCAGGAGGTAACACGACTTGAATCGACTACAGAGTTTCGTCCCACCACTTTAAAGCGAGCCATTGATACGACGGTAATTGTAAAAGATAGCAGCACGGTTGTAATCGGCGGACTTATCGATGACAGCTTTTCTGAAACCGAATATAAGGTTCCCTGTCTCGGGGATATACCCCTGTTTGGTTGGATTTTCAAATCCAGGGCAAAATCAAAGGATAAGACCAACCTTTTTGTTTTCCTAACGCCCCATGTTATAGAAAATCCTGCAGAAGCAGAAGAGATTTACAGCAAAAAGAAAGATCAAATAGATAAAATCAAAGAAGACAAAATCAAAATGTACTAAAGGAATATAGATGAATCTGAATCTGAATCTTAGTACATGTATTCATAAATACGATCACGTATTTATGACTTGGTTTATTCATTCTATGTATGCAAAAGTGTAAAGTGCCTAACCTGTCGAGAGCTTGTCGAGAGCCTCAAAGCCGAACGGCCTCTGGTCGAACGAAGTGAACTAAAGTGCCTAAACCTGCCCGCCGGCCGGCAGGCGGGGTTATGGTATTCTGTCAATTTGATTGTAATTGGTCTCGCCGTAGGCGAGTTCCACAACTTTAGCTCACTTCAAACTTTAGGCACTTTTGGGTTTCTCCGCCTTTGGCGGATCCAGGATAGGTCTTTTGACATAAAATACGTAATCGAATTTACGAATTAGAGCACTTAGTTTCCTCAAATCTGCTCGTAAATTGAATCAGGCGATACGCAACCCATAAAAACATCATGAGAAAAAATCTTTCCCATATACTTATAAACTCATTCGGCGTTTCAAAAGAAGATATTGATGAAGCGCGCAGGATTAAAGCTGAAAGGGGCGGCCATACAGGAGATATGCTCGTTACAAAAAAAATTATTGCTGAAACGCAATTGCTGGAAGCTTTAAGCATCCAGTATGATATCCCTTTCTGGCCTGAACTGCCCCTTGATAATTTCGGAACCGATTTTGCCCATCTTGTTCCGATTCAATTTCTAAAAAAATATGTAATGGTTCCCCTTGAAAGAAACAATCAGATCTCAAGCCCTGAAAACAGCCTGCCTCAAAATGACAGACAGAATGCAGCGGCGGATATGCAAAACTCAACCTGCATCATCGCCATTAATGATCCTGTCGCTTTTCAGCCCCTCGATGACCTGATCCGGATTCTGGGACTTGATGATTATAAACTGGTTCTTTCGACAAAGAATTTGATTCTCACTGCCATAAATATTTCATATGATCTCAGCAGGGATTCCGCAGAACAGCTAGTCCAGGACATGGAAGAAAACGGCAGTGCCATTATCAGTGAAATTGAAGATACGGCAGATCTTTTGGACGACATCAGTGACGCGCCGATTATCAAACTTGTGAACCATATTATTTCCCAATCCGTAAAAGCACGTGCCAGTGATATTCACATCGAACCATACCAGGACAGTTTCAAAATCCGCTATCGCGTCGACGGTATTCTTTATGATCTCCTGTCCCCTCCAAAATGGATCCAACCTGCTCTGGTCTCCAGAATCAAAGTCATGGCAAAAATGAATATCGCCGAAAAACGCCTGCCCCAGGACGGGCGCTTTGACGTCAAAATAGGTAATCAGGAGATTGATGTGCGGGTCGCCACCATCCCCATTTCATTTGGAGAGCGTGTCGTCCTCAGGCTTCTGAATAAATCAGGTTCATTGCTTTCACTTTCAGAACTCGGTCTGGCGTCCGATAAACTTGATCAGCTTGAAAGCCTGGTTAAATCCCCAAACGGTATTATACTTGTAACCGGACCCACCGGCAGCGGCAAGACAACCACCCTCTATGCAATCCTATCATCCATCAATATACCTGATATTAATATTATCACCATCGAGGACCCGATTGAATATCAGATCAAAGGGATAAGCCAGATACAGGTCAATCCCAAGATAGACCTTACGTTTGCCAGGGGCCTCAGATCAATTGTAAGGCAGGACCCTGATGTCATCCTGGTCGGCGAAATACGGGATCATGAAACCGCAGAAATTGCTGTTCAGTCAGCACTGACAGGTCATCTTGTCTTTTCCACGCTTCATACAAACGATTCTGCCGGCGCGATTACCCGTCTTGTCGACATCGGCATCGAACCTTTTCTGATTTCATCATCGGTCTTAGCTGTTGTCGCCCAGAGACTGGTTCGTGTTCTTTGCAGCGATTGCAAACAGCCTTACACTCCCGATGATGCGACCCTGAAAAGCATAGGAATTACCACGGATCAATTCCAGGGGAGTACCATTTTCATGGCAAAAGGATGTGAAAATTGTTTGAATACCGGCTACAAGGGACGGACAGGTATTTTTGAAATAATGCTATTGGGCTCTGGTTTAAAAAGTACCATCCTTAAGACCTATGATTCGAACCGGATAAAAAATGAGGCTTTAAAGCTGAATATGGTCACCCTTCGAATGGACGGCATTCAAAAGGTTTTAAGCGGGATTTCTACAATAGAAGAGATACTAAGGGTTACTCAAAAGTAAGCAATGATTAAGAAACTGCGCGTCATCCGGCTTTCGTCATCTTTCATAATTTTTTTCATAATTTTATACACATTTTGCGGTGCTGCCTTTGCCGGACAGAACATGACCATTGCAGAAAATGATAATTCATACCAGACGGCGGAAAAACAGACCAATCCTATTGTTTATCCGGTTAAATTATTCAAAAAATACATTTCAGAAGCTGACGGAAATCGTTGTCAGATGTACCCTTCATGCTCAAAATACTGTATTGAAGCGTTCAATAAACACGGGTCCTTATTGGGCTGGATCATGTGCTGTGACCGTCTTGTGCGTTGCGGCAGAGACGAAGTGAAGCTATCGGCTCCGGCCTTTATAAACGGTGAAAAGCGAAGCTACGATCCAGTAAGTAACAACGATTTCTGGTGGTAATACTAACTATGCTCATTCGAAAAAATTTCTTTGCTTATCAGTCAATCACTTTCTTTACGATATTTTTCCTTTTTATCCCTTTTTCTCAATCTTTTCCCGGCACCGATCTTAAACCGGTCAATAAACCATCCCTTTTAATAAATTCTGACAAACAGTTTGAATTTGCGGAATACTATTTTTCAAACAAAGAATATTTCAGGGCCATCGGTGAGTACAAACGGTTTGTCTATTTCTTCCCGGAAGATATAAGGGTAGAGTCGGCAATGTTCCGAACCGGCATGTCGTATTTCCACGGCAAACATTTCACTGATGCCATAGATTCCTTTAAAACATTGATCGATCGGTATGTTAATACCGACTTTTCTATAAAATCATATTTGATGATCAGTGAAAGCCACGTGAAACTTAAGGCATACGGCCATGCCATTATCAATCTTCAAAACCTGATTGCCATAACAGATGACGGAAATGTAAGGGACAAAGCCTATTACAGGATAGGTTGGATTTACATTGAGACAGCGTCCTGGGAAAAGGCAAGGCTTTATTTTTCAAAAATAAGCGCGCGGAACAAAGACAAATACAGGCTTGAAAGACTCGCTGCTGAACTTGACAAGGAAAAGTTAGTTCCAAAAAAGTACCCCGGGCTGGCAGGATTTTTCTCCATTATTCCAGGAGCGGGATTTCTTTACTGCGAAAGATACCAGGATGCCCTGATAGCCTTTTTACTGAACGGCGGCCTGATGTACGCTGCCTATGAGTCTTTCGATAACGGCCATAATGCCCTTGGCGGAGTCATTGCTTTTGTCGAAATCGGTTTTTATGCCGGAAATATTTACGGCGCCATAACCAGCGCCCACAAATACAACCGCAATAAAACCGGCCAATTTATTGAAAAATTGAAATACAATACCAAAGTTAACCTTTCAGCCGATATTAAAAACCAAGGTGTTTGTCTTTCTCTTCAATTTGCCTTTTAACCGGTGATAGGACGTACCAAGTTAGTTCGCTTCGCTCATCCCGCTATAGCGGGAGAATAATGGATAAATGGAATATTGGAATGATGCCTGCCTGTGCGTGTCCGCACGCAGACAGGGGTTCAATGGATAAAGGCTTTTTATATAACTATTTAAATCTAATGACAATTATAGCCATACCTAC
>JAUVVL010000040.1 GCA_030604635.1 Desulfobacteraceae bacterium
ATATTGACTCTATCAAACGGTAAATGCCCACTCTGGGGACACTCACTTTAAAATCCAAATGAAATGCACGGCTTAGTTCAACCGGAATTATGTTTTGGCTTCGCAAAACATCAATTCTTTATTCGTTATATAAAATTCATGATACTTGATATCGACAATTCAAGTTCCGTTCAATCATTCGTGAGTAAAATTACCAAGGATTGGTTTGATATAGATAGCATGTATTATGCTCTCAAATCTAAATCACACATTAATTGGACCGATTTTTGGAATACTACCGATTATATGGTGGATATAATTTCAAATTATCTTGACTGTACCTCAGAAGATTTTTTGAAGATTTGGGAGAAGAAATGTTTGGAGCATGGAACAAGGTTAATGGGGTATCACTGTACTCGCCACAGCAATAAGAGCGTCTTTACTGATAATGGAATTTTGCCCTTATCTGAAAAGACTATCGAAATATCTTCAAATCAAAAAAGTATGAAGGCCAGAGAGGCCTGGGAATATAGGTCAACAAGAGGTGTTGGGCCATACTTTTTCCTAAGTTATAAAGCTGCAAAGAATCCAGATAATCATTTTTGCAGAAATGGTCCAGAAATATTGTTGGCTTGTGCTGGCCACCAACCGACCAACATTCCTGAAAAATCAATTCCTTTAATAATACACTGTGCAATTCCATTTTCGATTCTTTTTAATAAGAAATTCTACACATTCTGTATCTTGAGAGCCTATTTCAATTTCTTAGATCCAGAGGATGATTCAGAGAATCTATTTGAAGGTTATTCAATAGATTTAAATGGAAGCACACTAGATCCACAACACATAGTTAGAATGGAAGAAATTTAACCCTTTTTATATAACATGCGCCTGGACGCAGACGGGCTAAAAACCGCGTCCGCTGGTCAGGCGCGGCGTTAATCTGATGCACGATACCTGGTACCTTTCCGAGAGGTAGATGTTGGGGAGGCGAGCGAGCCTTATAGGTGAGCTCGCGAAGCCGCCCCAACTCTGCCTTCAATCGTGCATCCAGACCACTTAACGAATAGTTGCGATTACGTTTACAAATCATCAATTTTTTGACCCCCAGCGATTCAACATTACAATACGTATTCATCCGTATCGATAATCTGAACACTACGGCTATTAGTCCTTGAACAAGATCATTGAAAATGAACGAGGAATAGCAAAATCAAGTTGCAATTTTTTCGGAAGCCTATTGCAGATACCTGTTACCCGGAAGTATGAAAATAGATCTGAAGATGTAAAATCGAAAGGAACGTATCATCTTTGTGAAGAACAATCTCCTTACAGTGATGATTTTACCCATGAAAATAACGTGTTAAGCCCTGAAAACACATAGTGATGGAACGTTTGTCTATAAATATTAATTTGATAGCGCGGCCCGACCCCAAATCCTTCTTCAATTTAGAGAACAAGGCGCTTATGATAATTGGATTTTGTTGCGTTGAGGGGGAAATTGGTATATTATCTTAATTTTGCACGTAAATCACCTCTGTGAGCTATGTGCGTCATTTTTTTCGTTATGCCACCATCATATTCGCATCATTGAACTGGTAAACAAATACTTCCCAAAATACTACTTTTCATCAGAAACTCATTTATTTCACCCACGATAATTATCCGATATTTCATTTAAATATTTCCGTGCAAGAAATTTCTTGCATGGATTAATGAATAGCGAAACGGTATGGCCAGCTACTACTTTCTTCCCATGGCTTATATTTATCAAAAAACGTTTTTGCTAAAAGAAGAGAAGTTTGGGCAATAGTCCAATATTATTTGACACACAAACAACCTTCCTCTATATTTCTAATGATTAATAAGAAAATTCTTATTATTGATAAATTTCCATGGCATTGTTTGGAGAGAAAGGACGGAAAGTTAAATGGATGTCATTACTATTAAATATTGCTTCACATTTAAAGACGGTTCGCAGCAGGTTTTTAATTTACAATTGGATGCACAGAAACTTGAATTGTTGGGTAATACTCCGGAAAGTTTGCCGTTATGGACAAAACTTGATTTTCATCAGTGCCCCAACTGTAGCATTACCACTCGTACTCATTCACATTGCCCGATGGCTGTTGGCCTTGTTAAAATCGTGATGTTTTTCAACGGGTTCCAATCGCATGATGAAGTCCATCTAGATGTTTTTACGGAAAGGAGGATTATATCTCAAGATACAACCGTTCAAAAAGGGGTCAGTTCGCTGATGGGTCTCATCATAGCTACCAGCGGCTGTCCCCGGGCCGATTTTTTTAGACCCATGGCCTGGTATCATATGCCCCTGGCAAGTGTCGAAGAAACCATCTTTCGCGCTGCATCCACTTATTTACTAATGCAATATTTCTTAAAAAAGGAAGGGAAAAACACAGATCTAGAATTAGAGGGTCTCAGGAATATCTATCAAAATATGCATACCGTAAATGTTGCAGTTAAAGGACGTCTCCAAGCTGCAACCGAAACAGATTCATCATTAAACGCCGTCATTTTGCTGGATTTGTTTGCTCAGGCCTTACCACTTGCCATAGATAAATCCTTGAGTGACCTACGAAATTTATTTGCCCCCTTCCTTTAATAAACGATTAGGCTTGATTTAAGCCGGGCGACTGGAGGGTGCCCACATGTCACCTAAGAAGACGCGAAAAGAGGCCGACAGCATGGATCAGATCATAACCGAGGCTCGGCGCGACCGAGAGCGTCGGGAGAAGACCTATAGGGAGCGAGCACTTAAAATGCTTTCGTGGATCTGTGCGCGGTGCGGGCGTGAATTCTCAGGCAAGAGAGTTAGAGAACTGACGGTCCATCACAAGGATCACAACCACGATAACAATCCGCCTGACGGCAGCAACTGGGAGTTGCTGTGTATCTACTGTCACGACAATGAACACTCGCGGGATCAGGTAGCGGAATGGTATGACAAGGCGACGCCAGGCGGCGAGCAAGAGCCACCTTCTACCTACAGGCCCTTCGCTGGTCTGGAGGACTTACTGAAGGATAAAAAATAGGAAGAAATGAACTTTGTCCATGCGGGAGCGGACTTGAATATAAAAAAATGCTGCGGTAGGTAAATCCCTCCAAATTAAATATATCCATACCGTCTATCAAGCTGGGTGAATATTGCTATAAACGTTGAAAACAATCATGAGTGCGGATCCAGCCATCTGCTATATATCTGGTAGTACGAAAATAGATCTGAAGATGTGATATCGATTTGCCTGTGTCAAGTACAGGTCGGGACAGGTTGTGAAATCGAAAGTAAAATTGGGGAGATCCGTGGAATATTGACATTTTAGTGGTAGGACGGAACGGAGGTTCTGGAGGATTTTATTAAGATATTTATCAGTTGGGGAATAAGTGGTGTTTGTGAAATACTGGAATTGGACATGATTTTTAAAAAGAAAAATTGAATTGATTGTTAGAAGGGATACATAACATGGCAACAGAATTAAAACAAATAGACAAATACCGCTGGGAGGTCCCCAAAACCGGTGACATGCGCGTACCCGGGATCGTTTATTCCAGTGCTTCCATGCTGCAAGCCGACAAGCAAAAAGAACCTTTAAAGCAGGTGGCAAATGTTGCAACCCTTCCGGGTATTTTAAAGGCTTCCCTTGCCATGCCGGATATGCACTGGGGGTATGGATTCCCCATTGGTGGTGTTGCGGCCTTTGACTGGGAATCGGGGATTATATCTCCGGGCGGTGTCGGCTATGACATAAACTGTGGAGTCCGTCTGGCAACAACCTCGCTTGTTGAAAAGGATGTACAGCCAAAACTTAAAGACCTTGTCAATGCGCTTTACCGGAATATCCCTTCAGGTGTTGGGTCCACCGGATCTATTAAACTTTCCATCTCTGAGGAAAAGAAGGTGCTTAAAAGAGGCAGCCATTGGGCTGTGCAACAGGGCTTTGGCACAGACTCGGATTTAGAGCATACGGAAGACGGGGGTTGCATGCCGAATGCCGATCCGGATGTAATCAGCCAAAGGGCTCTGGAAAGGGGACGTAAGCAGCTCGGAACACTCGGGTCGGGGAATCATTTCCTTGAAATCGGCATAGTAGAAACGGTTTATGAACCCGAGGCAGCTCAGGTGTTCGGTATTTTTGAAGGACAGGTCACACTGATGCTCCATTCAGGGTCCCGTGGATTGGGATACCAGATTTGCGATGATTCTCTGGCTTTTATGACAAAGCATGTACAAAAACTCGGGTTTGATCTGCCGGATCGACAGCTTGCCTGCGCTATGATTCAGTCAGAGGAAGGCATGCGCTATTATAATGCCATGGCCTGTGCTGCAAATTATGCCTGGGCCAACAGGCAAATTATGATGCACCAGTCCCGTGAAGTGTTTTTAAGAGTTTTCGGCATAGGCCCAAGGGATCTTGGCATGAATCTGGTGTATGATGTCTGCCACAACATCGCAAAAAAAGAAACGCATATTATTGACGGGAAAAAACAGTCGGTCTGTGTTCACAGAAAAGGAGCGACCAGGTCTTTTCCACCGGGACATGAAGTGCTTTGCGATGAACATCGCCGCGTGGGACAGCCTGTAATTATTCCGGGAGATATGGGAACGGCTTCATATGTTCTTGTTGGCACTGAAAAGGCCATGGAAGAGACCTTTGGCTCAACATGTCACGGCGCGGGACGAGTTTTAAGCAGAAAGGCCGCGAAAAAAGCAAGCAAAGGCAGAGCCATACATCGCGAGCTCGAAGACAAAGGTATTATTGTAAAATGGACCGGCAGATCCACACTTGCCGAAGAGTTGCCGGAAGCCTACAAGGATATTTCCGAGGTGGTTGAGGTGGTCCATGGTGCAGGAATTTCAAAAAAGGTAGCAAAACTAAGACCAATAGGTGTTGTTAAGGGGTAATTAGAACTTAGTTCGCTTCGCTCACAATTGGAATAATGGATAAATGGAATATTGGAATGATGCCTGCCTGTGCGTGTCCGCACGCAGACAGGGGTTTAATGGAAAAGGGCTTTTTATATAACTATTTAAATCTAATGACAATTATAGCCATACCTACAAAAATTGTAAGTGATGCTACATTTTTTGTGGTTCCACATTCCATTATTCCACTATTCCATCGTTCCAACACCTCGGAAAGCAGACAATGGTTAGTAAATGATCTATATTTTTCCCGCCTTGGCGGGATAGAATTTCCGAGACGTTATTATGGAACCTTTACAAGCAATATTATTGGGTATAATCCAGGGACTAACTGAGTTCTTACCGGTAAGCAGTTCCGGGCATCTGGTGATTTTCCAGCATCTTTTCGGGCTCAAAGAACCGGAACTGTTCTTTGATATCAGCGTACATTTGGGTACTCTGGCGGCTGTTATAATTTTCTTTTGGAAAGAAATTCGGGCAATCATTATCGCTATTTTACGTTTCGCCGGCATGTATTTTAAAAAAGAGGTCTCTTTTTCGTATATATATGAAAATATTGACTCAAAACTGGCCCTTCTCATTGTTGTCGGAACAATTCCCACAGCAATACTGGGGCTTTTATTTCATAAGGTGGAGGATCTGATTTTCTCATCGGTTGTTCTTGTGGGCTTTATGCTGCTTTTAACCGGTTTTCTTTTGTTTGGTACGCGCTGGGTTAAAAAAGTCGGCAAAGGTATTGAGCGTTTTTCCATAAAAGATGCCTTGATTATAGGGCTAATGCAGGGTATTGCCATAATTCCCGGAATATCGAGATCAGGTTCAACAATTGCGGTCGGTCTTTTGCTCGGTTTGAACAGGGAAACAGCAGCGAAGTATTCTTTTCTCCTGTCCATACCGTCAATTCTGGGTGCCGGTGTGTTAAGTCTGAAAGATATATCTGCCTATCCGGCATTTACCCTAACAGCTTCGCTAATAGGAACATTTACGTCATGCATTGTGGGATATAGTGCGCTGAGACTGCTCGTATACATCGTTAAAAAGGGACGCATTCATATTTTTGCGCCATATTGCTGGTTTGCAGGACTTATGGCCTTAATGTTGCAATTGTAAAAAGGAGTTTGCCATGAATCCAGGAATGTTCAGAGAATATGATATCAGAGGCATTGCAGGTAAGGATATGACAGAAGATGATGTATTTCTGATCGGAAAGGGCGTCGGCACTTTCATCAGAGAGCACAGCCGTTCAAAGCTTTCCGTAGGGCGTGACTGCCGGCTGACTTCCGACCTTTATTCTGATAAGGTCATTGAAGGTTTGCTGTCAACCGGGTGTGATGTAATCGATATCGGGATCTGCCCAACGCCGGTTTTGTATTTTTCAATCCAGCATTACAACCAGGAAGGCGGTGTTATGGTAACGGCCAGCCACAATCCCGGAGAATATAATGGTTTTAAGCTTTGTATCGGTCTGGATTCGATTCATGGCAAGGATTTACAGAAAATTCTTGGGATCATAAATGAAAAATCGTTTGTCCAGGGAAAAGGTTCTCTTTCCACAGCTGATGTTGTTACGCCCTACCTGGAATTTGTGGAGAATAATATAAACTTAGCCGGACCGATCAAGGTTGGTGTGGATGCCGGCAACGGCACCGCAGGTGTGGTTGCTGTGCCGTTATTCAAAAAACTCAATTGCGAAGTTTATGATATTTACTGCGATATGGACGGTACTTTTCCCAACCACGAAGCTGATCCGACGGTCGAAAAAAACATGCAGGACCTTATTGCCATGGTAAAGGAAAAGGGATTGGATATCGGCATCGGTTATGATGGTGACGGTGACCGTGTCGGCGTGGTGGATGAGAAAGGCAACATTGTCTATGGAGACAAGCTCATGATCATCTTTGCCAGGGAAATCCTCTCGAGAAAACCAGGGGCCACCTTCATATCTGAAGTAAAATGCTCAAAGATAATGTATGACGACATCGAAAAACACGGCGGCCGCGCCATTATGTGGAAAACCGGACATTCTTTGATCAAAAAAAAAATGAAAGAAGAAAATGCTGAACTGGCAGGCGAGATGAGCGGTCACATGTTTTTTGCTGATCGATATTTCGGTTATGATGATGCCACATATGCCTCTTGCAGGCTCCTTGAAATATTAACCAAAACCGGCAAGAAAATATCCGAGCTTTTATCTGATGTCCCCAGAACATATACTACACCTGAAATACGTGTTGAATGTCCTGATGACAAAAAATTCGTCGTGGTGCAAAAGATAACCGATTATTTTCGAGAACGCTACAATGTTATCGACATCGACGGAGTTCGGGTTTTGTTTGAGGACGGCTGGGGTCTTGTACGCGCATCCAACACCCAGCCTGCCCTTGTGCTCCGTTTTGAGGCCATGTCGGAATCGAGGCTTTCAGAGATAAGAAATCTTGTCGAGTCGACCCTGGCTGATATTCAAAAAGCGTAAACCACGAGAGCACCTTTTTTCTTACAAACTTTCATGCCATCCCCTTTAAGGTGGGTGGCGTTTTTTTAATGGTGAGTAATAGACGCGCTAGGGATTTGAATTGAAAAAAATTACGAATGAAAAACTAGATAAAAAAATATTTGGCACCCTGTTCTTTTCCATATTCGGTACGGTAACCGGTGTCGGAATCGTCGTACCACTTCTGCCGGTCTATGCCCATGATCTGGGCGCCAGTGGCTTATACATCGGATTGATATTCGGGTCGTTTTCTCTCTCGAGGACATTTTTATTACCCTATTTCGGCAAACTCTCAGATAAAAAAGGGCGCAAGCCGCTGATTATTGCAGGTCTTTTCGCCTATGCTCTGGTTTCTCTTGCATTCATACTGGCAAACGATGTTGAAGACCTTATAGCCATACGTTTTATTCAAGGAATGACATCTGCCATGATTATGCCCGCCATCCAGGCCTACGTGGGAGATATAACACCGGACGGCCGTGAAGGTTTCACTATGGGCATGTTCAACATGGCGATGTTCCTGGGGCTGAGTATCGGCCCCTTGATTGGCGGAGAAATCCATGACCGCTTCAGTCTCGATACTTCCTTTGCATCCATGGGTCTACTTGCGCTGTCAGGCTTTTTATTATGCTTCTTTTTGCTGCCGCCCACAAAGTCGGAGCGGGTCGTCGGCAGGGGAAGAGAACCCTTAGCGTGGAAACGGCTGCTGTATGACAGGCATATGGCCGGGCTTTTTCTTTTCAGATTCGCCTATGCAGCATGTATCGGGGTCATCTGGAGCTTTCTGCCGGTTTTAGCGGATTTAGAATTTTCCCTTTCGAGTTCATACATCGGAATTCTTGTGATGGTTGGAGTTTTTTTCAGCGGATTGATGCATATCCCCATGGGCCTTCTGGCAGACAGGGTTAACAAAAAAATTATGGTTGTAATAGGAGGGTTGATCATCAGTTATGCAATTTTCTCTTTTGAATGGACAAACAGCTTCAGGGATCTGTTTGTGGCCAATGTACTATTCGGCCTTGGGGGAGGCATTGCAATGCCGGCTCTGATGGCACTGGCCGTATTAAAAGGGAATGAAACCGATGCAATGGGGTCTGTCATGGGTCTTTTGGCAATGGGACACAGTTTGGGAATGCTGATAGGATCATTACTTTCAGGCTTGATGATGGATATTTTTGAGCTCAGACACGCTTTTCCATCAGGAGCCGTCATCATGGCCCTTTGTGTTGGACTCTTCATTGTTTGCACATATAATTTCAAGGATCAAAAGTATCCTTCGGAGCATGTATATGATGGAAAAGACTTGCCGGCTTTGTAAAACGTCCATCAAAAGAGGTCACACAAAGAAAGAAAGGTGATTGATTACAGGCTGATCAAGTAATGGCATCATCCGCTGTCAAAGGGTTTGCCGCATTCTTTACAGCGCCCGTCAGGACCGATCACGCCGATACAGCTCTCATCAATACATAGTGTGCGATTCTCCCAGTCTATATATGCTTGTGATTCAGCTTCTTCATCATCCCTGGGTTCTGTTTCGGCATCTTCCATGTCTGTTTCGGCAGGTATTTCTTCCTGTTGTCCGCTTTCAAAGGGTTTGCCGCATTCTTTACAGCGCCCGTCAGGACCGATCACGCCGATACAGCTCTCATCAATACACAGCGCACGATTCTCCCAGTCTATATATGCTTGTGATTTGGCTTCTTTGTTTTTCATTTCTACCTTTTCAATTAATCATTTGATCCTTCCCTCATTGCCTCGGTGACGTCTCCAAAGACCCATGCCGGAGCAATATGACATTTCTCAAAATAGTTCAAGCTCTTTTAATGAACCGACAAAAAATGTAGGCTACCTACAACTTTTTTGTATATTTATTGATTTTTGATTTACCTGCTTGTCTAAATATCCCCTGAGCCTAATAATAAACATTCCAGTGATATATCCCCACTTTTTTTCACTTGGTCGAACAATGATCAGATTGGCATCTTTCTTGCTTTTCATAGTTTCATAGTATAAATAAAAAATATGAAGGAACACAATTGATGGCTTCGTAAATCCCGCTTGAGCGGGACTGCGTTGCGCTTCATTTCGTTGTCATTGCGGCGTACGCTAAGTACGCACCCTTCGGGTTCCGCGTTAGCGGGATGACACAAAATTCGCGCGCCTTGAATTTGGTCCCGCCCAGGCGGGATTACTTTGCCATCGCAATTTTGACTTTTTACGAAATCGTCACAATTTATATATGTGAGAAATTATTATGAGTCTAAGGCCGCATGATATTGAAGAAATGCGTCTGTTGTTTGAGGATGCGTTGAAACGCATACAAAGAATTGACAGGATAGAAAGGATTAAAATAAGAGGTAGGATTAGACGCGAACTTAATAATATTATAGGGTGGAAAAATCCGACACCTGATAGGATTTTAAGAAGATGGGAGAGTAAACTTTCTGACGTATTCTCATTATTTCCTCATTGGTTCAGAGATGATTTGAAAAAGATGTTATCAACAAAAATCAAAAAAAGGAAATAAGCAAGCCGGTGATGATCTATTGGCTTATTACAATCTTGGAGTGTTTATCTTTCTGCCTGAGCAAATTCTGTACAGCTTTCAGATTCTTACGAGCGTCAGCATAGTCAGGTTTTAGACTGATTGCCCTTTGATAGTGCTCGATGGCTTTTTCTATATTATTCTTCTGCGCATAGATTGCCGCGATGTTATTATGAACAATCGCGTTGCCCGAATTTAATGCCAGTACTTCAGTGTAATAGGGCAAAGCGGCATCATAATCGCCTTTTTTAAGCATAATATCGCCTATGCTCTTCAAAGCCCGCACATTTTTGGGTTGATGTTTGATAACCTTTAGCCAATTTTCAGCAGCAGCTTCCAGCTTATTTTCCAGAAAGTCAATCTGCCCCAAAAGCCCATAAACATTGATAAAGCCAGGTTCCAACTTTTGAGTCTGATTCAGCCAGGAACGCGCCTTATCATATTTTTTTTGTAAAAAGGCAATATTCCCTATTTGATAATGGGCTTTGGCATGGTTGGGCTCAAGGTCAAGGACATGTTTATATTGTTCAAGTGCTTGATCAAATTTTCTCCAGCTTAGGTAACCATTTCCCAAATGATACCATGCCAGGGTAGATTCCGGCGACAATTCAGCGGCATTTTTGAAATAACTAATTGCCTCCGCCAATCGGCCTTTTTTAACAAGGGCGATGCCCATTTTGGTATACCCCGCGCTCTTTTCAGGAGCCAGTGCAATTACCTCCTTAAAATATTTGATTGCTTCATCGATATTACCTTTTTTTGCCAAGCCTTTACCTAATGCCAGCAGGACATTCCAGTTTTTCGGGTATTGCTTCCTGGCACGCCGGAGGTATTTAATACCTTCATCCAACTGATCCTCTTTCACGAGAAAATTGCCATAATTGTAGTTTGCATCGGCAAAATCCGGATAAATGCTTAATGCTCTTTTGTAATATGATTTGGCTTTTTTATAATCGCCATGTTTTTCAGAAATGATAGCAAGAAGATTATAACCATTGTAATATTTGGGGTCCAGCTGAACGGCTGCAAAACATTCGGCTTTGGCTTCATTCAGTTCGTCGGCTCTAATCAAAGCATAGCAGAGGTTTCCGTGGGAGCGCGCTTTGTTGGGAGATTTATTCACACAATCGGTCCATAACGTCAACTCACTCTGCCAGACAAAACTTCGAGCCACTGTGGCAGTGCTTAATAACAATACAACAGCGGCCGCCAAAGCGTATCGTAAATTGAAAACAGACGGCAATTTATGCCAGATAACCAGCACGGCAAACATAATAATTCCGAAACATGGTAGATACGTACGATGTTCAAAAGCCATCTCCAAGGGGATAATACTCGATTCAATGGCAAGGTGAATAAAGAACCATAAAATACAGAATGCAAGCAATCGCGATCGTTTGCTCATCACCACCGCCAGTGCGACCAGACCGATGATCAGAAAGAACGTAATCAAAGTCGTGATAGGCTCAAAAAGAGAAATCGATTTGGTAAAATGATGTTCTAAATTCATTCGTCCGGGCAGAGGCAGAAAAATTAGCGACAAATAGAGAGCAATCACCCGGAATTGGGTCAACTGTCTTTCCAGGAGGGTAAAGTCGCGCACCCGATAGCCGGATAGGATATTTTGAATAGGGCTGTCACCCAGAAAATAGAGCGCTATTAGCCCAAAAATCAGAAGCAAAACACCCCAGACTATAGCGCGCTCTCGGAGCCATGACAGGTTTAATTGCTGGAAAAAGAACCATTCATAAACAATAATGACAATTGGCAAAGTAGCGGCTATTTCCTTACAACCAAGTGCCAGTATCCAGGAAAACACGGCAGAGATAAAATAAATAATCCTCAATTTTCTTTCCGGTACAAGTCGTCCTCTTATATAAAGACACAACGCACCAAGATAGAAACAGGCAGCTAGTGAATTCATCCGCTGAACAACATAAATTACAGATTGTGTGTGCAAGGGGTGGACCAGCCATACAATGGCGGCAACAGCTCCAACAGGTTGAATTGCATCAGCAGAAATGACATCCCAATTGCCTGTTTTCTCGGCCCCGGTCGAGGCCTGTCCATGCAACAGACGCAGGGTCATAACACTCAAAGCGTATATTAGCAACCCATTGATAATATGAATAAATATATTGGTCAGGCGATACGGGGCAGGCCTGTATTCCGAAAAATAATAGTTCAAAGCAAAGCTTAAATTAGCGATTGGACGGGTTTTAAGTATACTTTTAAAAGCGGCGTTATGTAAGCTTTCAAAGTCCAGGCGCTGAAGACGGATATAATGGTTATTCACGATATTTAGGACATCATCAAGTTCGAAAGGATAGTCGAGTGTGTGCCAATACAGACCAATCCCGAAAACTATAGATGCTAAACATACAATTAAATTGAAACGCTTTCGATAGGTCATAATTTGGCTCATGAATAGCCCGGATTTCTCATCCTGCTTGAAGCGGGATTCATTTGCAGGCACCAGGGGGAAATCCGAGATAAATTCTTCGAGACCTTTGCAAAACGCCCCCTTTTGCCTCCCGCCGTTGGCGGGATGTCAGGCTCAACATTTTGCACGAAGTGAAGCTTTAGCTTTATCCTCAAAATACTTAATGTATTCGTGCCTGCCCCGTAGGTCCGGAAGATCGTACGGGGTGGTTAAAATTTTCGCCTTCCTTGAACTTGAACAAAATTGAGTATTTTTCAAAGGTCTCTCTTCATGAGAAATTCGGGCTAAAACTTCACACCCGATTCATCTGGTTGCAGTGTAATAGGGTCCTACGATCAAAAGGTTGTTTAAAATGGTAGACTGTATTTTTTCCATTTTGCTCCCAAAGACAAGAGTCTTTATCAGGCTGTGACCATATGCACCCAAAACCACGAGGGCATCATGCGGAACTTCGTAAAGGTTATCTTCAAACAATCCTTTTTCAAAAAAATTCCATTTGTTCACATAAAGGCCCATTTCATCCTCAAGATTTTCATCTTTTATAACCTTTTCGTATGATTCACGGGAGTTTTTTTCCACCCGGGTGAAAACATCAAGCGGCAAGCCGGAAACTCTGCTGATACGAAATCCCAGCTTTAGGGCGTTGACCGCATTTACAGATCCCCCGAAGAATACCGCTATGCTTTTCCACTTTTTGTATACCGGGCTGGTGATCAGAATCGGAAATCGCGCTGACCCTACAATGCGTCTAACCCTTGGGCCTATGTGGCCCAGGCCGATTTTTGAAGACAGATCACTGATGCTGCGGGGGCAGCACATGAAATCAAAATTTGTCTGTATGTCCGGCAGCGTTGATGCTGTGTAATGTTTTGGTTCCAGAAATCTTGCTTTCATCCCTCCTTGCTCAACCAGTTCGGTTGCATGCTTTAAGGCGGTTTCCGGGGATGTAAGATACGAATTGTCAAGGTCAATCTGAACCACATCATTTTCAAAATACATCAAAAATTTTGCGTGCTTGGGGATGTAAATAACCGGAGAAGCGCCAACCTTGCTGCAAAAGTAAATCGATTGAAGCAGCGTTTCCCTTCCCAGAGGATTGTTTCTAAAAATATGAAACAGTCGATGATCCATCTGAATCTCCTTTCACCTAAATCCTGCATTAACTTTTAACTCGTATTAATTTAGCTTTTTGAAAAACGTGTTCCACAAGCATTCAGGTGATCCGGTTTTAAAGTGGGTCACTGTTTGAGTGTATTAGAGAGCGTTAAAAAAGAACAGCAAAATAGCAAATTTTACCTGTGAGTTAAATAATATGCGCATTTAATCGGCTTTTATATGCAGGATAGCACCTGTTCTTTCTTTACGCTCACTTATGCACGAGTTTTATCCGCCTTTGGCGTGATTGACACGGTTTAAAACCGGATTACCTGAATGCGATAATGTTTTCAAAGGGCTAAAATGTTACTTTAACTCAAATTTAATGACTGGTCTGAACCATAAGCTCTTTTCGATATTGATCCAGAAGCGTTGCCTTTGAAATCAGACCGATGAACCTGTTGTTTATTACAACCGGCATGGAAAACAGGCGATTTGCATCCATTCTGCGAAGAACCTCGGATAAATCGTCGTCAGGATGGACGACTTCAACCTTTGTATCCATTATCTGTCCTAAGACCACGGCATCATACATTATCGGATTGAAGAGATATGGTCGTATATCATCTAAATGGATTATTCCCATAAAATCACCGGTCTCTTCATTTTCAACAGGAAAATAGTTCCTGTGGGATTTTTTGACGATATTTATGAAATCCCTCAGCAGCATGTTCTGATTTACGGTAATGCAGTCCCTTTCAAGGATCTCAGGCACGTTCAAATCGGACAAAACACGGGCATCGGTCCCGGGTCTTAAAAGATGTCCAAGCTCCACAAGATCCTTGAGGTAATAAGATGCCGGTTCAATGTAATGGCAGAGGGTTGTTGAGATAGCAGAGACGATGATAAGCGGCAGAATGACTTCATATCCTCCTGTAATTTCAACAATAAGAAAGATTCCGGTCAAAGGCGCCTGCAGCATACCGCTGATAAGACCCGCCATTCCCAGCAAGGCAAAGCATCCTTCGTTTACCCATGATACCGAAGGCCAAAGCAAAACAAGACTATGGTGATACGTCAGCCCTAATAGACTTCCTATAACCAGGCAGGGGGCAAATATTCCGCCTGATCCTCCCGAACCCAGGGTCAAAGAGGTGGCAACTATCTTTGCGAGTGCAGCCAGTGCCACAATTACAAGTCCTTGTGAAAAGGCTCCTTCGATCATAATTCGGACCGAATGATACCCTTCACCAAGAACAACCGGAAGAAAAATGCCGATAATGCCGACGGCGCAACCACCTGCTGCAGCACGCAGCCATACAGGCGCTGAAATTCTACCTGATATTTCATGCATGGACCTGAGCATCCGTGTCAGCAGAATAGAAGCGGCGGCAGTTAATATGGCTAAACCAAGGCAGGCAATAATATCAATAAGGTCGATGCTGAATAGACGGTGGCTGAAAGCGATCTGATTCCCCTGGAGGATACGGCTGACTTCGGTGCCGGCCACGGAAGCAATGGCAATCGGAACAATATTTACGGATTTCCATTCTCCGATGATCACTTCAATTGCAAAAACCATCCCGGCAATCGGTGCATTGAAGATGGAAGATATTGCACCTGCCGCTCCACAACCGACAAGTGTCACGCGCTGACGGTCGTTTAATGAAAAAAATTTTGCAATATTCGATCCGATTGATGCTCCGCTTATAACCACTGGGGCCTCAGGACCCGCTGAACCCCCGCTGCCGATGGTAAGACAGCTGGATATCAACCTTGAAAAACTTGAGCGGAATCTCAACAGGCCGCCGTAACGTGATACACTGTAAATTACTTCCGGCACACCGTGTCCGGCCCCTTCCTTAACGATTTTGTCCAGAAAAAGTGAAGAAAGAGCTGCACCTACGGCAGGAAGCACAAATACCCACCAGTAATGGCGGAGATGATGAAGCCACTCGAACATTGCCACAAGTGATCGGTTAAGAATCACAGCTGCCAAACCGCTGCAGTTGCCGACAATGGCGGCCATCAATATGAGCAGAAGACGATCGTCTAAACGAAAAATGTTCCAGCTTGCAGGATAGCGCCACGATTTTAAAATGCGCATATTGCCAATACCTAATAATTATCTGCTCTATCGAGTTGCTTTTCAAAATCAGCTACTTTTGAAAAAAACGCGGCTGAATCAGGGGATGTTTTCAAAAATTCCACAAACGAGTTGTCGCGAACACAAAAAGAAAGCCTTGACAGAAGATGGAGATGGATCTTAATTGATTGGCTTAAAAGGATGAACATTATAAACACCGGCTTGTCATCCACAGCACCAAAGTCGATCGGTTTTTCAAGAAAGCATGTTGCTATTAAAGGATTTTCCAAAGCGTCTGACATGGGGTCGTGGGGATGTGGAATGGCAACCCCTTTGCCAATGCCGGTTGATGTAAGGTTTTCCCTTTCAAGCAGCTTTTCAAATAGTTTTTCTTTTGAGCTGTTGGATAAAACATGCAAATTCTCGATAGCAGCTCCCAGAACCGCTTCAACATTATCTCCTTTAAGATCATGATATAAACCCCCACGCTTCATGGCGGGCAGGAGATTTTCCAGTCTTGCTTCCTGCTGCTGTGCCTTAACTTTTTGGGGCAGTGAAAACATCAGGTTATACGATTCGGCCCATTTTTCCAGAGCAGACTCGTTGAAGATGTAATCATTGCCGCTTCTTTGTATTGGGATTCTGCCCTGGCGTATCCAGCGATCCACGGTACTTAACGGAAGATGAAGGCACTGGGCAACTTCATTTATTGTAAGTTTCATAAGACTACCAGGCTACTAAATGGTCGTTAAAGATTAATAATAAAAGAAATTTGGTAACACTTTAGCTTTATAAAAATATTTCCGCTTGTTTGAAATCTATTTGTTTCAAAGATCTAAACTGTTACGAAATTTGTTTTTATAACTTCAATTATTTTTCAAATCAAGAAGTTTTATTCATGTCATTCTAAACGCTTATAACACGGATTTCCCATACTGCTTGAAACGGGATTCGTTTGCTCAGATAAATTATTCATGAGAAATTCGGGATAACTGATTTAAAACCTGATTTCATACTATTTTGCACAAAAATGGCAAACCCAAAGCACAAAATCGGTTTTGAAGCCACTTTTTTTACAAAGTGAACAGCAAAAGGCAGGAATCTTTGAGGAGCAGGGAATATTATAACAAATCAGTTTTTTGAAAAATGTGCCCAACAAGCATTCAGGTGATCCGGTTTTAAAGTGGGTCACTGTTTAAGTGTATTAGAGCGCGTTAAGAAAGAACAGCAAAATAGCAAATTTTACCTGTGAGTTAAATAATATGCGCATTTAATCGGCTTTTATATACAGGATAGCACCTGTTCTTTCTTTACGCTCAGAGACCTTTGCAAAACGCCCCCTTTTGCCCAATTTCTGTGTCAGGCACAAATTTTAATCCTCAAAATACTCAATGTATTCATGCCTGCCCCGTAGGTCCGGCAGGTCGTACTGGGGTGGTTAAAATTTTCGCCTTCCTTGAACTTGAACAAAATTGAGCATTTTTCAAAGGTCTCTGTAATCCTAATATATTATAGTCATACTCCTTTCTCCTTGCTCGGCCATATGATCTTATGCAGTTGAAGATGAAGCCTGACGTTAAGACTATCTTCAAGTATCCATTCTGCAAGTTTGGCGGGCGCCATTTCCCCTGACACCGGAGAAAAGAGAATCTGGTCCATGGGAAATCCAGGGTGTATTAACTCGATGGTTTCCTTGGCATACTCATAATCTTTGCGGCTCCCTATTACAAATTTGACCTGGTCTTTTGGATTGAGCCTTTTTAGATTTTCCAGATCATTTTTATCAGATTCGCTGCTTGTGGGGCATTTGATGTCGACAATTTTTATACACCGTCCG
>JAUVVL010000101.1 GCA_030604635.1 Desulfobacteraceae bacterium
CAGGTGTCAGTAGTAAGACGCGCAGCGCAGGCGCTTGCGCCGCGTGAACGAATTAGCTGACACCTGAACACTGAAACCTGAAACCAAAAAGTCTTGGAAAGATATTAACAAACTGGTAATGCACCCTAATAAAGTGGACATGTCTAAATGAAAATGCTCGTATTAGTAACTATGATCATATAATCGGTCCCAAAAACTGAACTGTGGAGTAAGATGATATTGCTAAAATATTAAAAAAGGCATATGAAATAGAAGGTATCCTTTGTCATTGAACCAGGGAATTTTGATACATCGAGGCTATTATTTTCCCACCTTCCTCTTTAACAGGAGTATATTATGAAAAAAAAATGTGAATTGAGCCTTTCCGATCTTAGGTGTACATGTGATCCCAAGATATTCACTTTCAAGAACACATCGGCAATAGAGCCGTTGGATGAAGTTATCGGTCAGGAACGAGCGGTTCAAGCCATCGAATTTGGCCTGAATATGAAAAGTTCGGACTATAACATATTTGTCTCCGGGATAGAAGGCACAGGAAAATCGACAATCATCAGAGACATTGTCAATAAGCATGCCGAAACCATTCCATCCCCTGTTGACTGGTGCATGGTCAATAATTTTAAGGATGAATACCGTCCCAAAACCATCTCTGTGCCTACCGGGAAAGCAACCCGGTTTAGCAAAACAATGAGCAAGTTAATTGATGATCTAAAAGAGGAATTGCCCAAAGCCTTTGAGCATGAATCATATCAGGAAAGACAGTCTGATATCCAAAAAAAGTATTCTGATCCAAAAAAAGAAATTCTTCAAAAACTTGAAATGTCGGCAGCGGAGAAGAATATACAGATTAACCGGACAAAGGCCGGTTATCAAACTATTCCCATGGTAAATGAAAAGACGATTTCTCCGGAGGAGTTTCTTGCCCTTCCTAAGGGAAAACAGGAAGAAATCGAAGAAAATATCACTACCGTACAGGCCGAAATCGAATCGACTGTTCGGGAAGTCAATAAGATCAATGAGAAAATGAATTCTCAAATGGAAAAATTAATGGAAGAGGTCACACTGTTTGTGGTGAGGCATCGGATGGACATCATTAAGGACGAATACAAGGATTGTAAAGATATCCTTGCCTATCTGGACGAGGCCCAGGCGGATATCTTAGAAAATGTCAAGGATTTTATCTCTCATCCGGAAGCAAAACCACCGCTTGAAGGCTTTATGTTTCAAGCTGCTAAACCCTCTTTTCAGAGGTATGAGGTCAATGTGCTTGTCGATAATAAATCTTTAAAAGGCGCACCGGTTATTTTTGAAACAAATCCAACCTATCAAAATGTTTTCGGCCAAATCGAAAAGAGAGCCCATATGGGAACCGTTACAACAGACTTTACCATGGTTCAGGCCGGATCCTTCTTAAGAGCCAATGGCGGCTATCTGATAATGGAAATTGAATCCGTCCTTATGAACCTGTTTGTGTGGGAAGCGCTCAAACGGGCATTGCAGAACAAACTGCTTGCCATTGAAGATATAGCTTCAGGATTAGGCTTTGGCACTTTATCGCTTCGTCCGGAACCCATCCCACTGGATGTCAAGGTAATCTTGTTGGGCAGCTATCACCTTTTTTACATGCTCCAGAACTATGATTTAAAATTTAATAAAATTTTCAAGGTCAGAGCAGATTTTGACCATGAGGTCGAGAAAAACGAAGATACTATTCAAAAATATGCCCGCTTCATTTCCCGGGCCTGCAAAGAAGAAGGTCTCCTCCCTTTGACGCCCCCAGGTGTTGCCGCCATTGTAGAGTTTTGTGAAAAATATATCTCCAACAAGAATAAGCTGTCACTCAGATTCGGACCGATCATGGGAATTTTAAAAGAGGCCGATTACTGGGCGCGTAAAGAAAATGGGAGGGTTGTTTCAGACAAACATGTGATCCAGGCATTTAAAGAATACAAATTCCGGTATAACCTGTATGAAGAAAAGATACATGAATCCTATGTGGATGATACCATAATGATCGATGTGAGCGTGGATGTTGTCGGTCAGGTGAACGCCCTTTCAGTCTTTCAACTTGGCGACATCTCGTTTGGACGTCCTTCCCGAATCACGGCTGAAACATATATGGGAAAACAGGGTGTTATAAATATTGAACGTGAAGCCAAGTTAAGCGGGAAGACCCATGATAAGGGCGTTCTGATTCTATCCGGTTATTTAGGGCGAACCTTTGCGCAAAACTATCCCATCAGCGTATCCATCAGCATTACGTTTGAGCAAAGTTACAGCGGTATCGAAGGCGACAGCGCCTCTTCCACGGAACTGTATGCAGTTATTTCGAGCCTTTCCGACATTCCCATCCATCAGGGAATTGCGGTAACGGGTTCTGTAAATCAAAAAGGACAAATTCAGGCCATCGGCGGTGTCAATCAGAAAGTTGAGGGGTTTTTTGATGTTTGTAAGAGTAAAGGGTTGACCGGCAAACAGGGTGTATTAATTCCCCGGACGAACGTTAAAAGTCTGATGCTTAAGAAAGATGTAGTCGATGCCGTTAAGAAAGGGGAATTTCATATTTATCAGGTTTCTACGGTTGAAGAGGGGATAGAGATATTAACCGGCGTTGCGGCAGGAACCCCGGACGAAGCCGGCAACTTTCCCGAAGGGACTGTTTATGGCAAAGTACAGGAAAAGCTGAAAAGGTATCTGGAACGATCATTAAAGCTTAAAAAAGAATTTGAGGATTAAGGGGATACAATTGCCCGGCCCTGATAGGTTGTTTTGGCATAAAAGGCGAGGGTTGTGAATATCATCACCACATCCATAGAAGGTGTCTTCATCATTGAGCCCAGGGTATTCAAGGATAGCCGCGGCTTTTTCATGGAGACCTACAACCAGAAGAGATACATGGAGGCCGGTATTAACCGGAAATTTGTTCAGGACAACCTTTCCTTTTCAGTGAGGGACACCGTCAGAGGGTTGCACTACCAGATCAAGCACCCGCAGGCCAAGCTGATCCAGGTTATCACCGGTGAAATATTTGACGTGGCTGTAGATATCCGGCCCGGTTCTTCGACTTTCGGCCAATGGATTGGTGTTCATCTATCGGATCAAAACATGCGCCAGCTTTTTATTTCCGAAGGATTTGCCCATGGCTTCTGCGTCCTGAGTGAAACCGCTCATTTATCATATAAATGTTCGGATTTTTATGTGCCGGATGATGAAAGCGGAATCATTTGGTCTGATCCAGGAATCGGCATTGACTGGCCTGTTGAAGATCCGATCATTTCAGAAAAGGACAAAGAGTATCCAAATCTGTCCGATCTTACCGGCGAACAACTTCCGGCTATTTAGATCCTAAATGAGCAAAAAATATTGCGTTTCCCTATGGCAAAGAAAAATGTAAAAGTGGAGCTCCTTGCGCCGGCAGGTAATTTTGAAAAGCTGGAGATTGCCACCCATTATGGAGCCGATGCGGTTTACCTTGCAGGCAAGGAATTCAGCCTTAGAAACTTTTCCGGAAACTTCACCCTCGATGAACTTCAACAAGCTGTCAAGTTCGCCCGTGAACGCGGGGTGAAAGTCTATGTGGCGTGCAACATATACCCGAGAAATGACGAGCAAAGCGCAATTGCGGATTATCTTAGAAAATTGGGAGAAATTGGCCCTGACGCTCTCATCGTAGCGGATCCCGGAACATTTATGACGGCATCTAAAGTCATACCGCAAGTCCCCATACATCTTAGCACTCAGGCCAACACAACCAATTACCAAAGTGCTCTGTTCTGGCAAGATCTCGGCGTCAGAAGAATAAATGTCGCAAGGGAGCTGTCTTTAAAAGAGATAAAGGAGATCGTCCTGCGCTGTGATCTGGAAGTTGAGGCCTTTATCCACGGGGCCATGTGCATATCATATTCGGGTCGATGCCTCCTGAGCAGTTTTTTGGCCAATCGTGACGGCAACCGGGGGATGTGCACTCAATCCTGTAGATGGAAGTATGCGGTCGTGGAAGAGCTTAGGCCGGGCCAATACATGCCAATCGCTGAAGATAACCGCGGTTCTTACATCTTCAACTCAAGGGATCTGTGTATGATCGAACACATTCCTGAAATGGTCGAATCGGGTATAGTTGCATTTAAAATCGAAGGGCGAATGAAAGGAATCAATTATCTGGCATCGACGGTCAAGGTTTACCGGGAGGCCATCGACGCTTATTCTGAAAATCCCGCAGGTTACAGGGTAAAGAAAGACTGGCTTGAGGAACTTGGCCGGGTCAGCCACAGGATCTACTGTACCGGTTTCTACTTCGATGACCCGGACCAGATATCCCCGGTCTACGAAGGCAAAAAAAATGCCGGTCAGACGCTTATAGGAAAAGTCACAGACAATGTCGAACAGCACAGTGTGAAGATTGAGGTGCGCAACAAGATTTTCAAAGGAGACATTATTGAAGTCCTCGAGAGAAAAGGACCTTCACGGCAGGATAAGATCAACGTCATTTTCGACCAGGACGGACAATCTATATCTTTTGCCCAGCCTGGCAGCAAGGTAACCATCGCGCTTAATGACGCTTACGCACCCAATGATCTTATCAGAAGGGTCGAAACCACCTGATGATGCCGGGTGTTTGTACGTCCAGAGAGGGCTAAGTGCTCTAATTCGTAAATTCGATTACATATCTTTATCAAGACAACTATCCCGTATAAGTTGAATTCTAAAAGTTTGAAGTGCCTAACCTGTCGAGAGCCTCTGGTCGAACGAAGTGAGCTAAAGCCTGCCCTGGTGCGACTCGTTCATATTTATTGATGTAGGCTATGCATCATTCCAGACCTGACTTTTAGAGTATAGAGTATTGGTGATCGGTCTGGGCCAGGGTTGAGGAACGCGCTTTCAGCGCGGCCAATTATAATTAAAATTGACAGAATACCTTAACTTTAGGCACTTTAGATCACTTCGTTCGACCAGAGGCTCTCGACAGGTTAGGCACTTTACACTTTTGCATACATAGAATGAATAAACCAAGTTATAAATACGTGATCGTATTTATGAATACATGTACTAAGACAAAAGGAGATGGACCATGAGCAGTACCGACGATATTAGCAAAATAGATTTGACGGTGAACGAGAACAATCTTTACCTTGAGGAATCCTTTACCGATCTCGAATTGGCTTCAATCCGGCGTCTTACGCCGGTAAAACCCAATGGAATAAAGGATAAGAACCGGAAATCCATATTTGTGGGACATACACAATTGATGACGCCCCAGGGTTCTTTGCCGATTCAAAGCTTGCTTGAGGCAAAGAACCTAAGGGAAGCCATGGAAAATTATCCAGCAGCCATGAAAACAGCCATAGAAAAGATGCTGGAAGAGGTGAAAAAAATGCAGCAAAAGGAAGATTCTCGAATTATAATACCTGGTTCGTAGTCGATGAAAAAGGTGCAAAAATATCTTTTGTAATCCTTATAATTTGATGTTTTCGCGACATGACATAAAAAAGTTACTACAGAATTCGGTTCACCAGTTGCAGGGGCTAAAAGAAACGTATGCACTTCTACCCTCAACCCGGTGCCGGCGCAAAACGAACTGCTGTTCAATGCTGCCCGAGATGACCCTGCTGGAAGCGTTGGCTGTCATCAAGCGTTTGGTGGATATGCCTTCAGCCATGCGGATGCGATTTGTACAAAATATAATCGGCTATTTCTTTTTGAATCCAGTTGAAATTACGTTATGTCCATTCCTGGAAGGTCAGGATTGCCTGATTTACGCGGATCGCTTTTTTGGATGTCGTGCCTATGGCCTGTGGTCACAAGAGTATTACGAGAAACTTTCGGCGCACGATCGCCTGGTTAAAATTCACTTGCGTAAGCAATGGAAAAGTCTGGGGTTATCTTTGCCGTCAAAGGTCGTCGATTTTCAGGTGCCATATTGCATATATGTTGAAATAGATGGCCATGCATTTATAGATGATAAGATGCTTCTAAATATCTCGGATACAATCGAGGCGATCTCCGGGCGTTTTTCTCAGTGGCATCAATCTTTCAGCCGGATGTATTTTTCTGATTTGAGTTTTCTGCTATCTTCATTAGCGTTCGGCCTCACAGAGTCAATCCAGTTGAAATTTACCGTGGTCAGAGATATCATCACCACCGGAAACATGACCGGACTGGAAAAAATAATTGACGAACTTCCTGACCTATGTGCAGGGTTGGCTTGATACCTAAAACCTGCACAAACAATCTTGGGTGATATTCAAATGTTTATGGCAAGAAAAATAAAAAAGAATATTATTACGGAGTGAGAAAATGAAATTTCCATATCTTTTTTCATCGGCCAGTATTGGCAAATGCAATCTTAAAAACAGAATCATTATGCCCCTTTTCCCAACAAAATATGCCACAGAAAGCAAGGTTAATCCAAAGATCATGGAGTTTTACAGGGCAAGGGCAAGAGGCGGGGTTTCCTTGATCGTGCTGGATTGCCCCTGCCTCGATTATCCCAGGGCGTATAAAGGCCCCAATGAATTTCGTTTTGATCTCGAAGAATATGCCAGCAGTTTGATGGAACTTGTTGACGTCATACATGCTGAAGACGCCAAGGCCTTCATGCACCTTAATTATCCAAGGGAAAGAGTTGTCAGGGAAGAGATTGCCGGCGCCAAGAAAAAAGGAGACACCTGGATTGTTTCCCTGGCAAATTCCATGTCGATTGATGAAGCCGAAGAAATCATGGAAATAATGTCCAACGGGGCCAAAAGGGCAAGAGAGGTCGGTTACGATGGTGTGGAAATCCAGGCAAGCTATGGCGATCTGATTGCACAGCTCCTTTCTCCCCTTCTTAACAAACGGAATGATGAGATAGGAGGGCCCATAGAGAATCGAGCGCGTTTTCTGACCAAATTGATTCAAAACGTAAAAAAGTCCGCAGGCCGTGATTTTCCGATAATGATAAAACTGGTCTGCGATGAGTTTGTGCCGGATGGACTGGGTATAGATGATGCCAAAAAGATCGCCATACTCGTTGAAGATGCAGGCGCTGACGCCATCGTGGCCAATGCAGGCAACAAATCCACGAAATACATCACCATCCCTCCAAATGAGAGCCCTCCAGGACCTTTGATTGATTTAGCCGCTCAGATCAAGGCATCCGTCAATATTCCAGTTGTTGCCATCGGAAAGATAAATAGTCCTGATATGGCTGATGCTGCCATTTCCCAGGGAAAGACCGATTTTATCGCTATGGCCAGGGCCCTGGTCGCTGACCCTGATCTACCGCAAAAAGCCGCATCCGGCATGGTAGATGACATCAGGCGATGCATCTACTGCCTGCAAGATTGCACAGAAAAAGGTGTTCCGGGAATCGGAAGATGCTGCACAGTGAATCCATTTGCTGGTCAGGAATATTCCTTGGAGGTTCTCCCGGCTTCGGAGAAAAAGAAGGTGTTGGTGATTGGCGGTGGCCCCAGCGGCATGCAGGCAGCCATAATCACGAGCCAGAGAGGACATGATGTTGAATTATGGGAACAGAATAATCAGCTTGGCGGCCAGGCCAGACTGTCCAGCCTTGCCCCCTTTAAAGGGGAGACATACGAGCTGCTACGCTATCTAAAACACAGCCTCGACAAAAGTGATGTCAGGGTTCGCTGCGGGCGTCCGGCGAAGGTATCAGAAGTTATTGACCTGGCTCCGGATGTTGTTATTGTGGCGACCGGCTCCCGCCCGTGTCTCCTTTCCATTCCCGGGATCGATTCCAATCTGGTCACAGATGTTCGAAAAGTCTATGAAGACCGATCTCCTGTCGGGCAGAAGATAGTCATTATTGGTGCAGGCGATATTGGTTGCGAAACCGCTGACTGGCTCGCCGGTCCTGAAACGCAGGTTACCATGGTGGAGATATTACCAAACGTTCTTAACAGAATGAAAAAAATTCCAAGGGAAAGACTTCTTACGCGGCTTGTTGAAAAAGGGGTTACAATTTTTACGGAAACTCGGATCACCTCTATCGAAAAGAATAGCGTTCACTTCAAAAAAAAGGATGGCGATGAATTTACATTGAAGGCGGACAAGGTAATTTTTGCGATTCATGCCGAGCCTGAAGACAGTCTGGTAAATGCGCTGAAGGATGAAATTAAACAGGTACTGGCAGTAGGTGATGCAGCATCACCGGGAAATCTCGGCTCAGCCCTAAGGAGCGCCACAGAAGCAGCACTCAATATCTAATTAATTGAGGGGTCGGGGAGTTTTCGTCTTTAAGACCGCTCCATGGGTAATCAGATTCCAAATCGTGTGAACTCGTGTATAAGGGATCGTAAAGAAAGAGCATTAATATCATTGAATAAATTACTATATTAAAAAACCAATATTTTTTATTATCGTGATAAGAGTCAGGCTCTTTCTAAACGATCCCTAATACCCTCAAACAGCACACGACTTGGAATCTGATCACCCATTACGCTTAATTGAGGATAACTTTTCGATAAAACTTCAGAACATCTGTAATTCTCTTCTGAAACATTAGAAGTAGTTTCTAATAATTCCTGTTTGTCCGGGCTAATCCCATTTTTTACCAGTCAACGGGGACGCGGACCGTATTTTTGGCCTTATTCTTAAAAAGGAGATAACCATTCTTTTGTCCGTACTGGAAAAGATCTTTTGTAATCTTTACATCGGCCATGCAGTAGTCGATGATCTCTTGTATCCGCCCCTGTTTCCACCATTTCAGGGCCTGAAGACCGCCCGCCGTCTTTTTCCTGCCCAATGTTACACTGGCAAGATGATCAAGAGACAGTCTGTAGCCGAGACGCTTATGTACTTCTTCAAGAATATCAAGGGTCGGAAGCTCTCTGAAATCAAAATCCGAGTATCCGCCAAGCACATGAAAATCAAACCGTTTGATGTTAAAACCGATAACAAGATCGAATCTTTTAAGGTGCTCGATGAGCAGAGGCACCTGATCTTCTAAATATTCAAAGAATGTCTCCGACTTTGAATCATAAAGCACTGCACAGCTTATACCCATGAGGTCAGCCCTGTGCCATCCGCCGACTTCTTGTGCGGACCGCTGCGTCTCTATGTCAAATACACCAAAGTGAACGTTTTGCTGCGCTTTCTCTTCAACCTCCGGTATTTTCCGCCTGGAAGCAGTCCTTTTCAGCCGTCGCTGTTTTAATCTCACACCGTTCGTCATCATTGTTTCATAATCACGAGCCGTTCTAATTCTTTCAAGCAGGAAACTTGCAGCAGCCTTGTCAATGGGTCTGTTGCCGGAACCGCATTTTGGGGAATGCACGCAGGAAGGACAGCCGGATTCACAGGGACATGAACTGACGACATCAAGGGTGTACTCAAGAAGTTCCCTGGCACGTGTAAAGGCCTGCTTGCTCAGCCCCGCGCCGCCGGGGATACCATCATATATAAACACCACAGCATTGCCGGCCCGGGGATGAAATGTTGTCGAGAAGCCGCCAAGATCATTTCGATCTGCCATCACTAAAAGCGGAAAGATACCGATGGCCGCATGTTCAATGGCATGGATCCCACCCATAAAATGTAAATACTTATCCTCAGCTTCTCTCTTAATGCGGGGCGGGATTTTAAACCACAGGCCCTCTGTCTCGAAAATCTGGGGAGGAAGATTTAAAGGGACGAGACTTAACCTTTTTTTTGCATGTATCCTCAATTTTTCATATCCTGTAACCTGGTCTGTCACTTTAAGTCTTCCTGTATAGACCATTGTGCCCCAGACAGCCTTTTCTTCAAATATCTCCATAATTTCGGTATTTTTTTGAGATCTTACCCTGGTATAATAATCGACCCTGGCCCTTGAAACCTTTGCCGTTTTTGTGTCAAGATCAAGGGTGTCCACAAGGAATGTATCGCCTTTATGAAGATAAATAGCTCCAGGATGTGTCTCCTTAAAAGCCCTGAAGCCATCGATTTCACCCCTGCTCTGCCCTGTTTTGCTGTCAACAATGTTAAAGCGGCTGCCGGTTCCTCTGAGATCGACATGCCGGTGGGGGGCCTTTCGGCTGGAATAGACCTCTTTGCCGTCAGCACTCCTTAAAAGTTTTCCCTTGGCCTCCAGGCTGAGAACCGATTTTTTAACCGTTTCATCGGACATTAATGTTTCGTCAGATCTTAAGGGCAGTTCGGCTGCGGCGCATACCATGTGCTTTGACAGAATATCAGGGTTAAAGGGGTTCACAACCGCTGCTTCCGGCTCCCGTTTGATAAAATCTTCGGGATTACGCATAAAATACTGATCCAGGGCGTCTTCACCGGCAATAAGCACAAGGGCGGAATCCTGACCGGTGCGCCCTACCCGGCCTCCTCTCTGCCATGTAGCCACAACTGTACCTGGATATCCCACCAGAAGACAAAGATCCAGATCGCCGATATCGATACCCAGTTCAAGGGCGCTGGTGGATATAACAGCCAAAAGATCACCTTTGGCAAGCCGGGCCTCGATCTCCCTCCGTTCTTCGGGAAGGAATCCGGCACGATAGGCACTGATACGGCTGGCAAAAGGTCCGGATTGACTTCCTGCCCAGATGGCGATCAGCTCTGTAAGTTTCCGTGACTGGGTATATACAATGGTTCGCAAATTACGGTGAAGTGCTGCTTTCAGCAAAAGTATGGCTGTCTGAGCCGGCCCTTGAACCGGATTGATAAAGAGGACATGCTTCCTGCCCATGGGTGCGCCGCTTTTTGCGATGGTGCTGGCTTTAAGCCCAGTGAGCTGTTCGGTAAGCTGAGCAGGATTGGATACGGTGGCGGAACAGAATATAAAAGTCGGATCAGCGCCGTAAAAGGAGCATATCCTTCGAAGCCGTCTGAAAACCTGGGCCATGTGCGAACCCATGATTCCGCGGTAGGTATGGACCTCATCAATCACCACGATCTCAAGAGCGCAAAAAAATTCAGCCCATTTCTGGTGATGCGGCAGGAGCGAAAGGTGGATCATTTCAGGGTTTGTCAAAAGAATATTAGGCGGCGATTCCCTTATACGCTTGCGATGCCAGGCTGAAGTATCACCGTCATAAATCGCAGCTGTAGGTTTTATACTCTTGCCATATGCCGCCAGTTCTTCAAACACACGCAGTTGATCCTGTGCAAGGGCCTTTAAGGGAAAGATATAAAGTGCTTTTGATTCGGAATTTTCTAACACATTTTCCAGCACAGTAAGATTATAGATAAGGGTTTTGCCGCTTGCTGTAGGCGTTGCCACAACAAGATGCCGGCCGGACCTTATCAAATCAACGGCATCTACCTGGTGCTGGTAAAGATCACGAACACCGGCCGATTCCATGATATTATATATTTCTTCGGGCCACGGTTTTTCGGGTTTTGACAAGCATGGAGAGTTGTCAGGCAGTACCGTGTGATACACCACCTGACTTCCCAGGCGATTCGAAGACTTGAGCGCTTGTATATACTCTTTTATATGGCTTGTTTTATTCATGAATCTTTCTCCAAAAATGCTCAATGTCGCTCACAAAAGATTTTTTACTTTGCCATCATGCTTATTTGCTTGAAAATATAAAAATATGGGGTATAATAATATTTAGTTTATGCCATATTGCATGTCATAATCGCCTTTGCAAGAGGAAGTAAAAAATATTGGAAGATCCGTTTTTATTCAAAACATTCATCATCATTTTTCTGCCTATATTTTTCAGTATCTTTTGCACATCGAAAGCCTCTATTTTTCCACTTACCCGTCTCCGACAAAAACGTATAAATAGGGCCTTCCCGGAAAACAGGTCTCGAGACCTTTGCAAAACGCCCCCTTTTGCCCAATTTCTGTGTCAGGCTCAAATTTTAATCCTCAAAATACTCAATGTATTCCTGTGGTTAAAATTTTTGCCTTCCTTGAACTTGAACAAAATTGAGCA
>JAUVVL010000308.1 GCA_030604635.1 Desulfobacteraceae bacterium
AGGGACAGTTGCGGGTGACACGGATGAGCAGGCTGTATGCCTCGCTGGGCGGTCGTATGGGCCCCTGTTCGAATCCATAATATGTTTCGCTTGTTTTATGCTGCTTACTCATAAATTTACCACTCACTATTCACAATTGACAAACTCGTAAAAAGTCAAAACTTCCTGCCCGCCGGCCGGCAGGCGGGGCTGAATTATTCAATTTTACGCATTCATAATGTCTTTAAATAATTCGCAATTCCTTAATCCCTAAATTCCTTAATCCATGCAAAAAGGACTTTTTACATGGGCATCACCATTCACACCTCAAATATTGAATGATAAACTCACAGGTGATTAAAATCAAGACATATAGCTTGGTATTCAGGGAAACCTCAAAGTCGATTTTAACTGATCATTCTGTTTAAAATATTCATTACCCTTTGACAATTTGCTGCTGTTTGGCATATGAACAGGGTTGCCCAGAATTTCTTGCGAATCAGACTCATGAGAAATTCGGGTTAAACAATTTTCTGATGGAGTCGATTCGGATTTGAAGAGATTAAAAATAATTGTTGCAATAACGCTGTTTTTATTGATTTCCGTTGCTGCCGGCGTCTATCTGTATATTATTGTCAATGCCGGCAAACCCGCAGGTACTGAGCCCGTGGAACAGGTTGTGATTGTAAAACCCGGCCAAGGATTTTTGGCTTTCTCAGAAAGACTGAATAAAATTGGTATTATTAATAATCCTGCTGAATTCAAGTTGTTTGCCTACATAAAAGGATATGAAAAAAGTATTAAAGCCGGGGAATACATTCTTTCTTCAGCTATGACGCCGGAAGAAATACTTGAAATCGTGGTCAACGGAAAGGTTCGTCTCCACAGACTCACCGTACCGGAAGGTTATAACTTGCGGCAGATTGCCCGGATTGTCGCCGGGGCAGGATTCGGAACCGAAGCAGATTTTTTACGGGCCGCAACAGACGTTGATCTGGTACATGCCAAGGGGATTGATGCTGAAACGTTTGAGGGGTATCTTTTTCCGGATACCTATTACTTTCCAAAAAACGCGAGGCCCGAAGATATCATATCCACTATGGTAAAGAGGTTCTGGTCTATATTCAGGCCGGAATGGAAAAATCGGGCTGAAACCCTCGGGTTTTCGATCCACCATGTGGTTACTTTCGCGTCGATTATCGAAAAGGAGACCGGCGTTGCTTTTGAACGTCCCATTATTTCTTCGGTTTTTCACAATCGGTTAAAGCGCAGAATGCGTCTGCAAAGTGATCCTACTGTTATCTACGGCATAAAGGACTTTGACGGCAACCTTACCCGAAAACATCTTGCCAGAACGACACCTTACAACACTTATAGAATCAATGGGCTTCCGCCCGGGCCGATTGCAAACGCCGGAATCAAGGCCATAGAAGCCGCCCTTTACCCGGCGGACACCAAGTTCCTCTATTTTGTTTCCAAAAAAGACAGCACGCACAAGTTTTCAGCAAACATCCAAGACCACAACAGCGCCGTGCGAAAGTATCAATTGCGCAGATAAGGAAATAAATGGCTGCATCTGAAGAAACCGCTAAAAGGATGCTGGCAGATATCAAAGCAATCCGCAAAAAGGTGTTTGAAATTGTTTCCGAATCGAAAAGAAGGCTGAAACCGGGGGAACTGGGAAAGAGACTTTGCCAAAGGCTTACAACCGATAAAAAAGCATTAAAAACCGCCATTAGGAATCTGGTGGAAGATCGAGAACTCGTCTATACTTATAATTTCGGCTGTTCGTTTCTGGAGAAATCCTTTAACAAACCGACTCGCATTTCAAAACGGATTGTACTGAAACCACCAGGCGCATTTTACAGGCCGGCATCTGATGAAGTTGCAATTGAATTACAGCATGGCGCGTCATTCGGTTCAGGTGAACATCCGAGCACAAGGCTGGCCGTCAGGGGAATAGAACAGGCATTATCGAAAAAGGAATTTTTCCGGGAAAGAAGAAATATCTGTGCCCTGGACATTGGAACCGGGTCAGGAGTACTGGCAATCGTTGCCGTAACATTAGGGGCAAAAAGGGCGGTGGGTATTGATATTGATCCTTGTGCCAGAGCTGAAGCCAAAGAAAACGTTAAATTGAACAACCTTGAAAATCGAATCGAGATCCATGACCGTAACATTGAAAAAATCGATCAAAAATTTCCGCTGATCACCGCCAACCGGCGGTATCCAACCCTTAAACGGCTATGTTCTCACATTACTGAAATAACGGAAAAAGGGGGATCGGTTATCATTTCGGGCATAAAAACAAGTGAAGTTTCAGATCTTTTGAATATCTTTACCCAAGAATACTCTAGATGTGTCTGAAAAGAATTTGAGAAAGGCTGGGCCGGCCTGGTATTTGTTCGATAAATCAAAAACTGTATATGCCAGAACCAAGAATTATTTGCCACAAAGTCACAAAGACACAAAAGAAATATTTATTGTAACACTTTAGTTTTTTAAAAATATTATACCTGAAGCTCGTTTGAAATCTATTTGTTTCAAAGAACTAAACTGTTACTATTTATTCAGTTTTTCTTTGTGTCTTGGTGCCTTGGTGGCGGAAAAACAATTTTCTGACACAATAAAATGGATATCACAGCATTTTCAGATGAACAGTCAGCGGGGCAGCGCCTGATGGTCGGGTTTGATGGAACCGAACTCAACCAGGACCTGATGTTTCTTATCGACACCTTAAAGGTCGGCGGAATCATTCTATTTGCCGGAAACCTGTCGAATCGAGACCAGATTAAACAGTTGTGTTTATCGATTCAGGATTACGCCCGGTCATGTGGCCAGCCCCCGCTTTTTATTGCCATAGACCAGGAAGGGGGTCAGGTGTCCAGACTAAGGGAACCTTTTACCCGGTTTCCAGGTAATCCCAAAATGAAAGGCCCGGCAGATGCGGTCCGCTTTGCCCGTGTTACAGCAGCAGAACTCACAGAAGTAGGGATTAACATGAACCTGGCGCCTGTCCTGGATGTTGTCCCTAAAGGAGTAGATAGTGTGATGTCAGACAGGGCCTTCGGTCATGATCCGATGCGGGTAACTGAACTGGGAGTAACGGTTATCGAGCATTTGCAGGAAAGCAAAATTATGTCGGTTGCCAAACACTTCCCGGGAATCGGCCGCACAAAACTCGATTCACACGTCGAGATGCCGGCCCTTGATATTGACGTTAATGCCATGGAGTCAACGGATCTTGTGCCGTTTGAGGCCGCCATTAAGCATGAGGTATCCGGAATCATGGTTTCTCATATCCTTTACAAAAAGATTGACCCCGAATGGCCTGCAAGCCTGTCAATCCCTATTGCCGGGGATCTTCTGCGCAGGCGTATGGGCTTTGATGGCATCATTATGACCGACGATCTGGACATGGGCGCAATAAAAAAATATTATGATATCAAGACCGTTATCCGCCAGATACTTTTAGCAGATATCGACATGGCCCTGATCTGCCACAAGGGGCCGGATATTGAAAATGCATTTGTGGAAATATTAAATACCCTTGGCAACTCTCAATCGCTAAAGGCAAAAGCGGCGGAATCTGTAAAACGGATAATGAAATTGAAAAGAAAATACTTGTTATCATAGAATATCGACTACATTGATGGTAACTTCTCAATAAGTGATGGTAAACAAGATGATAAAAGCCCCGCCCACTGATAATAAAATATAAAAAATCTGGAACTCGCATGTAAGTGAGCCTAAAGAAAAAACAGTAGCCAATCCTTTAATACCAACTGTTTAATGGCGTCAATCATATG
>JAUVVL010000286.1 GCA_030604635.1 Desulfobacteraceae bacterium
GTTCACGCGGCGCAAGCGCCTGCGCTGCGTGTCTTACTACTGACACCTGAAACCTGACACCCGAAACCCGATTGCGAGGTTTTCGCTCAAAAATAAATAATTTAATGGGTGAGAACCATTTTAACAAATCGGTAATGCTCCCCTTAGCGACTTGATACGCAGAGCAATTTTATGTGGATAGAGTCTTTATCAGCACCTTCAGATAATAGCGGGCATGGCTGATCGGCATCGCTATGTTGGCGCGATGGTTTGCAAAGATACCGCTTAAATCACCGTTGGTTATTATCAAAGGGTCCACTTCAGTGGTATGATTCAGCGATTCAATGGCATGATGAAGAACCTCGGTCGCCCGTTGCGATTCCAGGATGGTATTGAAATTTCCCATGGTCGCTTCCAGTATCGTATACATAGCGCTGGCAACCCCCTTGGCATAAAAAAAGTAATCGTCAGCCTTGAAAAAACTTACGGGGCTTTCGTCTTCTTCCTCTGCTTTGACCAGGCTCTCTTCACAGCTTCCCAGCAAACCTTCGTATGCCGTCAGCAGAGAAATTAGATTGTCGGTTTTGATATGAAATTCGGCCTCTCTTTTTTCGAGCTTTTCCCTGTAAGTTCTTATTTCGTCAAGACCGGCGCTGTATTTTGATTCCGCAGAGGGAGACCGGAATTGGTCCGCCTTTATCATAAGCCAATTCATAGCGCGTTCAAGGTTGGTATCAAATGCCGCGGTACTGCCAGTACGGGATATCCTTTCCGTAAGGACCTCGACGGTTCTGCGGGTGACTTCCAGAACGCCCAGCTGGAAATTGCCAACGTTGTCCGTTACATCAAGAGCATCATTGGGACGCCAGCCCCAGAATCTTTGATGCAATTCATAATCAAGAGGCTTTATAACAGCGTCGACAAATGCCATGCCCTTGTCCGGATATCCGGAAGTTTGCGGGGCATGCGCTTCATGAATTTCGGAAGAAGTTTTCGGCTCATCTGTCACCGGCTTGTGAGCTGTTGTAGTCGCTTTAACCGGTTCAGCTTCAGCAACCTCTTCATGTTTTTGAACCGGTTCGGTTTCAGGAACCGCTGTATCTTCTTGGACCGGTTCTGGTTCAGGAACCGCCGCACGTTCTTGGGCCGGTTCGGTTTCGTGAAGTGTAAGATGTTCTTGAAGCGACGGGCCCTCTTTGTGTCCGGAGGTTTCTTTTACGGACGGGGCTTCGTGCGCTGTTTCAATGACCTTAGATATTGTGCCGGCCTTCTCACTGTACCTGGTCTGGACGACCGGTTCGGATAGATTTATTTCGACATAGTCGAGCAGCGTGTCAAACACCCACAGAACGGCAACAGCAAGGGTTATTCCAATGATAACCCGCGTAGCGGCAAAAATAATAAATCCGCTTTTATTATCTTTCTCCCTGTTATTTAATTTTTCCATTCTATCACCACTAATTCCTTTTTCTGTAATAGTTCAGCCACAAAGGCACTAAGACACTAAAATTATAATATGATTCTTTTAATGCCATTTTTAATAAGAGGCACGTTAAAATTGACAAGAAACCCAAAATGATAATTAATAATTAATTATTAATTATCTCCCCTCTTCTTTGTGACTTAGTGGCTAAAATGTTACCCTTTTTCTAAGCTTCCTGTTGTCTCCAATCCGAATTGTCACATTTTGAGCGTCAAAGTATTCTATTAATGGTATCAGGTACTTACGTGACACGCCGGCTATGTCCTTGAACTGCGGGGTTGTAATTTCTTCGTGAGACACAAGGAAATCGACCAGCCTCTGCTGCAAATCCTCCACAGCCCGTGAATTGAAATATAGATCTTCTTTGGCCTTGACGATCAGCCCTTCATCCACCAGAAGCATGAGAACATCTTTGCCCCGCGAAATTTCAACATCAAGAGTTTTGCTGAGCTCTTTGAAATATGGCGGCGTAAGCCCGCTATTAAGATAGGCATCCAGAATCTTTTTCCTGACATCTGCCTGGTCCATCCCCAGGGAAATCGTGTGTGAAGCAAGGCGGACCGTATTTTCCTCGGCAACGATCTTTTTGTCCTTAATCATCTGATTGAGCATCAGATTAATAAGCTTTGAACTACGCAAAGCGGGAAACTTGGACCTGAGCTCTTCTTTGGGCATACCTGCTTTAAGGGGATTGGCCTGGTGGTAGTTGTCCAGGCAAACAGACATTTCTTTCTTGAGTTTGTCAAAGCTGTTGTGGTGAATGTAAATCTGGTTTTCCCTGTCAGCCAGAATAACGGTCCGTTTTGACAGCAAGCCCTGAATGATATCGTGAAGCTGTTTTTCATGAATGTTGGTCATTATCATAAGATCGGAAAAGCTGACGCCCCGATAGCCGGATTCATCAATGTGATAGGAAATAATTTTTTCAGGTCCGTTATCCATCAGACCTTTTAATCCTTTAACGACTTCAGGTTTATACCGTTTATGCTTTTGTGGAATCGGGTTGAGGATATACCCTCCGCCGATGGTGCGCACCGGCGAGTAGCTTCGTATAACAAAACGGTCATCCTTGATGACAGCCTCCGGCGAATCGAGTCGCAGCTGGACGACCGCGGTTTCACCCGGAATCAGTTCCTCTTTGTCGAGCAACCCCAGGATGCCGAGAACTTCACTGGTTCCGGCATGAAATCTGATGCGGGTGCGGTTTTTAATCGGTTTCTTATTGCTGTGAAGATAGTGAAACGATACATCAAGCATGTAGTTCGGCTTTAAGGCCGCTGGATTTGACAAAACATCCCCGCGATTAACGGAATCCTTTCCAAGTCCCTGAAAATTAATGGCCGTTCGCATGCCGGTTTCAGCTTGGTTAACGATACGGTTATGCACCTGAATCCCCCGAACCTTGGATGTAATTCCAGAGGGATACAGCATAACTATGTCTCCCACCCTGACCCGCCCGGAAATCAGGGTTCCAGTAATCACAGTTCCGAATCCCTTCATGCTGAAAACCCGATCAACAGGAAGGCGAAAGATGCTGGAGGGAGAGCGGACGGGTATCACGGCACTGAGTTCATCCAGGGCTTTAATAAATTCCTGAAGTCCCACACCAGTGTCAGATGATACCGCTACAATCGGGGCGTCTTCTAAAAATGTTCCCCTGACAAAATCTTTGATATCATCGGTTACGAGTTCCAGCCATTCTTCATCCACGAGATCAATCTTGGTCAGTACAACAAGACCGTGCTTGATGCCCAGGAGGGTGCAGATCTCCATATGCTCCCGTGTCTGGGGCATGACCCCTTCATCAGCGGCAATCACCAAGGCGACGATATCTATCCCGGTGGCGCCCGCCACCATATTTTTTACAAATTTTTCATGCCCGGGGACATCAACAATGCCGAGATGCTGTCCGCTGGGAAGATCCAGGTAAGCAAATCCGAGTTCAATGGTTATACCGCGGAGCTTTTCTTCCTTTAAGCGGTCTGTATCGATGCCGGTAACCGCCTTGATAAGAGAGGTCTTTCCGTGGTCAATATGCCCGGCGGTCCCGAGGATAATCTGTTTCAACGACAAATCACTCCTTGCTTTAGGTATTCACCGCAAATGAAAAGAATGTTTCCCTCTGAGTTCTTTGCCTGCCCCGTAGGTCCGGAAGATCGTACTGGGGCGTCTTTGCAGTGAGATCTACCTGCTTCTTCTCTTTCTAAAGTACTCCAGAACATACGCCATACCTACAAGAAAAATGGCGAGTCCGACGACATAGTTAATATCCACTTTGCTATAGAAAAAACGTGTCAGAAAGACAGCAAAAACTGCGCCAAGTACTGCTCTGAACACAAAAATATGAAATTTAGTCACAAAATATCCTCTTTGAATTTTACTAAATCTGTAACAGTTCAGCCACTAAGTCACAAAGAAGGGGTATGAATTATAAACATTTTCAAAAATAGAATAATCCATATAAAATTGACAGGCAAATGTACTGGTTTTCTTTTCAATTTTATCGCACCTCTA
>JAUVVL010000055.1 GCA_030604635.1 Desulfobacteraceae bacterium
ACAAAACGAAAACCCAGTAAACAAATAGGTGACAATTTCATCCTTGAATTGTCCGCTAAAGGGTTCGGATCTGACATTTTTATGACAAGTCAATCCAATTCCAGCGCCACAATCATTAATATATTAACAAGTTATGTTTTTATTTTTCAAAGGTATTTTTTGGCACGATTTTTGTTATATCAGATACGTAAAAAGGTCCCTTTCGTACTTACTGTTCATGATGTAATCCCGTTTACATTCAGGGAGGCGATGGGATTATTCAGAAACATATTTCTGTATAAACCTGGAATCAGAAAGGCGTGCCGTCTGAATGATATTATTGCCACGGTATCTGATTATTCAAAGCAGCATATTGCAGAAAAAGTAGGAGTTCCATTTGAGAAGATAAGGGTTGTGCCAAATGGGCTCCGTGAGGTAAATCCTAAGGATCCTTCTCAGGAAAAAGAACTCAAAAGCAGATTTGCAATAAATGAAAATTTTGTTCTGAACGTAGGCGGTATTCATGAGAGGAAAAATATTGTAAAGCTTATTCATGCTTTTGCAGGGTTGTTAAACCATCGGGGGTATTCGGGTAAGTTGCTAATAACCGGCAATGTGTCCGGTGCACCATATCAGAGAAAGATGAAAAAAATATGTGATGCTTCTGTCAGAGAAACAGGCATGGAAAATAGAATAGTGTTTACCGGTTATATTACAGAACAAGAGCTGGATTCTCTTTTCCGAATGGCTGACTTATTGATTTATCCTTCTCTTTATGAAGGGTTTGGCATGCCTATTCTTGAAGCCATGAAGATGGGATTGTCTGTTATCACATCAAATATTTCAGCAATGCCTGAAGTAGCAGGTGGTGCGGCTTATCTTGTTGACCCGAATAGCATCGAAGATATGACATCTGCTATGTCCGAGCTTTTACAGAATAGAATTCTTCGAGAAGAAATGATAGAAAAAGGGCTGGGACTGGAGCACCCATATACCTGGAAAAATGTTTCAGAGAGATAGCTAGAGCTTTACCGGGAAATAATTGCATCGCATTAGAAGTGGTTTCAAAACCAATTTCTCGCTTAATGAATCCTGCTTCAAGCGGGATGAGATGTGCGGGCTGATTTTTTATGCGTTTGATCATAGCCGCACAGGTCGGCATTTTAACTTTTGGTCGAAAAAGGACTTGAAAGCATTTTTTTATTGTGATACGTGACTTCTTTGGTTTTACGCCCACCATGATTATTAAGATTTTACGATGAGACGTTGAAAGGAATCGATTGAAATGACATCAAAAAAAGAACTGAAGCTGGCTTACTGCCTGGCTATTATTCTGTTAGTTGTGGGTGTTATAAGCTATGCAGCCTTTCCTGCAAAAGCGCCGGAGGAACCGGTAAGGGTAATGTACAAAGGTGTTGCAGGAAAAGTTTTATTTGACCACAAAACACACACGGCAGAATCAGGTTATGGTCTTTCCTGCACTGACTGTCATCATCACCCTGAGGATGAAGAGGAATCGCTTCGGGCCTGCGGTGACTGTCATCAGATCCCTGCGGAAGGTGAAGCAGCTCCGCAAGCCTGCAACGAATGTCATGAACCTGACGAAATCGAAGATTCGGAGATGACAAAAAGAGTTGATGCCTTCCATTCACAATGTGAAGAATGTCATAAAGACAGTGATATCGGCCCTGTTGAAGATGATAAAAGATGCAGTTGGTGCCATTTTATGTAAGCCGTTAGCCTTTTTATTACTGGCTACGGCTTTTTTAAATAATCTTTCACCGTAATACAGAAAAACAATAAAGGTTAAACAATGATAAAAAGATCTTTTATCGGTTTGGCAAAGACCTGGATGGAATATGACGCCCTGGATATTACACAGCCGGAGCCGAAAAAAATCCCGACTTCTAAAAAGGCTACCCTTTTATTAGGCAGATCCTATGATCATAAAGATTCGATATTATTTAATATCGGGGATAAGGTTAAAACCGGCCAGAAGCTTTCCTACTCCGAAGATAGTGATGCGTATGTAATTTCTACGGTTACAGGAACAATATCATCCATTTCTTCATTCATCGGTGATTATGGCAAGTCTTATACCGCCATATCGATTGATGTAGATGAGAATGAAGAAACAGATGATCAATTCAAGGCGCCGGCCGGAGATCCAACCCTCGAAACCGCCATAAATTATCTTACCGGCGCGCCGGGCAACCCGTCTTTTGAGATCTTCTCCGATCCTGAAAAATCGATTAATGCCATTATAGTTTGTGGTGTTGACAGCGATTTATTAATGACCACGAACCAGTATGCCGCGAGGGCAGATAGCAATGCAATCGAAATCGGAGTCCGTATTTTAAAGAAAATAACCGGGGTTGATAATATTATAATTGCCGTGCCACAAGCCCTGACAATAGATGCTGCTGGAAGCGGAGCGGAAATAATGACCGTCGATTCTGAATATCCTTCGACACTTCCTCTTCTTATGGTGCAAAATATTTTGGGCCAGGTGGTGCCGGCAGGAAAAAGCTGTGAAGATATGGGCGTATGTTTTTTTAGCGCCGAAGCAGTCGCATCTATTGGTAAAGCATTTGATGATGGCCGCATACCTGTAACAAAGACGATGACGTTTGTTAATAAAAATGGGGAAAAAACACTGGTAACGGCCAGGATCGGAACGCCTATCAGTGAAATTTTCAAGGCTTTTGACGTTACCCTGCACGAAAAAGACCGCGTAATTGTTGGCGGTCCCATGACAGGTTCTTCGGTCTATACAGAGGATTATCCGGTTCAAGCGGATACAGATGCCGTTATTGTTCAGGATAGAGACGACGTAGCCCTTGTTTCAGACTACCCTTGTATCAACTGCGGCGAATGTATCAGAATCTGTCCGGCAAATGTCCCGATCAACATGCTTGTTCGATTTCTGGAGGCCGGGCAATATGAAGAGGCCGCAGAACAATACGACCTGTATTCATGCATAGAATGCGGTCTTTGCAGCTTTGTTTGTGTATCGAAAATGCCGATTTTTCACTATATAAAGTTGGCAAAATATGAACTTGGCCGGATCAGTACAGTGGAGGAAACGAATGCTTAATCAGAAAAAACTCATAGTTTCACACGCTCCTTTCTGCCACGACGGAAGCAGTATATCGGCTCGAAGTTATCACATGATGTTAGCAGCGCTGCCGGCGGTTTTAATTGGTATCTTCCAATATGGTATACCTGCTGTCGGTGTGGTTTCACTTTCCATCTCCTTTGCAATGATCTGGGAACTGGCGATAAACAAAGTGACAAGGCGGGCCATCAGCATCGGCGACGGCAATGCCGCGGTTATCGGCCTTCTGCTTGCCATGCTTTTGCCGGCAACATCTCCGTGGTGGCTGGTTATCACCGGCACTTTTGTTGCGGTGGTTATCGGAAAGCACATCTTCGGCGGAATCGGCGGCAATCCTTTCAACCCGGTCCTAATCGGTCTGGCCATACTGATGGTATCCTGGAAAGACTTTTTTGATTTTAATGAGGCTCTTGTAAATTATGACCTTGGCTTTGCCATGGCCTATCCACTTTCCGTCCTAAAACAGTTAGGCCCGGCCGGCATCGTTAAATATAGCATGATCGATCTTCTAATAGGGCAACAGGCAGGCGGCATCGGTGCAACCTTTGGGCTGGGCCTTATTCTTGGCGGAATCTATCTCATTATCAGAGGGTTTATCCGTTGGGAAATATCGGTTTCCTTTTTGGCAGGTGTATTTTTTACCGCCCTGGTGTTTAACCTGAATAATCCCGCTAATTACGCCAGTCCTCTTTTTCATCTTTTAACCGGCTACACACTGATCGGCGCTTTTTTCCTGGCGTCCGAGGATTCGTCTTCACCGGTCAACTTTATATCCATGCTCATTTATGGCGCCAGCGCTGGGATAATGACTGTACTCATAAGAAATATCGGCGCCAATGTTGATGGCGTGGTTCTTGCCATCCTGCTGATGAATCTTATAAATCCACTTGTGGACAGAATCAGGCCCAAAGCGCTTGGAAAGGTTGTATAACATGCGTGAATTGATAAAAATGGTCGTCGTCCTTACAGTTTTAGCAGCCTTATCAGGCGGCTTGCTTGCCAGTCTCAAGGAAGGAACGGCTGCTCAGATCGAAAACCAACAGCTTAAATTTGTTAAAGGACCTGCAATCAAGACAATACTCGAAGGAGCATCCAATGATCCCATCGTTGACCGGTTCAAAATCAAGGACGGCGATATTGAGAGAAGTTTCTTTGTAGGTAAATTTGACGGCAAGGCCAACAGGGTTGCATTTGAAAGTATAGGAAAAGGATTTGCCGGTGAATTAGGCTTTATGGTAGGAGTCAATATCGACGACGACAAGATTGTTGGCGCCAGTGTTACTACTCACAAAGAAACCCCGGGACTGGGAGCAATGGCCAAGGATGATCCCAGTTTTGTAGCTCAATTTAAAGGCTTTTCCTTAATCGAACCGATAAAAGTCACTAATGACGGCGGACAGGTGAATGCCATTAGCGGCGCTACCATTACTTCCCGGGCTGTTTGCGCTGCCGCGACAGACGCCGGCAAAATATATCAAAGACTGAAACCCCAGCTTGCTGAAAAACTAAAGGAATTCAACAAATAGGGAGATCAAGATGGCTAAGACTATCGCTCAGGAATTTACCAAAGGGCTATGGAAAGAGATACCTCCATTTCGGCTTGTACTGGGTCTATGCCCGGTGTTGGGTGTAACCACAACCATGGAAAACGGGATCGGAATGGGACTTGCCACGACATTTGTCCTGATATGCTCAAATATTTTGATTTCAGCGTTGCGGAAGATCATTCCGCCAAAAGTAAGAATCGCCTGTTTTATCATAATCATTGCAACATTTGTTATCGTGGTGGAACTTGTGATGCAGGCGTATGCATATCCGCTGTTTCTTACACTGGGTCTGTTTATACCACTGATTGTGGTTAACTGTATCGTTCTGGGACGCGCCGAAGCATTTGCATCCAGAAACGGTATTGTGCGTTCCATTGCCGATGGTCTGGGCATGGGCATCGGATTTACCCTTTCCCTGGCTGCGCTTGGAGGTATTCGGGAAGTTTTAGGAACCGGTTCTTTTTACCTTTATGGTCACGGTGGATTGGTATTCGGGCCTTCCTTTGAGCCGTTTACATTCGTTATTCAAGCTCCCGGTGCTTTTGTTTGTCTTGGACTGATGCTTTGCATCATGAACCTGTTTGAGTGATAAAGAGGAGAAGATAAATGAGCGAAATGGGCTATTTTCAAATAATTATCAGTTGCATTTTTGTAAACAACATTCTGCTTGCCAAGTTTCTGGGCAACTGTCCTTTTCTCGGCACATCAAGGAAAATGGAGACAGCCGTCGGCATGGCCATGGCTGTTGTTTTTGTCCTGGTTTTGGCGGGTGCCATCACATGGATTATCTATCATTATTTTTTAGTGCCATTTGATCTGGTATATCTTAGAACCATCGCATTTATCCTGGTTATTGCGGCCCTTGTTCAGTTTGTTGAGTTGTTCCTGAAAAAAAGCATCCCTGTCCTGTATGCCGGACTCGGCATCTTCTTGCCGCTTATTACCACAAACTGTGCCGTACTGGGCGCCTGTGTGATAAATATCGATGAAGAGTTAAGTTTTATGAAGTCACTTTTTGCATCGTTCGGGTTTGCCGTGGGCTTCGGCCTGGCTCTGATTCTCTTTGCAGGAGTTCGTGAACGTATTACTTTGGCCAGGGTTCCAAAACCGCTCCAGGATACGTCCATCGGACTGGTTACGGCCGGACTGATTGCACTTGCATTTTTCTCTTTTAATGGAATGGTTTAAGGATTGTCGATTGTCGATTGAAGATTGAAAGATCGTGGCATTTATTATTAAAAATTGTCGATTTAAGATTGAAGATTTTGTTATCGGATCATCTATAAGAAAAGATAGAATTCCATAAATTTTCAATATTCAATAGTCAATGTGTATTATAGGAGGTAATTGTGTATACAGCTCTTTTCTTTATGTTGGGCCTGGGGTTTTTATGCGGGGCTATGCTGAGTATTGCCTCAAAGGTTTTTTATGTCTATGAAGATCCCCGAATTGCCGAAGTGGAAGGATTCATGGCCGCTGGAAACTGCGGGGGCTGCGGATACACCGGATGTTCGGCCGCAGCGGCGGCGGTTGTCGCAGGTAAAGCGCCTCCCAGAGTCTGTGTTGCTGCCGACGCAGAAGCAGCGGCAAATATAGCCGCTATCATGGGCGTCGATCCCGGTACTGCGGAAGCCATACTTTCATACAATACGTGCACAGGCGGCAATCGGGCGGCCGATAAATATTTCTACACGAGTATCAACAGCTGTCAGGCACTCGCAACCATATATGGCGGTAAGCGAGAATGTGAAGTGGGATGTCTTGGTTTTGGTGACTGTGTCAGTGCCTGTATTTTTAATGCGCTCAAACTGGGGCCTGAAGGATATCCTGTTGTCGACGATATTAAATGTGTAGGGTGCGGAGCATGTGAAAGAGTCTGCCCCAAAGACATCATGGAAATCAAAACCATGTCTCAAAGACTGCTCCATCTCAACCAGTTTGATGACCGCATCGCTCCTTGTCAACAGACATGCCCTGCTGAAATTGACATTCCAAAATACATCTCCCAAATTAAAAAGGGTGATTACGAAGGCGCCGTCAATACAATCCGGGAGCGAAATCCTCTGCTGTTATCATGCGGCCGTGTCTGCCCGCATCCCTGTGAAGATAAGTGCCGCAGGGGTATTGAAGATGAAGCGGTTTCCATCAATCAGATGAAACGTTTTGTCGCCGACTATGAAATGAACTCGGGACGACGTTTTCCCATACCATGCGCCCCTTCCACCGGCAAAAAAGTGGCCGTCGTCGGCGGCGGTCCGGCCGGATTGAGTTGTGCCTATTTTCTGCGCCGACTCGGCCATGATGTCACCATCCTTGACGCCGTGCCGATGCTCGGCGGAATGATTCGTTACGGAATTCCCGAATATCGACTCCCCAAGGAGGTTTTGGCCTGGGAAATCCAGGGGATCCTCGATCTGGGAATAGAGCACAAACCAAACTTAATGCTGGGCCGCGATTTTGACGTCGAATCGCTTATGAAGGACGGATATGATGCCGTTTTCCTTGGTATAGGAGCCTGGAAAGATTTTAATCTGGGCGTTGAAGGCGAGAATCTGAAAGGCTGCTATACTGGAATCGATTTTCTTACAAATTTTGCTTTATGGCAGCAGGGCGATGGCGCTGAAGAACAGCCTTTTGTCGGGCAAAAGTGCGTTGTGATCGGCGGCGGGAACACGGCCATCGACTGTGTTCGCACCCTGGTTCGCCTGGGTTCTAAAGAGGTTTCCATTGTTTACCGCCGGACCCTGAAAGAAATGCCCGCCAACATGGTTGAAATCGAAGCGGCCGAACATGAAGGCATACAATTTACTTTTTTGGCGGCGCCGACTCGCGTTATCGGAGATGAGGAAGGCAATGCCACCAGACTTGAATACCTGAAGATGGAGCTTGGCGAGCCGGATGCCAGCGGGAGACGACGGCCGGTGCCGATTGAAGGTTCTGAAAGCACTATCGATATCGATATGCTGATCACCGCCATCGGGCAGGGGCCGGATGTGTTTTTCAAGGATGAAAGTAAACTTCTTGCCGAGGATCTGAATGTGACCCGCTGGAATACCATCGATTCTGCTGATCCGGTGGCTCTCCAGTCGAGCATACCTTATATTTTTACCGGAGGAGACTCCGCAACCGGTGCTGCTCTTGTTGTCAGTGCCATCGGCGGCGGCCGAAGAGCAGCCAGGTCGATTCATATGTACATTACTGGTGAAGAAGTAACACCACCTGCAAAAACACTCTTTACGGATAATATTCCGGTATCGATTTTCGAATCTGTTGAGGGAATAGAGAAATCAGCAAGGACAAAGATGCCGGAACTCCCGGTGGATGAACGGATTAAATCCTTTGATGAAGCAGACCTTGTTATTACCGAAGAAGAAGCCCTCTATGAATCGAATCGATGCCTGCAATGCTGTCTGATCTGCTACAACAAGGATGTTGCCTGAAGCGCAAACATATAGATATAGAGTATTTAACAAAGCGCAGAGCGAAAACCGCTCTGCGCTTTGTTTTTGACTCTTTAAGCGGAAGGTCCAAGCTTGACGATTTCGTAAAAAGTCAAAATTGCGATGGCAAAGTAAAAAGCTCCAAATTCAAGGCGCGCGAATTTTGTGTCATGAGGCGTACTTAGCGTACGCCGAAATGACGACGAAATGAAGCGCAACGCAGTCCCGCTCAAGCGGGATTTACGAAGCCATCAAGCTTTGCTATGCAGATAAGTGAGTGTGTGTATTCACCGCCCGCTTTGCTAAAGGCGCCCCAGACGATTTTCCGATATAAGTGAGATATACATTTTGAACAAAATCCCATTTTGTTTACGATCAATTAGGGTCATACTCTATATGATACTTTTCAGTAAGGGAGCAGGAAGAGTATAATAAATATGTTATGATGAGCTGATTTAGGTTTTATTGAAATGCTATTTTCAAAACATCCTGCATTCTGTCGACAAAGTGGAAATCGATCTTTTTTTGGACCTCTTTGGGTATGTCTTCCAGATCCTTCTCGTTCCACTTTGGAATGATAATCGTTTTGATACCTGCACGATGGGCAGCCAGAACCTTTTCCTTTATGCCGCCAACCGGCAGCACCTGCCCCCTCAATGTTATTTCACCGGTCATAGCAAGATCATTCCGTACGGTTTTATGGGTTAGCAGTGATACCAGGGTGGTTAGCATTGTGACACCGGCTGAAGGGCCATCCTTGGGTATTGCGCCTGCGGGTACGTGCAGGTGAATATCGCTGTTTTCAAAAAAGTCTTCATCAATTTTGAGGGATGCAGCATTTGTCCGAATAAAGCTTAACGCTGCGGTTGCGGATTCCTTCATAACATCCCCAAGTTGCCCGGTTAAGGTAAGGTTTTTTTTCCCTTTCATGGACGTGGCTTCAATAAACAGGAGCTCCCCTCCTGCCGGCGTCCAGGCAAGCCCCGTGGCCACACCGGGTGTTGAAATTCTTGATTTTACATCGGAAATCAGGCGGATCGGACCAAGGTATTCGGAAAGATCATCAACCCTGATTTTTGCAGATTTTGCATCGCCTGCTGCTATTTTGGCTGCCACACCACGGCAAACGGTTGCGATTTCACGCTCCAGGTTTCTTAGTCCCGCTTCACGGGTGTAACCCGAAATAATCTGTTTTAAAGCCCCTTTTGTAAATGAAATCTGGCCGGCCTTTAAGCCATGGGCTTCACGCTGGCGGGGTATAAGATATCTGGTTGCAATATTAATTTTTTCATCAAGCGTGTAACCCAGAAGTTGCAGAACTTCCATCCTGTCCCGCAGAGCAGGGGGTATGGTGTCAAGAATGTTTGCCGTTGTTATGAACATGACTTTGGACAGGTCAAACGGCACGTCCAAATAATGATCTGAAAAAGAAAAATTCTGTTCAGGATCAAGAACTTCCAGCAGGGCGGATGATGGATCTCCGCGAAAATCGCTCCCCACCTTGTCTATTTCGTCCAGCATATATACCGGGTTGTTTGATCCGGATCGCCTGATCCCCTGGATAATACGGCCTGGAAGGGCTCCTACATATGTGCGCCGGTGTCCTCTGATTTCAGCCTCATCCCTTACACCGCCCAATGAGATGCGGAAAAACCGACGCCCTAAAGCCCGGGCGATGGAGCGGCCCAGTGATGTCTTACCGGTGCCGGGTGGTCCGACAAAGCACAAGATCGGCCCTTTAGATTCCGGCTTCAACTTACGAACGGCAAGGTATTCCAAAATTCGTTTTTTGGCCTTCATAAGCCCGAAATGGTCATGATCTAAAATCTTTTTTGCTTGTTTTATGTCAAGGTTGTCTTCTGTACTTTCATGCCAGGGGAGGGTAGTCAGCCAGTCCAGATAAGTTGATGCCACGGTATATTCCGCAGAAGACGGGTGCATGCGGGAAAGGCGGTCCAGTTCACGGTCAGCCTCTTTGCGGGCTTCTTCAGGAAGATTTTTTTCTTCGATTTTGGCTCTGAAATCTTCAATTTCAACCGTGGCCTCATCCTTTTCACCCAGTTCTTCCTTGATCTTTTTAAGTTGTTCGCGCAGATAATATTCCCTCTGCCTTTTATCCATGTCTCCCTTGACCTGGGACTGGATCTTGTTTCCGAGCTCTAAAATATCCAGCTGATAGTTAACCAATCGGGTAACTTCTGCCAACCGTTTTTTTACATCAAAAATTTCCAGAACCGTCTGCTTTTCCTCAATTGAGGTATTGATGGTTGAAGCAATCAAATCGGCCAAAATACCGGGCTCCTGTATTGATTTTGCCATGGCAATAATTTCCTGGGGCAGGCCGGGAGAAAGCTCTGCAATTCGGGTGAACTGGCTTACTATGTTGGACATCAGTGCTTTGACTTCCTTATCCTGTTTTTCAATATCCTTAATATGCTCCACCCGGGCCTGGAGGTACGGCTTGCCTTTTACGTATTCCTTTACCCTGAATCTTTCCAGGCCTTGTGCAAGTAATCGTGCCCTGTGGTCTTCGGTTTTTGCCATTTTAAGGATCAAAGCACTTGTTCCCACGGCATTAAGATCATCTTGCGTATAAGAGCCTTCCTTAATCGGCTTTTTCGCAACAATAAGTCCTATGATACGATTTTGGGACATGGCTTCATCGACCAATTTAATCGATTCTTCCTGCATGACAGCAAGAGGCAAAATCATTTTGGGGAAAGGGGCTAAATCATACAAAGGCAGGATGGGAAGAATCTCAGGCATTTTTTCAGTGCTGATTCCGATGGGTGGCTGAGGCTGTGTCATGTGTACCTCCAATATACCTATGGCGGACTAATCAGATAACGGCTATCCCTCTGTAATGGGTATCTTGCGTGTTTTATCAAGCAAAAGTTTGGCAAGTCGGATCTGGAGAAAGCCGTTAGAATATGACGCTGAAACTACTTCGGTATCGATGGGTGATGGAAGATACAGGATACGCTCAAACCTGCCGTACTGGATCTCTGCCAGTCTGTATGTTGTGTTTTCTACGCGTGGGAATTCAGTACGGTTCCCATGAATTTTGACAGCCTTACTGCTGATTTCCAGTTCCAGATCCTCTTTATTGACCCCGGCGATTTCAGCCAGAATAATGATTTCGTCAGGGGTTTCATAAATATCCATTTGAGGCTTCCACTTCCGCTCTGCAAGCGTGAACATGGGGCTTATCGCTCTAAACATGTTTTCAAAGGTTTTTTCGAACTCGGATTCGAGCTGATCAAAATCATTTGTAAATCGAATTTTGATATAGTCCATTTTAGGCTCCTGAGTGTTAAAGCTGATGGTTTAAAAACTTTCGCCATCTCAAATATTGTAACATTTTAGTCTTTCGAAAACATTATCGCATTCAGATAATCGGGTTTTAAACCGTGTCAAACAGTGACCCACCTTAAAACCAGATCACCTTAATGCTTGTGGAACACGTTTTTCAAAAATCTAAATTAATACCAAATATTTAATTCAGGGGTCGTGGAGTTATCGTCTTTAAGATCGCTCCACAGAATCATTGAAAGATGTACTGCACGCGGTGAAAGGAGACGATCAACAGCCGGCGTAGAATGACCCCGTGAACGGATACACTTATAATAAAGTGAAAACGATAATAGAGTCAAGAAAAGATAACTTTGCCTAATGGTGCCTATTCAATTTCCGCTTTATACAGTAGCAGGCTGTTTGTCACCACGGAAATACTGCTTAAGGCCATTGCAAGGGCTGCCAGTATCGGATGAAGCTGTCTCAAAAAGACCGGAAAAATTTCAAAAGGCTGCAAAATTCCAGCTGCAACCGGAATAAACAAAATGTTGTAACAAAACGCCCAGAAAAGGTTTTGCCTGACCGTTTTCATGGTTGCCCTGCTAAGCCTGATAGCCCTGGAAACGCCGGTTAAACTGCCGCTGGAAAGGATTACATCTGCTGTTTCAATTGCCACATCCGTACCGGTTCCGATTGCCAGGCCGACATCCGCCTGAGCCAGCGCAGGAGCATCATTAATGCCATCCCCAACCATTCCTGTCTTTTCCCCCATTTTCTGAAGTTCTTTTATTTTGGATGATTTTTCTTCGGGGCGCACCTCTGCAAAAATGTCATCAATATTTACTTGAGAAGCAATGGTTTGAGCTGTCTGAAGATTATCTCCAGTAAGCATGACTACCTTTAGATTCTGGCTGTGAAGCTGTTTAATGGCCTCTTTAGATTCCGGCTTCAGTGTATCAGATACTGAAATCAAGCCGGCCAGATTGTTTTCCCGTGCCAGAACCATGACTGTTTTGCCTTCGGATTGCAGGTAACTTATCTTATCTTTGGCTATATCAATATCGACCCCAAGTTCATGGAACCATGGGGGCTTTCCCAGTCTGACAAAATCGCCGTCAATCTGCGCCTCAACACCAAAACCCCCCGAAGCTCTGAAATTTTCAGGTTCCCAAAGATCAATACCTCTTGTTTTTGCTTCATTGACAATCGCTTTTCCAAGCGGGTGTTCTGATCCTTTTTCAACCGAAGCAGCAAGTTTTAAGAGCTGATCTTTGGTTATAATGTCAGGATCAAAAGGTATTATGTCAACCACGGCGGGTTTTCCTATTGTGATGGTCCCGGTTTTATCCAGCACAATTGTATCTAACTTTGTAGCATTCTCAAGAGCCTCACTTTTCTTAAACAAGACCCCTTTTTCAGCTCCTTTCCCCGTGCCGGCCATTATTGCCGTGGGGGTGGCAAGCCCTAAAGCACATGGACATGCGATGACAAGCACAGCCACCAGCCTTATCATGGAGGGTACAAATTTGCCCGTGATTCCCCACCACAGGGCAAATGTAATGATAGCTATGGCAATGACAGATGGAACAAAAATTGCCGCCACACGGTCTGCAAGCGCCTGAATGGGCGCCTTGCTCCCCTGGGCTTCCTGAACCAGCTTGATAATCTGGGCAAGGGCGGTTTCTTTTCCGACGCGTGTTGCTTTGAACTTTAAAAGACCTTCTCCGTTTATGGTTCCGCCGACAACGGTGTCGTTTGCGTGTTTGTCAACCGGCAGGGGTTCACCACTGAGCATGGATTCATCGACTGCTGATTCTCCTTCGAGTACAATGCCGTCAACCGGAATCCGTTCTCCGGGACGGACAATAACGATGTCACCCTTTTTGACACGGGTTAACGGAATTTCGTTTTCGATCCCGTTTTCCAGAACAGCTGCGGTTTTTGGCTGAAGGCCGATAAGTTTGCGGATTGCTCCGCCGGTTTTACCCTTGGTTCGGGCCTCTAACATTTTACCTAGTTTGATAAGGGTAATAATTACAGCAGATGTTTCAAAATATACATGTTCGCCCAAGAATGGAAAAAGCAGTACGGTTAAAGAATAGAAATACGCAACCGATGATCCCATGGCAACAAGAACATCCATATTTGCGCTTTTGTTTTTAAGGCTTTTTATTCCTCCTACATAATAATCCCATCCTGTGTAAAACTGGACAGGCGTGGCCAGGGCAAAGAAAAGCCAATTGACCCAGGGTTCGTGACTCCAGATGCCTGTAAGGTTAAAATCCCGCCCCATACTTAGAAGAAATAGCGGAAGTGCGAACAACACCCCTACTGTAAATTTGAGAGTCTGATTCTTAATTTCGGCCTTACGTGCCGCAAGTTCAGCATCTTCACCTTCTATAACTTCTTCAGGGGGTAAAGCACCATATCCTGCCTTTTTTATGGCCGATACTATTTCATCAATATTAGAAATCGAAGGGACATACTCAATGTATACCCGTTCCGTGGCAAAATTTACTGAAGCGTTAATAACTCCGGGGACCTTTTTGTTTAATACCCTTTCGATGTTCATTGCACAGTTGGCGCAGGTCATGCCGGTTACCGGAAATTCGACTTTTGTTGTCGCAACAGTGTAACCTGAATCGTGGATATTATCGACTACGTTCCTGAGATGGAGAAGTTTCGGATCAAAAGCTACTACTGCCTGTTCAGCAGCAAAATTAACATTTGCATCTTTTATGCCATTTAGCTTTTTTACGGTCCGTTCAATATTCATGGCACAGTTTGCACATGTCATTCCTGTAATCGGTAATGTAACTTTTTGATCGACCATAAATCCTCCATTTTCACCCGTACTCAAATCCTTCCCCCTTCAAAGTAAGGTGCACAGTGAAAGGTGTAAACTTAAACCCTATCCCGGATATTTTACGAGTCGAGATTGCCGCAGCCGCAAGGCGTTGGCCATGAAAAGCAATTGAGTGTTACCATAAAACAAAACGGAATAAATGTTTAAACTATTTGTAAATATAGCATGTATAAAGGGCAGTTTAACGTCTTGCCCAGGACTAAAGATGGCAGCCTTCGCTGCAGTGTGCCACTCTGGGCATAATAAAGCGTTTCATAGTCATCACCTCCTTAATATTACCTAAATTGAGCGATTTTTTACTCGATCTGCACCAATCTCTTGCGCATCAGGGCTTCGCGAAAATCCTCGACATATCCACGGGTATGCCTGTGGTTTTCGCAAACCCCTATGCATCAAGATCTCAGCACATCTCTTCGCAAAAAATCGCTCAACTTAGGTATCAATGTAAACAAAAGATGGCATATTCATTAATTCTTAAGCTCATCTCCGCAGTTCATACAAAATTTTGCAGCAACAGGATTTTGTGTATTGCATTGGCCGCATTTATTATGCTCTTTTGATTTTTCCCGTTTTGCCGCTTCAACAGCTGATTTTGGCTTTCCAGATTTTTTCCCCTCATAATCTTTAATAGCCTCGGTAAGCGCTTCAGCTCCAAGGTTGGAACAATGCATCTTTTCCTTTGGAAGTCCGTCAAGGGCCTCTGCGGCAGTCTTTTTCGTTATGTTTTTGGCCTCCTCAAGAGTTTTACCCATGGTCATTTCACTGACCTTGCTGGATACTGCGATGGCTGCAACACACCCGAATGTTTTGAATTTTACATCAGTAATTTTGTCATCCTTTACCTTAATATAGAAGGTCATCATATCTCCGCATGTTGGATTGCCGACTTCTCCGATTCCATCGGCATCCTCTATTGCGCCCGCATTTCTCGGGTTAAGAAAATGATCCATCACCTTTTCAGTATACATTTTTACTCTCCTTAAATAAAACTTAAGCTGTTTTGTCTCTCTCAATCACGTTTAATAAAGTTATTGAATTAAGCTTATCCTGCATAGCTTGTGATACTTCTTGCCAGATGCTTCTTGTCAAGCAGTGGTTGGATCTATTGCATTCATCAGAACTTTCAATACAACTAACAAAATTAATCCCTCCTTCAAGCACATTTACGATTTCCCCAATTGTAATATTTTCAGGTGGCTTTCCCAGCATGTGTCCCCCTTTTGGTCCACGGATACTTTTGATGAAATTGGCTTTCTTTAGAGG
>JAUVVL010000076.1 GCA_030604635.1 Desulfobacteraceae bacterium
TAGAGGTGCGATAAAATTGAAAAGAAAACCAGTACATTTGCCTGTCAATTTTATATGGATTATTCTATTTTTGAAAATGTTTATAATTCATACCCCTTCTTTGTGACTTAGTGGCTGAACTGTTACAATAAAAAATGCTTATAACATAATATTCTGCTTCTATCATTATTGACTTAAAACAGCAAGACTGCAAAAGGATTCATACCATGAAATCAGGCCAAATAATTACCGAAGACGGCAAAATCAGAGATATACTTGAAAATGCCAGGACCATCGCGATTCTGGGTTTAAGCCCCAAACCCGAAAGGGACTCAAATATGGTTGCCAGATATCTTAAAGATCAGGGTTACAGGATCATTCCGGTCCGGCCGGCTCAAGATGAGATCCTGGGAGAAAAAGCCTATGCCTCCCTTGATGATATCAAGGAACCTGTGGACATTGTTGACGTATTCAGAAATCCTGCCCAGATCATGCCCCACGCTCATAAAGCGATCCGTCTAAAGCCGAAAGTCTTCTGGATGCAGCTGAATATTGAAAACCAGGAAGCAGCTGAGCTTTTAACAGCAGCGGGTATCGATGTGGTCATGGACAGATGCATAAAGGTCGATCATGACAGGCTCTGTAAATAGATCGGCTTACAAAGAAAAACGCCGCAAGAACGCGCCAAGCAACTGTCACTGCTGTAGAAAGAACGCGCCTTTCTACTGGCAATGCCGTTGCAGCTTCGCCATCTGTCAGGAGTGCATGATGGAAAATTTGTGGGGAATGACGTGCAACGGAATAACCTGGGAGTGCCCGGGCTGCGGCGATAACAATGGTTTTGGCAATCAATAATTGATGCCCATGTAAAAAGTCCTTTTTACATGGATTAAGGAATTTAGGGATTAAGGAATTGCGAATTATTTAAAGACATTATGAATGCGTAAAATTGAATAATTCAGCCCCGCCGGCCGGCGGGCAGGAAGTTTTGACTTTTTACGAAACCATCAATAATTGATGGCTTCGTAAAAAGTCTTTTGCGAACGCCATTGAGCATTTTGGGGAATCTGATCTGAATCTTACAAAAAATGAAAATTTTTGTGCTTATCTGACCTCGATACAGAAAATGTTTTCTGCCTTGTTAAAGGATTTGTTTATAATATTGTCTTCAGAATGTGTAAGGTCCAAAACGATCCGCAGTTTTTTAGCGTCATGATGCAAATGTGTTCGTATCTGCTTGATCAATTTCCCATTAACGGGAATTATGGAAAGTCCGTTCCAGGAAGAAACGTTTTTTACGTCAACAACAACCCTTGGCCTGTCCCCGTTCAGCGCCAGTACCTTTGGAACGGAATAATTATTCAAAGCAACAAAAACCTTTTCCCGATCCTTTTCAATATTAAATTTAATGCTTTTGACAATGATTTTTGTTGGCACTGCTTGAGCCCCAGTATCAAATCCCCGCGAATTTGTGGCGGCCGCCTGGCCTCCGGTAGTCCGAACAGGCATTTTCAATGGCTTCCATTCTTCCGAAACGATCTTCCATTGACCGCTTGAATTTATCAGTATCAGCCTTTTTTCCCTGACATCCGAAAACTTCGGGTCTTGATACCGTTGCACGAATCTTGCGGTTGCATACTTTCCTTCGATAAAGACCCACAGATCGGATATCCCAATCCGGATGTCACCGGATTTTCGAAAAAGTCTGGCCTTCTCTTCCATCCAACCCTGGTAATCGAGACCTTTAGATCGGAAAGTCGGACTATAGAAATACATGTACCTGCTGATATTCCGGTTTTGCCAGGCATTACACCAAGCGTATACGCGCGCGCGAACATCTTCGATATCGCTGGCCGGCGCAATCCCTGCCAGTCCAAGCAACACCATGTTTAGGATCAGGATAGCTATCGATTTCTTCATAAGAAATTCGGGTTAGGCCTCAAGAATCCCCTCAACCTCCTTTAAGCTTTGTATATGAAAGTCCGCAGAAAGAGATCCGTTTTTGTAAGCCACAAAGGGCATCCCCGCCGCCTTGGCCGCGATTTCATCGAGTTTCGAATCTCCCACATAAATTGAATGACATGGATCTATCCTGAAATGTTCCAGGATCTTGATGAGCGGATCAGGGTGAGGTTTTGGACGATCTACGTCAGCAGCACTTACAATAAGATCAAAATGCCCTTCCAGGCCGTGTTCGCTGAGAACCCGGTCCATTGTGTCTGATCGGTTTGTGGCAACAGCGGTCTTGTATCTGGGCCTGATCCTTTCAAGCAAAGGCTTTAGATACGGCTCTATTTCCATATATTTCAAAAACGGCAGATAACTCATGTTTTTGCGATAGGCTTGCGCTGCCTCGAAACTCTCCATATCATTAAACAGATTCGCAATCGCCTGCTCTGCGGTGTGCATATGGCAAAAGGCATACTGCTCGGTGGTCATGGCAGGCCGGCCAAAATGGTCCAAAATTTGGTTATAGTAAGCCATGTTTGCCTTCATTGTATCAAACATGACCCCGTCACAGTCAAAAGCAACAACTTTGATATTTTTCATAAATACATATGCATTTTCCAAGACAGTACTTGAAAGATGGGGCTCCTTCGAATTTCGGGTTTTTTATCCATTTAAAACAAAGTATTATATACATCAACAAAAAAACGTCTATCAAGCCTCAATAAGCGCCTATTTATTTGCGCCGGGTTGCCTGTCACGGATAGACCCGTTAACCCTGATCCTAATCAGAGGCCGTATTTTGCTGTCTGTTTCCAGGGAAATGTTGTCGGAATAGCGACCCTTATTTTTTTTCAGATTTTCAACAGTCAATACATATTCCATCCCTTTTGACAGTTTATGTTCCTCCAGCTTGAAACGGATGTTTTTGCCATTTATTGCTTTGCTTTCAACTATTTTGAACGGATACTTTTCTTCAGGTATTATCTTCACCGTTGTCTTTATCTGATCTCCGACAAAACCATTTAGAATAACATTTTTCGGGATAATGGTGGCAAATTTTTCAACCATACCAAATACTGTCAGGCTAAGCCTGTGATTCTTTTGGTCATTTGTTTCAACGGTTATGTTTTTTTTAATTCTTTTTCCACCATATCCGTCTGTATTTACTCTTATGGTTACTTTTCCCTCACCGCCGGGAGGGATTTGTCTCGGGTACGAGACAGCCGAACAACCTCAGCCGGTTCTGACCTTTTTAATCTCAAGAGGTGCTGTCCCTTTGTTTTGCAGGATAAAATCGTGCATTATTTCAGTCCCCTCTAAAACCGGCGCAAACGCGTATTGGGCTTCCGGAAAAAAAGCAGATGGTAACTGAAGGGTTTTGTCTTGGGCTCCGAAAGAACCGGTTGCGGGAAAAAGTACACAAAATGCAAGAGCAAAGGCAAAAATGACCTTAAGTCTCATGGGTAAAATCCTTTTTAAAAACAATCTGTTATAAAATAAAAGTGACTATTTCGCCACAAAGGTATAAATAAAATTATTTACGTTGCAACCATATGAATGCCAAGGCGCAAGTTTTTAATCTGTGCTGTTTTGATCATATATAACGGCTTCGAAAAGATCAGGGGCTATTTTATCCGAATTACATCATGAAGATTGGATCAACATCCACAACTACCTTGACATGGCGATTGCTGATTTTTGCCCTGTTCTTAAACAACATCAGGTGAAGAAACCGGTGAAGCGGTTTTACGCTCAGACCTTTTAAAAGGATCTGCCATCTGTATTGTTTTGCGATCCTTGGGAGTGAAGCTTCAACGGGTCCCAATATCTCCACAGACTTTAAAAAAGATGTATTGTTTCTTTTCAGCGCGTTGCAAAGATCTCCAACGGCCTGGGCGTGCTGTCGGGTTTTTGCCTTGTCCTTTCCTGAGATTTTTAGCTGTACCATCCTTGAAAACGGCGGATAATTCAGGCTCTTTCGAAAACCTATCTCGGCATTGTAAAAGGTTTTGAAGTCCTGCTCCGTTGCAGATAATACGCTGAAATGATCCGGATTATAAGTCTGAAGGATTACACGGCCGGGCGCTGCCCCCCTCCCGGCCCTTCCGGCAACCTGGGCCAAAAGCTGAAAGGTCCGTTCCCCGGCTCGAAAATCCGGAAAGTTTAGTGAAAGATCAGCGCAAATAATACCAACCAGGGTTATGTTTGGAAAGTCATGGCCCTTTGCGACCATCTGAGTCCCAACAAGTATATCTGTGTTCTGGTTTCTGAGACCTTTGAGTATTCTAAGAATCGAGCCTTTTCGCCTGGTTGTATCACGATCCATTCTGGCTGTTCTGGCGTCAGGAAAGAGAGCCTTTACGGCGGCCTCCACCCTCTCGGTACCAAGTCCCAACAGTCTGATTTTGGAAGATCCGCAGGAGTTGCAATTTGATGCCGATGCTCGTGTAAAACCGCAATAATGGCATTTGTATGCATTGGCCTCCTGATGCAGTGTCAGGGAAATGTCACAATTTTTGCATCTTATTGTTTCGCCGCACGCTGAGCAAACCGGATAGCTGGCAAAGCCACGCCGGTTCAGAAAAAGGAGAACCTGCTCACCACGCTCGAGCGTCGCTTCCATTGCCCCATTAAGTTCCGGAGTAATAAAACGCCGGATTCCCCGGACATCCCTGCTTTTGCGCAAATCGACTACAGTTATCTCCGGAAGGGGACGCTTTTCAACCCGCTTTTTTAATGTGACTTCCTCAAACTTTTTTGTTGTTACATTATAGTACGACTGTATCGACGGTGTGGCTGACCCCAGCAAGGCAACTGCATCATGAAACTTTGCCCTAACAACTGCAAGATCCCTGGCGTTATACCGCAAACCACTCTCTTGTTTGTAGGACGTGTCGTGTTCCTCATCAACTATGATAATGCCGATGTCAGTAAAAGGCGCAAAGACGGCGGATCTTGCACCAATGGCGATGGCCACCTCCTGGCGAGCGATGCGTATCCACTGATCATAGCGCTCTCCAGCGGAAAGCCCGCTGTGAAGGATAGCAACACACTCACCAAACCGAGCTCGGAACCGCCGCTCCATCTGGGATATAAGGGCAATCTCAGGAACCAGAACAAGCACGCAATAGCCCCGGCTTATGGCCTTTGCAGCAAGCTGCATGTAAACCTCTGTCTTGCCGCTTCCCGTGACTCCAGTCAGAAGGCAGGTTGCAAATTTTCGACCCAAGGATCCTAACACCGTCGAAATTACACTTTTCTGCTCATTTGTAAGTCTATGAGCAGCGTCGGACGTTATCGGCTCACCGAACGGGTCCCGATAAACCCTTTTATTAATAATCGAAATATAACCCGCCGTCTCCAAAGACTTTATTAATCTAGGAGCAGACGGAACCAGCGCCTTTAATTTGCCTATGGAAATTTCCCCCTGATCTTTTATGGCGTCAATGATCTTTTTCCCTGAATCAGAGAGCCTGTCCATGGGAATATCAGAACCGACAAATGATACATGCCGTTCAGTCTTCGGCCTTGTGGTTCCGCCTTTAAGTTTCCGTTTGTGGACAATCAGCCCGCGACGCTCCATGCCATGAATTAATGCATTGGGGATGTGCTTATTAAGGTTTTTGCAAAGGTCTTTGAGACGACAAGATTCCGTTTTCAGCCGGTTTAAAATCTCACTTTCCAAAGGTGTAACAGAATTCTTAAAAAGCGTTTCTTCCCCTTTTTCCGTAATGGCAATGGTGACAAAGTCATAAAGGTTCAACCCTCCGGGTAACGCGCATTTGATAACATCTCCGATGGGATGCATGTAATAATCAGCAGTCCACCTGAAAAACGGTATCATTGATGAAGGGAAAAGCGGCTTTTCATCAAGGATATCCAGAACAATTTTTATCTCCTCCTGATTGATATCCTTGCATGAACCCAGAATGTATCCTGTAACCCTGCGCTGACCAAAGGGTACCAGCGCCCTTTTCCCCGCCGATGCGAGTGCAGAAAGGTTTTCCGGAACGCTGTAAATATAAGTTTTATATACCGGAAGCGCTATGGCAACTTCAATGTATGAGGGAGGTGATGTCATTTCTTTTCAGGCAGTTGCATAAATATGATGTAAAAAATAACGCCCATGATCCATTCAGATAAACCGGGAAGGGGTTTGAAATGCAAACCCTTTTCACTTGACACACAACCTGCTTTTTTTTATAGTACATTGTAAAAAATTCCCATAAAATTCGATATTTTTAAAACATCTATTTATCAGTTACAAAATATAACTCCAATATTATTATTTTTCAACCATATCAGAATTTCGGTCATGTTTAGACGTACTAATCCGAGCGTTTTGATTTAGACATGGAGCGGGTTGCCCGAGGCAAATTGCAGCCGGACGGTGATGGTTCTTGGCGAAACGCAGGACAGCGTTCCGTGCTGTCTGAGGCACCGCTGAAAGCGGGGCCGAGTTCACGGGACGCCCGTAGTGAGCCTTAGAACCATCCCGCACGGATGCGCCAGCCGAGGGCAATCTGAGACATGTCCACTTTATTATGCTCTCCTTAGTAAATTCTCAATAAATTGTTGGAGCCCGCTGGTGATAAAAAGATCTGACTGTTTGAGACCTTTGAAAAATGCTTAATTTTGTTCAAGTTCAAAGAAGGCGAAAATTTTAACCACCCCGTACGATCTTCCAGACCTACGGGGCAGGCACGAATACATTAAGTATTTTGAGGATAAAGCTAAAGCTTCACTTCGTGCAAAATGTTGAGCCTGACATCCCGCCAATGGCGGGAGGCAAAAGGGGGCGTTTTGCAAAGGTCTCTGTTTGAGTCCCGCTTTTAGCGGGATTAGTAAGCCTTAAGAAAAAATGCAAATAAAATAGTCCATGATTTATCAAAAAAGGAGGAACATATGCAAAAAATAACAAAACAATCTCTGGTCTTCATTATAATTGCATCACTGGTCTTTGTTCCATTCGGAGCTTCCGCCCTGGCAAAGCAAGAGAGTATGGATGAAGGAATTAGCGCCGAAGCAATGATTGCTGACTTTGTGTTTGTCAGGCCGTTGGGAATCGTTGCCGTTGTTGTGGGCTCCGCCTTTTTTATTGTGTCCCTTCCCTTTTCACTCCTGGGTGGGAACTCCAAGGCCGCGGCCGAGAAATTAGTCTATGATCCCGCCAAATTCACCTTTACAAGGCCATTGGGAGACTTTTAGCACTCTTTTCTCCACTCTGGTCTACAATTTTTGATCCGCATTAGGAGGGACAAGTTCGATACGCTTTAAACATATGTCTGCCTGCCATGTTTTTGCTATGACCGCCTCCCGACGCCTGGCAGTCTGCCGGATCAATGTATCTATTTTGGGGAAAATTAATCCATTTGTAATATTTTAGCCCTTTGAAAACATTGTCGCATTCAGGTAATCCGGTTTTAAACCGTATCAAACTCGTGACCCGCTTTAAAACCGGATTACCTGAATGCTTGTGGGACACGTTTTTCAAAAAGCTAAATTAATACATCCATCTTAATATTCTAAAAACAAGGAGGAAAAATGGCCGCAGAAGAACGTCATGGGATTGAAGAATTGACTCAGTTCGCAATGGAAGTGATCCGCCGTTCAGGAGATGAAGCGCTTTCCTATTACGGTAAAGGAAATCCTCATATTAAATTCGATGAGGAGCTGGTCACAGAGGCCGACTTCCATCTGATGGAATTTTTTCAAGATCAGCTCAACGCTCATTTTCCTGAGCATCAAGTGTTTAAGAACAACCAGGCAAACAAAGAATACACCCATGATGAAAAGCGGTACCTCTGGATATATGATCCGTTAGACGGGGTCGCCAATTTTCAGGCGGGAATTCCCATCTGGGGCACCTCCCTTGCGCTTATCGAAAATTTTTGGCCCATTTTCGGTGTGTTTTATATGCCGGCAACCGGCGATCTTTTCCATGCCCGGGCCGGACAAAAAGCCTTCCTGAAAAAAAATGAAATCCACGTTTCAGAGCAAAAAAATATTAACGACGAGAGCCTTCTCTTCACATACTCACGGTTTCACCTCAGTTATCGCTCCACATTTCCGGGTAAAATCCGTGATCTGGGATGCACTGGTGCTCACCTATGCTATGTTGCCATGGGGCGTGGCGACGCGGCCGTCATTGCCAACGAGTCCTATCAGGATCTTGCTGCGGCTTGTATCATTCTTGAAGCGGCAGGAGGTAAGATCTGCAAAATGGATGAAAGCGATTTTTTTCTTAGCGAATACCTGGATGGACAAAAGATAAATGACCACCTGCTGGTCATGGCCCCTGATATCTACTCACAAGTTCGCAACTGTCTTCAGGAAATTTCTTAAACCCTAATTGACAGTCTCGTAAAAAGTCAAAATTGCGATGGCAAAGTGGTGGTTAGGCAAACTAATGATTTCCAGGATTGATCATATTTCAATTGCGGTGAAAGATTACGAAAAAGCGCTTCATTTCTTCCGTGACATACTCGGTGCAATTTCCGGAGCCTCTGCTGTAGATCATGATATGAAATACCGCTGGGAGATCTTTTCGTTCGGTGATCTCTCACGTCTTGAACTTCTGTGTTCTACAGGCAAAGGCGGTTTCCTGGATAATTTCTTAAAAAAGAGAAAACACGGCGGGATTCATCATATTACATTGCAGACTCCTGACATAAATAAAGCCAAACAGACACTGAAAGATAATAACATTCCTTATTTTGGGTATAATGAACATGGCGACTTCTGGAAGGAAATCTTTATCCACCCCGAAGACGCCTTCGGTGTTCTGATCCAGATTGCAGAATTTACCCCGGATGACTGGCTTGATAAATCCGTCATATTTCCAAAGAGGCAGAAATTGTCCGTTAAGAAAAGCGAGAATGGATGTACGTTAACTTTTGCTCATCCCGGAGGAGGAAAGGTTGATCTGAAATTAACAAAGACAGACATCAAAAAACTTATCAGCGACCTTGAGCAATTGTGATAGCTAAAGGTTCAATTGCTTCAGCAGCCACCGGCTCACCGCCTTCACGAGCTCCTGACGGTGACCGCGGAATCTGTGATCAGCTTCGGCTATCTTTATAACCGTTACCTGAGCGCCGGCCGCGGCGCTGTTGCGGAGCCGCTCAGCCACTTCAGGATTTGCCAGGCGATCGGAAAGCCCATGTACGATGAGGATCGGCTTTGAAATCCGTGCGATATTTTTGAAAGGATCAGAAACAGTTTCCGGCCCCCTCAGGCTTACTAAGTGGTTTGCGGTATATAAAGCTTTTCCCAAGGGGCCGAGATTGATGAGCATCCATTCATCTCCTTTACCGCCGGCCACCAGGTCCCGGGCCTGACGGAGAACCTTGGTTGCAGTCTCTTGGCCGAATACGCTCACGTTCCACTCAAACAGGTTGCCCGGGGGCCCGCTAAGAAGCACTCCCGAGATCCTCGGATCCTGAGTTGCTGCCAGATAATAAAGCACCCGGTTAGTGCCCATGCTGTGTCCATAAAGGAAAAAGTGGCTGTAGCCTCGCCGGGCCATTTCATCCACGGCTGCGGCAATGTCGAAGAGGTTTTCTTCAAACAGGTTCTTTTTGGGGCACCGATCATGGTCGCGCATGTTGATCGCCAGAGTGGTAATGCCACAATCAGCCAGTGCTTCCGGGAGAAAGTTCATAATGCCGGAGTAGAAATTGCCACTGTATCCATGGACCATGACCACACCGGCGCTTATGCGGTTTGGATGTGGTTGGCACAGCACGCCGGTTAACCCGACGCCGTCTGCGGTTTTAAGTCGAACCAGCTCGGTCTCGAAGCCTTCACCGGACCAGGCTGTCCAGTTCAGACAGACCAGAAGGAACAAGCATACCAGAACAGCGGATTTGAAAGATCTCACGATCACCTCTTTGTTACGTTCATCGTTTCGCATGTTTCATTTTTTTCGAGTTGGTGTAATGTCTTAATTTTAATATTCTTGTTTTTTGTGTCAATAATTTTTAAAGATAATCACGAAAACACGAAATATTGAAAGCACAAAATAATATTATAATTTTCGTATCTTCGCTTGCCCCGCCGTGCCCCGTAGCTCATTTTGATGGTACCGTGGTAGGTCCGGCGATCGTACTGGGGTATTTTTAGTTCTTTAGTGATAAGTTTATTTTTTGGTTCTCCGCCGCGGCGGATCCGAATTAGGTATTTTTAAGCACAATCAAGAAAAGAAATATTGCCCAATCTACAGGAGGTGTAACATGCTTACTCACAAGACCAAGGTGCAGGTTCGTTTTGGTGACACCGACCCGTACGGTGTGGTTTACTTTGTTGCCTATTTCCGCTATTTTCATCAGGGTATCGAAGAATTCCTCCGCCATATCGGCATATCTCCTGAAACCTTTTTTCGCAACCAGGAAGAAAAATTTGGCATGCCCAAAGTGGCCGCCGATTGCCGCTTTTTTGTCCCGGCCCACTATGGCGAGTTGCTTGAGATGCACACCTCGATCAAAAAAGTCAAGGAAAAAGCAATTATTTTTCAGTTTCACTTTTACCGCCCCCCGGAGACCCGGTTGCTGGCCGAGGGAAGTGTCACATTCGTGGCCATCGATCATACCTGGAAGGCGATACCCTTACCGAAAATTATAGCTGAAAAAATAGAGGGACATTAGCCCGCTTCATGAATAAAGATCATAGGCAAAATAATTAAAAGTGAAATTTATCAAAATGATTTAAGGCAATATAATTACAGATTTGATTATTTTGCCAATCAGTATTCTTCATGAGAAATTCGGACTATAGTGACTGTTGCAGAATAATATCTGTTGCCGAAATCGCCATAAGCACTCCCTGGCGAACAGTGGCCTTAGCCACCCGCACCCACTTTTCTTCACTGAGGCCGCGCGCCAGAGTGGTGAGCAGAAGGCCACCTTCCAGTTTGCGGCTTCCTTTCAGCAACATAAACTGGCGGTGGTTGGTGAAGGCAAAGAGGCTTCGGCCGTTGGACAGCAGGTAGTTGTAATCACCAGGATACTCTTTAAGCATCTGCTTCGTGCTGCGGCACAAGGCCTTGAAGAGAGTCGGAAGTTCGGTTGCGTTCTGATAATGGTCTAAAAGGTGGTCCCGGAGATACTCAAAGGCCCGGGCTGAGTCGCTTACGGCTTCCTCAATGGTAGTGCCGCAGCTTCTGTAGGATTCAATGGCCGGCGCTTTGCCGTTATGGGCGAAGATCCAGTCGTAGCCTCCGAATTTTAAGACAAAAGGATGGGCGTGGCATTCGTCAGTGAGACCGCTTGTTCTTAAACGGACATGGCAGATGATAATTCTGCTCTTCACCACCCGGGCCAGTCTCTGGAAGCTGTCGTGAACATGCCCGGCAACAAAGACGCGCTTTGCCGATTTTTCCACAAAGGCACGGTGTTTCCTGAAATAGCCGATGCCCCAGCCATCCATGTTTTTTCGGGACTGAACCGCAAAAATTGGCAGGGATTTGGTAGCCGAGTAATCTCTCTTGGCTGAAAAGGCAAAAAGATCACACATTTTATGTCTTCATCCTGTGGCGGACTTGAACATGATACCACTTGGGAAAACTTTTCACTTTCCCGCATATTCGAGGAATTCTGGAAGCATCAGATATCCTTTGCGTATAACACATCCGGACCGGCAATTACCAAAAGTTCGCCTTGGGATAGAGGATCCGGTATTATGGGGTGCCAACTCTTGTCACTCAGCCCTTCTCTGATGGAGGTAATCAGCATAATATCTCCCATACTTTCAGACTCCTTGAGAACCATCAGCTGTCGGAAGTTACAAAAGGCAAAGAGCACCGATTCATTGGCCAGAAAAAAGGCATAATTCCCGGGATAGTCCGCCAGGATTCGTTGAATACTGATGTGTAGGGCAGTGTATAGACTGATATACGGATTCTGGTTATGCAGCTTTACCATTTGATCTCTTAAGTATTCGAATATTCTAGCTGCAGCTATATCAACTTCCAGACGGGTTGTTCCTTGGGTTTGGTATTTATTAATGTTCGCAATAATGCCAACCTGGGCAAACAGCCATTGGTGATCCAAAAAGGGGAGCTTGAACGGATGGAGTTGAGCACTGTGGTGGCCGCCGCTTTTTGGACAGTTGATATGCGAAATGATGATCCGGCTGTCGATGACCCGGGCAAGCCTTTGGAAACTCTCATGAACTTGATCCTGGCTGAACACCTGTTCTGATGATTTTTCCACCAAAGCTTGATCATCGCGAAAAAAACCAACCCCCCAGCCATCCATGTTCTGTCTGCCTCTTTCCGCAAAAACAGGAAGATATTTCTGGGGCGTATAGTTATAGCCTGCCGAAATGGCAAATATATCACACATGATCACTCTCTATAAGAGACCTTTGCAAAACGCCCCCTTTTGCCCAATTTCTGTGTCAGGCTCAAATTTTAATCCTCAAAATACTCAATGTATTCCTACGGTTAAAATTTTCGTCTTCCTTGAACTTGAACAAAATTGAGCATTTTTCAAAGGCCTCTATAATTGATGGCTTCGTAAAAAGTCAAAACTTCCTGCCCGCCGGCCGGCAGGCGGGGCGGGGCTGAATTATTCAATTTTGCGCATTCATAATGTCTTTAAATAATTCGCAATTCCTTAATACATGTAAAAAGGACTTTTTACATGGGCATCATAATTGAGTCCTGGAAAACCTCGTCATCTGGAAAGGGTCAAATTTGCTGGCTCTATCTCATAAATTCTTCATGAGAAATTAAGGTTAGTTGGCTATCTCCTTAATCCGATCCTGATGGCCGAATTTCTTGTAAATATCGTATATGGTATCCTGCCATTTGTTTGCTTCGGGGTAGCAGTAGATGTCAGGAGCATTCCCCTGACTCAACTCAACGAGGAACTGGGTAAAAATGATCCACTGCATGGCTTCATCAATGTTGTGCAGCACGGACGAGTGATATCGAAATTCAATGGTGGAGCGATACCAGTAAGAGTGGAGATTCAGTCCGTGGTATCGGGTTTTGTCATAGCGCGGATACTTGGCTCCTCCCTCTTCATGGCGATTTTCAACTGAGTACCAGTGTTGTTTGATCTCGCAGCCACCTGCTTCTGAGTCACCGTCGCAGACATCCAGAAAGGCCTTCACATCGATTTCCATTGGCCGACAGGTTTTCGCATTCTGGCGATCCCCCGGGATGAGCAGGTAAAAGTGGTCCTCAAAAGGGTGAATGATCCGGACGAGTTGCTGCATGTGTTTGCAGTTATAAACTTCAGAATCAACACCGTGGTGGACATGCAAACCACAGGTTTCATCAACATCGATGCCCTCGATATCACAGAGCAACTGGAAGGCTTTATAGACTTGCACCAGTCCTGTTATGCCGCTCATGATCGGACTGGTTAGTTCAGCGCCGTATGCGGTATGCAATCTGCCTCTGACGGATGTGTCTTTCTCAAAGTGCCACGAATCCATGTCAGCACCGATAGGCAAATTGTAATCATTATAAAGCTGCTGGATGTGACGCCCGTCTTTGGCCCGGGATGAAATATTGTAGGGTTTGATTATTCCATTATCAACGGGGGTGATAACATAGTTCAGTCCAAAAAATTCAATCTCTACGCCAAAGGAGCGGTCGGTGAAGTACTGCAACATGGGGTACTGTTTCATAAGCTGTAAGACAAACTGTTGGGGTGTAGTCGTATTTGTATTTTTCATTTTTCGGCACCTAACAAAGTAACATCATTCTGCCAAGGTTCGGCAGTGTATCGATATGTTGAAATATTTATTTCGACCTTGAAAACCTGGTCCTTTGGGCCAGGTCAGAGTTAACCGGCTCTGCCAGAAGAGACGGCGCAAAAGTTTGAAGTGACCTGCCCGCCAATGCCTGTCTGCTCTTAACTCTGTTAA
>JAUVVL010000218.1 GCA_030604635.1 Desulfobacteraceae bacterium
ACTCACAGGTAAAATTTGCTATTTTGCTGTTCTTTCTTAACGCTCTCTAATCCACTCAAACAGTGACCCACTTTAAAACCGGATCACCTGAATGCTTGTGGAACACGTTTTTCAAAAAGCTAAATTAATACATAAGTACTATCTATGTCTTTTTTCATCCTGGATCTGCAAGGTATAGGTTGAGACCTTTGCAAAACGCCCCCTTTTGCCTCCCGCCGTTGGCGGGATGTCAGGCTCAACATTTTGCACGAAGTGAAGCTTTAGCTTTATCCTCAAAATACTCTATGTATTCCTGTGGTTAAAATTTTCGCCTTCCTTGAACTTGAATCCCGCTTTAGCGGGAAGCATTTTTCAAAGGTCTCAGGTTTTGGCCACTACCTGAAAAAATAAACGATCGACCCGTCAATCTTTTTCGATTTTAAAACGCCATGCACAGTACCATTCTTCGGGATGATCATCCGGCGGACAGCCGATGCATTCGGTATGTATTTCAGGATCGACGGCCCTGGCAAAATAGGTGTACTCGACCAGTCCAGCGGATTTGCAAGGATAATCGTCAAGACCTTTCCGTTTCCTCGCTGATTGAACCCGGCACTCATTCATTTGAAATACAAAACTGTCAGGCCCTTCTTCAACGATTGATTGGGTGTTAATACGCGCATAGACACGGAAATTAAGGGCTTTTTTTAAACCGTCGAGTCCGGGCTTTTCAGGAAGATTCAAAAATTTTTTTATGGACCAGGCCTCAAAGGGCGAGAACTGAGCCCAACAGGAATCATTACAACGCTTGGCATCATTCATGCCGCTGGAAAATTCCACTGCCTGAAACCATACCCCGTCGTTGGCCAACCAGTTTGCAGCCACGCTGCCCATAAGTTCTATCAGCGATTCTTTTGACATATTAAGCAACGGTTGCGGCAGATCGTCTTTCATTTCAAACCCAAGGATTTTTGAGAGTCTTTTCAGCTGGACTCCACAGCTTCTTTCAGATGCACTTTTGAGCACGTCCAGAGCCTTTTCCATACCCATCTGGTGTTTGATCTCATTAAACCATAGGCCGTAATGGATGATGATGCGATGAAACATGTCCAGAACAAACCGGACGGTATTTTCATGGTCAAGATCTTCTACCGTATTTACCTTGCTAAACATGAAGAAGTCTCCTTTCGTTCAAGCCGTTTGCTATGCACCTCTGGTCAACTCTTTCTGTATTCGCCCTGTATGAGCACATTCAGAACGGAGGCGTCGGCCGACAATTTTTTCAAGCATACGTCCTATCCTGAGAACGCTGTCCACATCAACACCCGTATCAATTCCCATTTCATCCATCATCACAACCATATCTTCGGTTGAGACGAGCCCGACAATGCCCGGATCTTGATAATAGTATTCCCCGGTGCCGGTAACAGGGATGCCGTCAACGAAGTTGGCAGGCTGGCCGCCTATACCGCCCAGCGTCGATTCGAAGTGGGTAATCCCGGTCTGAAGGGCAGCCAATACATTGGCAAGCCCCCAACCACGAGTTACATGGAAATGGGCCACATGCTTTGAAGGATCCGGAACGGCATCAAGAATCATGGAAAAATATTCGTACACTTTGTTTGGCGGAGCTGATCCATCATGATCTGCATGTTCAATATCGTCTGCACCAATATCGAGCCATTGCTTTGTGAATTCAACGGCTTTTTTCAATTCTGTGGGGCCCTCAATGGGGCAGCCCCATATGGTGCTGACCGTGCCGCAGACTTTCATCCCGGCATCGTGGGCCATTGGTATATATTTTTCACACATTTTCCAGTATTCCGCCAAGGAAAGCCCGGAATTGGTTCTGTGATGTGATTCGCTGGTTGAGACCATAAAGAGTATCCGGTCCGGTCCATATCCATCCTGACGTGCCTGGATGGTTCGTTCAACAGCCCTTTCCCGGATAGTTATGGCCGTAATCTCCATATCCTTTAAAAGATGGCCGATTTTTTTGCTGGCATGCAGACTTTTTAAAAGCTCGTCGGCATCTTTAAATTGAGGCATTCCCCTGGGATTTCCGAAATTAGTAACCTCTATACGTTTGAATCCGGCAAGAATCAGCTGTTCTGACACCCACAGCTTTGCATCGGTGGGAATGAATTTTTCTTCATGCTGAAATCCATCTCTTACGGTTATATCGCCTAAAACCACTTTTTTAGGATATGTCAATAATGCCATTTTCCTCCTCCCAACCTGAAAACGCCAAAACTAAATATTATTCGCCACGCAGATTGTCTTAAAAAACAAAACACATTATTTTGTAACATTTTAGCCCTTTAAAAACATTATCGCATTCAGGTGATCCGGTTTTAAACCGTGTCAAACTCGTGACCCACTTTAAAACCGGATCACCCGAATGCTTGTGGGACACGTTTTTCAAAAAGCTTAAATTAATACATTATTTTCAAAGACTAAAATCGAAAATTACCAAAAGAAGGTTCACCTATCGGTTTCAGCAGGCTCACCTCAAAGGCCATGGCAAGCCAGTCGCGAATTTCGGAAAACTTGAGAACCCTGTCATTAAAGAGGCGTGCGCTGCAGTAAAACGGATGCGCTTCTCCATCGTATTTTTCGATCATTTCCTGGCTGAAGGCCTCTTTTTCGGATTCGGTCATCGGATTCTGCCGTGCCGCACGTTTGCGCTCTTCGATTGAAAGCAGAACCCCTGCCGCACTCCGCCCGCTCATAACTGAAGTGCGTGCTCTCATGGTGGTAAAGAGAAAATGGGGCCTGTATGCCCTGCCGCACATCCCGTAATTGGCCGCTCCGTTATCCGGCCCGATCACCAGTTGGATGCGGGGCACCTGGGCGCATGAAACAGCTCGCACCATATCCGCGCCATATTTTCCGATTCCCATATGTTCCGATTCAGATCCCACCATATAGCCGGGCGAACTTTGTACAAAAAGGAGTGGAATTTTTTCCTGTGAGCAGCGTACGATCCATTCAGTGGCCTTGCAAGCAGCTTCAAAAAATATGATGCCGACCCCGTTGGCTGCCACAACGCCGACGGTCAGGCCTTTTATACGCATTTTGCCGGTTACGATATTATCACCACGTCCGGGCGCATAATTTTCTTTGTATTCGGAAAAGACGCTGTCATCCGCTATAGCTTTCAGAAACGCACGAACATTGATCCCCTGGTGAACAGACGCCGGAAGGATTTCATAAATAGACCCTTCAGGCACTCGCGGAGGAGTTTCGGCATAGCGGTGCAGATGCAGTTTCTGGGGCGGTTCAAGGGAAAGAATTTCCCTGACACAAGCAATGGCTTCGTCCTGATTGTCGCAAAAATGATCCGCACCGCCTGAAATCTGTGTATGCACTTTGGCCCCGCCCAAATCTTCAGCTGAAATGACTTCACCGGTTGCCATCTTCACCAGTGGAGGACCGCCCAGAAAAGAGTAGGCCAGTTTATCAATCATCACCGACTGACAGGCCATAAATACGATGTAGGCGCCGCCTGCCGTGTTGCCGCCTGTGCTTAAGGTAATCTGTTTCAGGCCCATGGCCGACATTCGAGACATATTGTAGAACATGGATCCGAAATGCTGATCATCAGGAAAAACTTCGGCCTGCATTGGCAGGAAAGCGCCGCCTGAATCGGCGATATAGACGCAGTTCAGGCCGCAGTGCTCGGCAATGGCCTGGGCTCTCATATGCTTTTTAAGGGTAATCGGAAAGTAGGTGCCGGCCTTGACACGGCTGTCGTTGGCAAAAATCATGGTCCAGTTGCCGTTAATTTTTCCCAATCCTGTCACCAGGCCGCCGCAGGGGACATCCATAACACCGGGATAGTCCATTCCAAAGCCGGCAATACGGCTGAGTTCAAAGAACTCGGTGCCAGGATCGATCATTTTTTGAATGAGTTCCCTGACCGGACGTTTGCCCTGTTTGACCAGTTTGTCCACGGCCTTTTCACCGCCCGGCCACATGGCCTGGTAAACGAGTTCATCGAGTTTCTTTTCTTCATTTTCCCAGTATAATCGATTTTCGGTCATTTTATCTGACATGAAAAACCTCTACTTACCTTTATATACCGGTTTTCGCTTTTCACGAAAGGCGGCAAGACCTTCGAGACGATCCTCGGTGGGGATTGTCACCCAATAGGCGTTCGATTCAATGCCGAGGCCTGTGTGAAGGTCGGTCTCAAGACCATAATTGATGGCGTACTTGGCCTGTTCAATGGCGATGGGACCGGTTTCACATATCATGGCGGCCATTTTTCGGCACTCATCAAGCAGCTCATTATTTTCGCAGATTTGATTCACAAGGTTAATTTGTAGAGCTTCCCGAGCATCCACGCGGCGCCCGGTAAAAATAAGTTCCTTGGCTTTCCCGCGCCCGATCAGCCTTGGAAGTCTCTGGGTTCCGCCGCCGCCCGGGATTATGGCAAGACGGGTTTCGGTAAGGCCCATGGATGCATTCATGGCAGCGACGCGGATATCGCATGCCAGGCAGAGTTCTGCACCACCACCCAGGGCAACACCGTTTATGGCCGCAATCACAGGCTTATTGAGATATTCGATGGAAGTAAAAAGATTTCTAATTGTGAAAATGAACTCTTTTACCTGAAGCTCATTAAGATCGGCCCGTTCCTTGAGATCAGCTCCTGCGCAGAAGGCCTTCTGGCCTGATCCTGTTATGATGATTACCCGGATGTCCTGATCAAATCTAATCGCGTCGATCTGCTCCTTGAGGGCATGAAGCATGGCGAAATTAAAGGAGTTCATCACCTCGGGACGGTTAAGTGTGAGCACCGCCACACCATCCTGTTTTTCTACCAAGAGGACCTTGTCATTCATAATAACACCTTTCAATTTACTATCGATTCTTCCATATTGGTTTTCGCTTTTCCACAAAGGCATGCATCCCTTCCCATGCATCCTCGGTGGCGCAAAGCGAAGCAAACAATTCATCCATATAGTCAAGGGCTTGATGATAAGGAATTTCTGACATGCCATAGATACCGGTCTTTCCGGTCTGCACTGCCATGGGACTTTTTTGAGCAAGTTTGGCGGCAAGCTCCATGGTCGCCGCTTCAAGTTCTTCTGCGGGGACAACCTTGTTTAATAGTCCGAGCCTTTCGGCTTCAGCAGCAGAGATCATATCTCCTGTTAGGACCATCTCAAGCACTTTTTTTCGCCCTACCAAACGAGCCAACGGAACTGCCGGGCCCAAACAGATTAATCCCACGTTTATTGCAGTCGTCCCCAACTTGGAATCATCTGCGGCTACAGCAAAATCACTCGCAAAGACTATGCCTGCACCGTTTGCAAGGGCATACCCTTTGACTGAGGCAATAACCGGCTTCTTCATTCTGGGGATGGTGTGGTAAAACTCATCCATCAATAGTAAAAATTCCCGGAGTTCCTTGGGGCTTTTCCCCTCAAATTCTGAAACGTTGATTCCTGTTGAAAAATGTTTGCCCGAGGCACGGATTACCACGACACGAACATCGTCATCTTGGTCCAAATCCCGCAGTGCGTCATTCAATCTTCTGGCAAAGGGAACATTGAAAGTATTCATCTCGTCGGGACGGTTCAGGGTGATTACTCCGATCATTTCCTTTTTATCCACTAAAATTGGTTTTTCGCCCATGATACACACTCCTTTTTTAGAGTTTTATTTCGACCTTGAAAACCTGGTCCTTTGGGCCAGGTCAGAGTTAACCGGCTCTGCCAGAAGAGACGGTGCAAAAGTTTGAAGTGAACTAAAGTTAAGGAATTCTGCCAATTATATATAAAATCAGCGGACCTGCCCGCCATCGCACTCGCCGTAACCAGATATACGAAATTCAAGCGCTTGTGCTCAGGCGAGGC
>JAUVVL010000221.1 GCA_030604635.1 Desulfobacteraceae bacterium
AAAAATCCGGGCAAGGCCTTGCCGGTAAGACTCTTTTACCAGAATTTAAATTTGATGGCTTCGTAAATCCCGCTTGAGCGGGACTGCGTTGCGCTTCATTTCGTTGTCATTGCGGCGTACGCTAAGTACGCACCCTTCGGGTACCGCGTTAGCGGGATGACACGAAATTCGCGCGCCTTGAATTTGGTCCCGCCCAGGCGGGATTACTTTGCCATCGCAATTTTGACTTTTTACGAGATCGTTAAATTTTGTCTGGTGAAGAAAACCGATTTACAGAATACAAGATTAAGAAAGGGGTGCATTAATGGAGTGTAAAGTTGTTCAAACAGATCGAGCACCGGCTGCCATTGGACCGTATTCCCAGGCCATAGCGGCAGCCACCTGGCTCTTTGTAAGCGGTCAACTCGGAATAGACCCTGAAACCGGTGAGCTGGTAAGCCCTGGTTTTGCGCCACAGGCACGCCAGGCTTTGGAAAACCTCCGGCAGATCGTGCTGGCCGCAGGAAGCGACCTTAACCAGGTGACGGCTGTCGATGTCTTTGTCACAAACATAGAAAATTTTGCCGAGTTCAATAAAATCTACGCCGAATATTTCTCCGAACATCGGCCGGCCAGAGCCGTGGTGGAGGTTAGTGCCCTGCCCAAAGGAGCATGTGTGGAAATCAAGTGTATTGCAAGCGGCTTATCCGATCTAAGATCTTGAAAATCTTTTTTTCAAAACATCCATTGCATCGAGGGCAAGGCTTAACAGGGCAGGAATCAGAAATATGGTAAACACCGTGGAAAACAGAAGACCGCCCACCACGACACCCCCAAGTCCCCGGTAAAACTCGGACCCGGCGCCGGGTGAAACTACCAGAGGAAGCATCCCGAAAACGGTTGTGATACTGCTCATATATATGGGCCGGATACGTGTTCGCACCGACTCTGTAATTGCATCCCGGGGCAACATGTTAGCATCACGAATATTATTTAAGGTTTGATGGACAATCAGGATGGCATTGTTGACCACGATACCGACCAGGATCACAAAACCTAACATGGTCAGGATGTCGAGGGGCTGATAGGCGACAAAAAGATTAACCAGAAAGATACCTACAAACCCGCCGGCTGCTGCCAGAGGCACGCTGAACAGGATGATAAACGGATACAAGAAGTTTTCAAACAGGGCCGACATGAGCAGATAGCAGATAACAATCGCCAGAATGAAGTTCCACATCAGGGACTGTCTGGTTCGCGTAAGGGCGTCAGCAGTGCCTCCTAACTTGATACTGTAAAGACCTGTAAGGACTCCGCTGGCCTTGATAGGTTCAACCACCTTCTCCTTTACTATAGCCATGGCGGTCTCAAGGGCCATCTTCCGGTCAGGGATGACCTGGATCGTTATGGCGCGCTGTGTATCGATGTGGTTAATCTGGGTAGGCCCTTCTTCAAGGCTTATTTCCGATAAAGAACCGAGGGTTACCTTTTCTCCGGTCGGCGCAATTATCGGAAACCCGCTAAGGTACTGGGTGCGTTCGAGTTTCCCTTCTTTGATTTTCACAACCAGGTCGATCTCATCGCCGTAAAGACGGTAAGTACTGGCCTTGGCGCCATCCACAAGCGCATCCACGGTTAACCCAAGGTCACGGGTGGTTATGCCGAGGCGGGTTAAGCGTTCACGGTTCGGTATGATACGCATCTCAGGATTTCCAAGGTCAAGACCTGGAATCGGGCGTATCTGCGCACCCGGCAGCACCTGCGCCACATCACCGAAAATCCGCCTTCCAAGGTTTATCAGTAGAGAAAGGTCCGGGCCCTTTATCTCTATCTCGATAGATCTTCCCTTGCCGATACCACGCGCGAAGATGCCGGGCTGCTGAACAATGGCTATCATGCCGGGAATCTTCCTTAGTACTCCGTAAACATAGGGTAGCAGTTCATGGGTCCTTTCCTGGACCTTTGAAATAATTCCCATAAACGCCTGCTGGCTCCGGGCAACAAAGAAAAAATTATCTACCGGCGGCAGGTTAAGCTTTGCGGCGGTTTCGCTTTTCCCGTCATGCTCGATTAAAGGCAGAATACCCCCTTCGATGGTCTTGGCAATATCTTCAAGCTCATTTAGGTTGTATCCGGGGGGCGGTAAAAGAATACCAAACAAAAGCTCACGGTTACCTTCAGGAAGATATTCGGTTTTTGGCATCAGAAGCAGGGCTATACTAACGGCCAGAAAAGTCATGCCAACAGCCACCCCAAGGCGGGTCGATACACGGCCACACATCCAGTATACGAATTTCGTAATGGTATCTACAAATTTGCCTGCAAGGTCTGACAGCTTTAGAGCTTTGAGCTTTGAGCCTTGAGCTTTATTTACCTTCCCCAGTATCTTTGAGGAAAGAGCCGGAATAGCTGTCATCGAAATTGTCAGGCTCAATATCACTGCGCTGCTGATGGCAATGGCAATGTCACGGAAAAGCTGTCCGGCTTCCTCTTGAATAAAGACAATGGGAAGAAAAACCGCAACCGTGGTCAGGGTGCTTGCCAGCACGGCGCCCCACACTTCAACGGTGCCGTCATAGGCCGCTTCAACACGGGTTTTGCCCATCTCCCTGTGGCGGAATATGTTTTCAAAAACCACAATGGAATTATCAACCACCATCCCGACGGCAAAGGAAAGACCTGCCAGGCTGACCACATTAATGTTGCGCCCGAACAGGGTCATCACAAGAAATGTTCCGATCACACTAATGGGAATGGCCATCGAAACGATAACGGTGCTGGCAAAATTCCTCAGAAATACCAAAAGTACGATAACCGCCATAGTACCGCCCAAAAAAATATTTTTCCTGACGAGGTTGATTGCGCTATAGATATAGCCGGTTTCATCATATACCTGCTCAATGATAAGCCCCCTGTCTTTTAATATACCGTCATTGAGTTCAGTCAGAACCTGCTTCAGTCTTCTTATTACCACCAGGACATTGGAGCCGGGTTCGCGGACAGCGTTCATGACAATGGTCGGTGTCCCTTCATGCCTGACAACTATGCCGATATCTTCATGACCGAGCACCACCCTGGCGACATCCCTCACAGTTACGGGAACGCCGTTGACCCTTTTGATGATGACATTTGCGATATCCTCGTTGCTCTTATACTCACCCACCGTGCGGGCGATATATCTTCGTTTACCCTCATCAAAGTCTCCGGCACTGATATTCTTGTTCTCTATATCCAACGCTCTTATAAGTTCCGGTATCGTTACTCTCCTGGCGGCAAGTGCTTCATGGTCAATAATCACCTGCATTTCACGCTCCTGCCCGCCGTAAATATTGGCTGATGCAATCCCTGAAATTCTCTCAATCCGTGGCTTCGCGTGTTCATCCAAAAAATCGTATTCTTGGCTTAACACCCCATTATATCCCTCACGGGCTTTCAATATCATCCATGCGATTGACTTTTCATGCATTCCCCCGGACTTTATAATAGGCTTTTCCATATTGTCCGGATATTTTTTTACCCGGTCGAGTTTGTTTGAAACCCTGAGCAGGGCATCATCCGTACCGACGCCAATCTCGAACATAAGGTTTATATAGGCTCTGCCGTCACTGCTTTCACTCTTGATTTCATCTAGCCCTTCTAAATTCTTGAGCTCATCTTCCTGGACATCGACAACCTCGCGCTCCACCTCCAGAGGACTGGCGCCGCTCCATGTGGTTGAGACGGAAATCTCCGGAAGATCAACATTGGGGGTGAGTTGAATGGGAATCCTGAAAAGAGAGATAAAACCGAACAGAACAAGAAGTATAACCCCGACCGTAACGGTAACAGGTTTTTTTATGGCAATATCAACGAGTTTCATTACTCACCAAGAACTCTATATAAAAAATACGAAGCACGAAATAGTAAAACCTTTCAGAGTTAACCCAAAGCCGGGTCTTCTGGGCCCGGATTCTTATTCTATCACCAATACCGCTTGTCCCGGTCTGAGGCGTTCATTTCCGCGGATAACAACCGGAGTACCGGGTTTCAAATTCCCCTCCACCGCCACATTACCGTCATAATAGCCTAAGACCTTTACATTCACAGACATTGCCTTACCGTCAGCTATATAAAAAACCAGCTTGTCGTTTCCAGCTGTTACTATGGCGTCCTTTGGCATCAGAAGGGCATTTTTTGAACCTGCAAGGTTAAATGTGACCATTGACTCCATACCGCTTTTAATCTTAAACCCTGGATTTGCAAGGTTTATCCTTACCGGAAATGTTCTGGATTCAGGATTTGCCTGTGGAAGTAGAGCATATATTCTGCCCGCAAGCAGATCGTTAGAGATGCTCTTGACCATTACCTTGACCTCCCCTTGAGGAATCAGCATAACCGCATATCGCTCCGGTACATCCACGGTGATACGAACCTGTTCGAGATCAATGAGGGTAACAACAGGTCCTCCGTCTTTTATCCATTCTCCGACCTGGGTGTGTTCCTGTGCGACAAAACCTGAAAAAGGTGCAACAACTCTTTTTTGTTTTATCTCATACTCCAATCGCTCAATTTCAGCCTCACTTCGCAAAAACTCCTGGGAAAGCGCAAGATGATTATAGAGGGCCTCATCATATTTCCGCGCAGCGATACTGTCTGCATCTTTGAGCCTGCTGGCCCTGTTAAGCTCTTTTTCAGCATACTCAAGGTTGGCCCTGATCTTTTCTCTCGCAGCGACAGCGCCTTTAAGGCGCAGTTTTAGATCGGTAGATCTTAACCTTACGAGCAATTTTCCCTTTTTAACAAAGTCACCCTCTTTTACAGGAAAATGTTCAACAACACCCGAAACTTCAGCGGCAACAATGCTCCTTGCAATGGCTTCCGCTGTTCCGACCAGGGATATCTGATCTGAAACCATCTTTTTTTCCACAATGGCAACCCGGACCGGAACCGGCGGCGGGCCCTTGCTTTTGTCTTTATTCCCGGCCAGGGGAGCTGAAGCTGAAATTAAAAAAATTGATGCGGCTATTAAAAAATATCTGTAAAAAGACAACTTAAGATGGAATTTCAGCATTCATCACCTCTTTTTTCAGATCCTATGGTTGATGGCGACGTAAAAAGTCAAAACTTCCTGCCCGCCGGCCGGGAGGCGGGGCGGGGCTGAATTATTCAATTTTACGCATTCATAATGTCTTTAAATAATTCGCAATTCCTTAATCCCTAAATTCCTTAATCCATGTAAAAAGGACTTTTTACATGGGCATCAAAATTTGCAACAATTGGATCTTGCAGTCTATATTTAAAGCCTTGTGGAGTCAAGAATTTAGCGGGAAATCCTTTCAAATTTGATGAAGCGGAATATACAGGCAATAATAGCTTGCCTGGAAAACATTCTGTGCTATATTGTTAGAACTTGTTTCAAAACCTTCAAACCAACGGATTGGAGGTTTTGAAACAGGCTTTATACAATCGCTTAGTACATGTATTCATAAATACGATCACGTATTTATAGCTTGGTTTATTCATTCTATGTATGCAAAAGTGTAAAGTGCCTAAAGTTAAGGTATTCTGTCAATTTGATTATAATTGGCCTCGCCGTAGGCGAGTTCCACAACCCTGGCCCAGGCCGATCACCAATACTCTATACTCTAAAAGTCAGGTCTGGAATGATGCATAGCCTATATCAATAAATATGAACGAGTCGCACCAGGGCGGGCTTTAGCCCCGCCTGCCATAGCCACTTATGATTAACATTGTCTTCTATCCTCCGTCTCATTGCTTAAGACAGCTAAAGAGTTAAGAGCAGATAGGCATTGGCGGGCAG
>JAUVVL010000178.1 GCA_030604635.1 Desulfobacteraceae bacterium
CAAACAATAAACTGGCAAGGCAGATTAAGCTTCATTTTTGTCACAAGTACAGTGGAAAGAAGCTTAAGGAGATAGGCGCATGTTTTGGTATTGGCGAATCCGGAGTGTCTCAAACAAGCAGTCGAATGTCAGAAAAATTGAAAAAGGACAAAAAGTTGAGAAGAAAAATCAACCTTATTGAAAAAAACCTTAAATTGTGAAATGTGTAGCCCTGACCCCTTTGTTTTGCAAGGGCGAGATCCTTCAGACTTGCGGCAACATTGGAGTTGTGAGATAAAAGTTCATTGAACTCATCTTTCCCATATACTATTCAATACTGAGAGCATTCAGGGAGATTCGGAGCAGTGACCTATTATGAAAAGAGCGAATACCTGCAAACTCCGCGAGGACGTTATGGCCGTTACAGGTGGAGACAGCTTAGGGGTCGGTCATGTTATTCTTTCAATGAGGAACCCAAGTCAAAAAATAGCATGCGACGACCTCAGCAGATTGAATTCCAGCAAAAACTTTTGGGTAAGATGAAGGCAGCCAAAAGGAGAGCTTACAGGTCACCAATCGTTGCGGAAATGTCATTAGAAACTACCGCCAAAAACCCGCCTCATATCCACACAGTCGTAAAAAATTACCTGGATCTCTTTGAAGTGCCTTTAGATGAATCTATCTCCAGAAAAGGATTGGTTTATCAGGATGACAAGAAAATATACGGACTTTCAGTACGTTATCATCTCGGAGATAGCGATCCCGGAATGAGGGTTTCTTTTGCACCTTTCAATAATTTTCTTCAGGATTTGGACTTAGCAAGTGATATTATTTCCGGCGACTATTCTGATTATTTAGAATGTTATGATTTTGAAGAACAATTAGCAGAAATACAAGGACTCAGGCGTTATGACGACTATGATGACTCAATTGAAAGCCTTGGGGATTTTATCCGTGACAAAGAGAAATTTGTTAGTGTCGTTGGTGAGAAGGCATACAATGCAATACTTCTATCCTACAGGATTTCAGCACAGGAGCAGTTGTTAAAAGGTTTAAGCTTAGGTGTAAGTGACCTGAACCTTTTTTATATGCCACTCATAATGGAACAGAAATTTGGGCGAAAGCTCTCACCATCGAAAAAAGAATTGGAGAAGATTCCTGGAATCACATCAGAATGGATTGCGAATTCCCCAATCCGAATTCCGTTACCAAACGCTCCATTGGAAGATGGTGATACCAAAATTTTCAAGCAGGAAGTCAGGACGTCACTCGCAGCTTTCCACCAGGAACATCCCATTTTTAAACCACTTCATATCCCTGTGAATCTCAACATTCTGTACAAGCCGCCAAAAGAATCTAAAACAGATTACAACGATTTGGACAATATAATGCGGAAGATTGTGCCAGCTTTCAACGAGATATTCGAACCGCCTTCTACTTATGTCTCCCATGTCAACCTGGATAGTATAAGGGATGACAAGCTGTATAGATCCCTGAAAAGAATGCAAGAAAAGATTCCGAAATCGATCAGGACATCCATTTCAGGATATGATATTTTTAAGATGCCCAGAGAACCAGAGGACGACAGCGAAGGTTATCTAACCGCAAGCTTTTCAAGTGGGACATCATCGCTAAGTTCGCCAATGTTTATAATTGATCGCATTATCGAAAAATGGATAGAATGTTGTGAGGATTGACGATACAAACACCTTTACTTCAACTGTTGTCAGCCCCAAAAGATCCTTTGCAGAGCATGCATCCAAATGAATAGGAAGATTCAAGGTCCATTCCCGCAACAAGTTCCCCGCAATAATGACATTGGCCTTCATAGCCATGCAAGGTATTGCAATTTAAGCAAAGGCCTTCATCGTCATATTCACCTACCGGTATAACTGAAGGCTCTGAGTGTTCACATTCTGCACAATAGGCCACCTCAGGATCTTCTTTTGGGTCTTGGTAATGACCGATTTTAGAGAGCAGGAATTCAAAATCTGTTTCAAAACCGCATTTGCTGCATTCACCAATTCCCTGGTCCTTGATTATGATTTCCTTCTCGCATTCCGGACAGGGTATGTGGATCTTGTTGTTTTGGTTGTGGCAGACCAAGCACGAGTTTGAATATACCAGACCATAAAAATCTTCAAATTTGGCCGACTCATATCCGCAGAGAGAGCATTTGTTGAATGTCACACCTTCACGTTTTTCACTCTCAATCTGTGGCCTGATCTCATTGTACTTGGCCTCCAGGTATTTCCAGTTTCCATGGACTAAGCCATAAAGATCTTCAATTTCATCCTGGTATTCCTGAAAATGATCCCACCAATCATCGACTATTAAACGGTGAAGGTGATACCATGCTGACCATTGTTCAGGAACAATGGTAGCTAAGGACGTTATTTCAGAATAGTCAGGGTGGTAAAATTGCACCATCTTGTTGCGATGTTTTCGCAACTGATCGAAATAATCAACTGCTTTAACTGGAATCTTGACTTCGCAGGTATCGCGCAACCGCTCGATACATTTTTTCAAGCCAACTGAAATAAAATCACCAGCTTTAAATTTTGTCAGGATCGTCTCGTCTTTCTTTTTCTGGACTTTGTTTATATCAGATACGATAAGCGTCCAGTGCTCTGAGAGTAGACGTGCCTTTAGAAATAATTCAATAGCGGCATAAAAATGGATGACAGAATACTTCGGTGATTTTTCAAGCTCAATGACCGATTTTTTAAGGAAGTCTATGGCGTTCCGAACCAAACTATCAAAAAATTTGTTTGGTTCCGGCATGTCAAGCTTATCATCATCTATTTCAAAATGCTCGAAATCCATGAGATTTTCCTTTTGTTTGGAAAGTTTATTCATATATTATATCACTTCTGGAATACTATGCAATAATCATGTTTTATTGGAATCAGGAAAGGATTCCTTGAATTGTAAAGAAAGCGGTCGCTTTTGCAGGTTGATCACGGATTTTGGGAATATCATCATCATTTTCGCATGTCAAGTCAAGTAGATTTCCATTTTGAATGTTGTAAAGCCGTCTTCGTTCAGGGATAGGTAATTTTGAAGATGGAAGGGATTATTCTACTATACAATTATATTTTGCTATCGGCGCCGGTAATCTTTTCTAATGCTCCCAGATACAAAAGATTTTTTTGTTTTTTATGAACGCTTTTTTATCCATACCTTCTCTGTGGGTTTCAGAAATTATGCCTGTTAAAACGGCTGTCAGTGCGTTACAGAGGCCGCGACGTTCGATGGCTGGTTCCTGTTCATACGATGGCCTCCATATACGGGCGCATTATTTTCGTTACCCGGCAGACTTTCGCATAACGCCATATCTCGTCGATTGTACATTTGCGTCCACGAATCGCCTCCCGCAGGGCCTCGAGGGCGACATCTAGTCCGATCTTGTTCCTGTACTTGAAACAATCCGCCACGGTCTTGGCGGTGTTATAGATTCTGACGTGTACGCCCTCGATGATGTGTTCATTGATACCTTCGGTGAGGGCCTTGCCGGAAAAACGCACGATCCGCATCCTGGGATGCATGGTCCGAGGGCGTGCGGCTCTGCGGTCGACGGCCCGGTCATGGGAAGGTCTACCTTCATCCAGCGATCCCGCTGGACCTGACAGGCTGTCGCTCGGTCTTATTCGATGAAACCCGGACAAACCGGAAATTCGAAATATGAAGAACGAATTTCAGAATTAAGCGCCTATCCCAAGACCTTTTCCACCTTCTTTATTAATTCCAGCGGGCTGAAAGGTTTTGAAAAATAGTCGTCCGCACCGGCCTTAAAGCCTTTTTCTTGATCATCCTGTTGCCCTTTTGCGGTTAACATGACAATGGTACAGCCTTTTGTCTCCGGGTCATTTTTTAAAACTCGGGTTGCTTCCAAGCCGTCTATGCCCCCGGGCATCATAACATCCATGATGACCAGGTCCGGTTTTTCCGCCCTGGCGAGCTTAATCGCCTCATCCCCGTTTTTTGCCTGGAAGATCTGGTAATCCTCTACCCTGAGTGTTACCTCTACCAGCTCTCTAACCTCTGACTGGTCATCTACGATAAGAATCTTTTTCATATTATTCCTTTCCAACGACAGATTTTATAGTTTTTTTGAGTTCATTTCTTTGAATGGTTTGACTATAATTATAAAGATTGAGGAATTTAGGGATTCAGGGATTTTAGAATTTGGATTTTGGATCTCCACATTTTCGATTTTGGAATTTAGGTTTTCGATTTTGGATTTCATCTATTCTTACGAGAAGTTTTGATTGATGCGCCTGTCGAGGGCAATCTGAGACATGTCCACTTTGTTATGCTCGCCTTAGTAAGTGGATCAAGCAGTGAATTATCAAGAATTTTCATTGTCCCGGAATCTTTCAAAAGTCAAACGAGGACTCTTTTTCCAGGGTCCGTTCTTTGCGTCTGTTTATGATCAGTCGGCGTCCCTTATTACTATACAGTCCCTTTCTTATCTTGCGTTTGAGACGATACTTTTTTTCATCATTTTTCAGGAAAGTCAGTTGCTGCAAGTCCTGCCTTGTGTAGATTTTGAAGCCTGATTCAAAGATTTTCATATAAGCGGCCAGACTGTTGTTTGTGGGGCCAAAGCCTTCGCCATAGAGGCACTTTTTCTCAATGTCACTGCCGACATTCTCGATTGTCTGATAACGCGCATCAGTATCAAATTCCAGCATTTTCATGATGATTCCGGAATATTCCTCGGGTACATCAAGGCAGACTTCATGGGGCGGCGGTATCTCCTTTTTGAGTAATTTCTCATAGTAGGCAGCCTGTTCTTCAAAGGTTAATCCCATGGGGACTGCAAACAGGCTTACACCGGTCAACAAATAGTAAGCAACCAGTCCCAGAGAAAAGATGTCGCTGCGGTTATCCACCTGATCATATTGAACCTGCTCAGGGGGCATATACTGAATTTTCCCCGCAAGTCCGAATATCTCCTGGTCGGCTGCCACGGCAATTCCGAAATCCGTCAACTTGGTCACTCCCTGGTGACTGACCAAAATATTTTCGGGTGAGATATCCCGGTGGACTATATACTCGTGGGCATATTCCAATGCACGGCAGATGCGACTTATAATAAATGCATTAAGCTCGATGGGCAACAGCAGGCCCGCTTGAATATGATTGCCGTGTATTTCACGCAGATCCCAGCCTTCAATGTATTCCATCACTACCAGATACAGATGTTTTCCCTGATAACCGGTTTCCCTGGCAAGAAAATGCTGCTCTTCCAGATCTGTCATTGCCCGGGATCTGCCCATGCGCATATCGGTCAGGAATTCCATCCCCCTTGTTCCTGCCTCGGTTCTTTTCTTACTTCCTCGTTTGCCATATCCCTTCTTCAGAGTGCTGATCTCTTTTTGAAATTTTTCCGGAAGATTCTCGAAAGGAATGGCCTCCAGTCCATAAGTCCGAACAATATTCTCATGCCTGAGAGCAGCAGCGATATTGGCTTCAGCCTTGAGCGCTTCAATCTGCCTGTTGGTCATCGTACGGATCGTTTTTAACACAACAAGGTCACTTACACCTTCACAATGTTTTTTAGCAAGATAGACAATACCCATACCACCGCTGCCTATTTCCTCGATAAAGGTAAAGGCTGAGCCTGATTGAAAAGAAAGATCTGCCAAAGAAGACATGGTATTCCCCTGACAAAAGGTAAATTAATAGGCTGTAAGCATTTTCAATTAAATAAGTTTATTAGATGGCGATAAAGAAGTCAAAGAACTTTTTTCAGACGATCAGGGCTCGCTTAAAACCGACCACAACTCCGGCAATGAGTTGTCCGCAATATATTAAGATTTTTTTCTATCCTTCCTGGAATTTCTTGTTTCCAATTTCGTTTGACCCTTCCGGGCTTTTTAAGTATAGTTTTTCAGCTTATGCAGACACAGCAAAGACCGGATGCACCTCGGGTTGGCTTTACCCTATTCCATTAGGAAAGGGCGACCAAAAACCTTAGGAAAGGAAATATTTCTCTAATGAAACAGATCGAAAATGAAGAAAGTTATTTCCGACGATTTCAGGCCTTCGCCATAAATAGGATGGTTCCACCCTCCGCCCAGGAGAAAGACAGTCTTATCTACTGGCGCGTGCGTATTTTGTTTGCGATTCTCTTTACGGTGTTGATACTGGGCACTTTTGTCCTCGTAGCCGCCATTGCCTTAGTGATCAAGGAGAAACTGTGGGGCCTGGCGATTATTGATGCAATTGCCTACCTGAGTGCTATTGGTATGCTGTTTTCACGCCGTCCAAGGTATGAAATCCGTGCAGCGGTCACTTCGCTAATGTTTTATGCAGTGGGATTGGCCGTAATTATTTTCGTTGGCCCCCTGAGCGGTGGTCCTGCATGGTTATTCGCTTTTGCGGTTCTTGTTGCGGTACTTCTAGGGTCAAAAGCCGCTATTGCGGCTATAAGCCTTAACGCGATCACTTTAACGATTATAGGCTGGCTTATCAGCACGGGCCTATTTGGCCAGGCCTTTCCATTTTTTAACACGCTTGAAGCGATGGTAGTTGCCGGCGCAAGTTACATGCTTTTGAATGCGGTTGCCGCGATATCTGTAGCAGTATTGGTGAAAGGCCTTATCTATGCTCATGACAAGGAAAAGGCTTTGACTACCAGCCTAGAACAAGAGCAGAAGCAACTGATTGAAGCACAGAAATGCTTAGAGATTGAAGTTGAGGAACGAAAGCAGGCAGAAGAGGCGTTGCGGGAGAGAGAGGAGAAATATCGGAATATCCTTGATAACATCCAAGAAAGTTATTTTGAAATGGATCTTGCCGGGAATTTAACTTTTTTCAATGACCCATTAATTAGAATGACCGGATATTCCCGCGATGAATTAATGGGAATGAATAACCGTGAATACACCTCTGAAGAAACTGCCAAAAAGATGTACGATATTTTCAATCAGGTTTACACGACCGGAGAACCAGCGGAAATAAGCGACTATGAAATCTTCATAAAGGGCGGAGAGACCAGAATCCTTGAGATGTCCACTCTCTTGATGAAAGGTCGGGATGATCAACCAGTCGGTTTCAGGGGGATTGCGCGTGATGTCACCGAGCGCCTGGAGGCCGAGAAAGAAAGAAAAAAACTGGAAGCGCAACTCCAGCAAGCCCAGAAAATGGAAGCCGTCGGCACCATGGCAGGGGGCATTGCCCATGATTTTAACAACCTGCTTCTGGGAATACAAGGTCGGGCATCTTTGATGTTAATGGATACTGATTCCTCACATCCTTACACTGAGCATCTCAATGAAATAGTGGCTTATGTTAAAAGTGCGGCAGATCTTACAAGGCAACTCTTAGGCTTTGCCAGGGGCGGGAAATATGAGGTTAAAACGACAGATCTAAATGAACTCGTCAAAAATCAAAATCAAATGTTTGGCCGTACCAAAAAGGAGATCAATATTCATGGAAAATATGAAGAGAATCTCTGGGCAGCAGAGGCCGATCAGGGGCAGATTGAACAGGCACTAATGAATCTTTATATCAATGCCTGGCAGGCCATGCCCGGTGGTGGGGATCTCTACGTCCGGACGGAAAACATTATAATTGATGAGAATTATATCAAGCCGTATAAGGTGGAACCAGGTAAATATATAAAGATCTCCGTAACTGACACCGGAGTGGGTATGGATAAGGCAACCCGGCAAAGAATATTTGATCCATTCTTTACCACCAGAGAGATGGGAAGGGGCACAGGTTTAGGATTGGCCTCAGCTTATGGAATAATAAAAAATCATGGGGGCTTCATAAACGTTTACAGTGAGAAAGGTGAAGGGACCACATTTAACTTCTATCTTCCGGCTTCAGAAAGGGAGGTAGTTAAAGAAAAGAAGATACATGAAGAAGTGCTAAGGGGTACAGAAACAGTTCTTTTTGTTGATGATGAGGATATGATTATAGATGTAGGCCAGGATATTTTAAAATTACTGGGTTACAAGGTATTGCCGGCAAGGGGCGGGGAAGAGGCCATAGAAGTCTATAAGAAGAACCACGATAAGATTGATATGGTTATCCTGGATATGATCATGCCGGATATGGGTGGCGGGGAAACCTATGACAGGTTAAAAGAAATCAATCCTGATATAAAGGTTCTCCTTTCCAGCGGCTACAGCATCAATGGTC
>JAUVVL010000332.1 GCA_030604635.1 Desulfobacteraceae bacterium
GCTGGCTGTTTGAGCGTGTTAGAGAGCCTTAAGAAAAAACAGCTAATAACAAGATTCATCTTTTAACATATGATTGACGCCATTAAACAGTTGGTATTAAAGGATTGGCTACTGTTTTTTATTTAGGCTCACTTACATGCGAGTTCCAGATTTTTTATATTTTATTATCAGTGGGCGAGTCAGCCCTAATTTTTCAACATATAACAGAAGGTCTAAGAAAAATGGTTCAAACCAGGCCATTGGTATCAATAATTGTTGTGACGATGAACAAAATTGATCTGCTCAGGAATTGCCTGGATAGCCTTTACAGACAGGATTATGAGCCGATTGAAGTTGTTGTTGTCGATAACGGCTCTTATGAAGATGTGCAAGGTATGCTGGCAAAGGAATTTCCGGAAGTTCGCATGATAAGGCTGGACAGGAATCATGGTTTTGCAGGAGGAAACAACCGTGGCATTGAAATATCGCAAGGTAAATATATTGCCCTCATCAACAACGATGCTCTGGCCGAGCCTCAATGGATAAGCTCCATGGTTGCAACGGCAGAAGCCAACTCGTCAATCGCTGCGGTAGCCTCAATAATTATTGACGGAAACCGACCGGAAGTGTTGGATTCATGTGGCGTCGGTATTGGACTTGACGGGATGTCGCGACAGTCAATGCGTGGCATGCCCGTTCCGAAACTCACACAAGCCAAAGAAGTCTTGCTGTTTAGCGGTTGTGCTTGTTTATTGAGATTGGACGTACTGAAGGAGGTCGGACTTTTTGACGAGGATTTTTTTTCCTATTGCGAAGATACGGATCTGGGGCTGCGCCTGCGCAAAGCCGGCTGGAAAATAGTTGTCGCTCCCGGTGCTTATGTTAAGCATTTTTATTCCATGACCGGTGGAAAGTTTTCTCTTCAAAAAGTTTATTGGGTAGAGCGAAACCATTTATGGGTGGCGATAAAAAATTTCCCCTGGTTTCTTCTTGCTGCTATTCCGATTATTACCGTCCTTCGTTATCTTGCTCAGGGATATTCTATCTTAAAGCGCACCGGAGAACTTAATCAATTTACAAAAAATAATAATTGGCCGGCAATAGTTTCAACCTATTTAAAAGCCTATGTTGATATGTTCGAAAAACTGCCGGCCATGCTGGTAAAACGGCGAATAATTCACAAGAAACATGGTTTAAGCAATCTTGATATGTTCAATTTAATCTGGAAATTCCATCTACCCATAGTTGAAATTTTAGGAATGAGAAAGCGATAAACATGCCTGTTACGGAATTAAATCAACAGCAGGAGGCAATTTATCAGCGGGATAAATATGCAAAAGGCGGCATTGGCCGCCGGCATTGGGATAAAAGGGATCAGGCTGCCTTGAATCTTGTTCGACCCACCGACCGGACAATTGTGGATGCCGGCTGCGGGGAGGGTATCACTTTGGAGAAAATACATCGATTATTTCCGGAGAGAAAAGTTATTGGAATAGACACACTACCTGAAAATATCGACATCTGCAAACGCCACGGATGCAGAGCTGTGCAAGGCGATGTGTATAATCTGCCATTTCTTTCCAGAAGTGTGAACTTTGTGCTTTTTATGGAAGTCATCGAACATTTGGAGCACCCTGAAACAGCTATTCAAGAAATTCGCAGGATTCTGGTTCCTGACGGAAGGCTGGTGATCGTATTCCCCAATGACAGGGTTTTCAAGATAGCAAGAATCCTTACTTTACGTTTTCGTGAAGCGGCGTATGATCCAGGGCATGTCAGGCAATGGACGCCTCATGATACGCGCGATTTGTTGAAAAGAAACGGCTTCAATATAGTTTTTTCTCGAAATATCCCATTTTATCTATGGCCGGTTTCGTTACACTGTGTAATGGCGGCCGATAAAAATAATTAAATACTGTGCAGAATTTAGGTATGAATCTATCAGAACAAAAAAAGTCTGATAAAGCATCATTAAGATACATTTGAAATTATGGAGAAATTATCCAATGCCTACGAATATATTTTTTATATCCATTATAGCTTTTGGCACAATCATTGCGCAGATAACACTAAAAAAAGGTCTTCTCCTGTTGGGAGGTATTGACTTTTCATCCGGAGTAATGGTCGAAATATTCAGGGTAGTGCGCTCTCATTATGTTATGGGTGCTTTTTTCCTTCAAGGAGTCATCGCTCTGTTCTGGGTTTATGTCCTTTCAAGAACCCAACTCGCATATTTGATCACAATGTCCGGGGCATTCTTTTACATACTTCTGGCTTTGGCAAGCTGGATAGTTTTGGGTGAAAGGTTATCTCTTATTCAATGGCTGGGTATCTTTATGATAAGTGTTGGGGTTGTTTGTTTTAACTCTCAGGCATTATAATATTTTCCCATTCGATCATGAAAAAAAAATGTATCATAATTCCAGCGTTTAATGAAGAAGAGAATATTGCTTCAGTGATAGCCGGAATAAAAAACCAGACTGATGCGGATATAATCGTCATTGATGATGGCTCAAAAGACCATACCGCCGAAAAGGCCGGAAACGCAGGGGCATTTGTAATCCGCCATCCTTTTAACATGGGCTACGGCGCAGCTCTTCAGACAGGTTATAAATACGCTGTAAAGAAAAAATATGATTTCCTGTTACAGATGGACGGCGACGGACAACACGACCCAAACGCCATTCCTGAATTTTTCAAACAGATCGAATCCAGTGTATGTGATGTAGTTATTGGTTCGAGATTCCTGGGAGAGGGTAATTATAAGGCTGGAGTTTTGAAATCTATCGGCATCGGTCTTTTCACCTTCATCATACAGATAATTTGCCGTGAAAGAATTACAGATCCTACCTCAGGTTATCAGTGTTTAAATAGGAAAGTGTTTACCTTTTTTACACAAGATAGTTTTCCTTGTGACTATCCCGATGCAAACATCATAATCATGCTTCATCGTATGGGTTTTACAATTAAAGAAATCCCGGTCGTTATGGATGTAAATCCTGCCGGGCGAAGTATGCATAAGGGTTTTTTTACATTAGTGTACTATTTTTTCAAAATGTTCCTATCTATTTTTATTGCTCTAATAAGAGAGAAAACTAGATAAATGAGGGGTCGGGGAGTTTTCGTCTTTAAGACCGCTCCATGGGTAATCAGATTCCAAATCGTGTGAACTCGTGTATAAGGGATCGTAAAGAAAAAGCATTAATATCATTAAATAAATTACTATATTTAAAAACTAATATTTTTTATTATCGTGATAAGAGTCAGGCTCTTTCTAAACGATCCCTAATACCCTCAAACAGCACACGACTTTACATCTGATCA
>JAUVVL010000325.1 GCA_030604635.1 Desulfobacteraceae bacterium
CCTTAAAAAGGTCGATTTAACCCACTAAATTTGTAGGCACTACACCGTTTTTGCAAAATCCTTTAACAGAATGATATTATTGATAATAATCTTTTTCATGAACCTACAACTGTCGAAAGCAAGATAAATAATAGAAAGGTATCGAAATGAAATGTGGGGCTTTGAACATGACCATTGAAAGGATGGAAAATTAAAATTCTTGGACTGACGAATTGCAATGCAAAAAGTGAGAAAACAAGGGCTATTGAGAGCAGAATATAACTATTCACTTTACCTTGGCTAACAAGGAGCACATTAAGACCAAGAAGAGACGATTGTATTGTAAGAGAAACCCATTTGTTTTCTTGAATTTTTTCTAAGCTGTCGGGAAACATGGATCACCAGTAAAATGAAAATTCATAAGTCTAACAATTACTATTCAGAATTAATTCTTTACATCCCAATATATCATGGCTTTTACAGAATTTTTCTTTAATCGGTAATTTAAAACTTCTGATTGCAGATTCCTTGCCTTATGTTATGCCTGTCCTCAGACTAATTTCGTTGTTGATTTCAAACAGAAATCAAAACCTTTAATCATCAGGTCATCACTTAGTTTTAAAAATGGACCTTACAATCGCGGTCTCTATTTCAGGAATAGGTGTCCACCTGTATTCATTATCATAGCGTTTTTTAACAAATTTATGTCGAGCATCAATGACTTGCTGGGAATGTTTATCCAGGAACATTGGAGGCAACATGTCCAGAGATAGTCTTTTCCATTTTTCCTGTTCAGATGGTTCAAGTCTGCCCTCGGAGTCGAATAATAAAAATGAGTACTGGATTCTAAGGATTTCAATTGGCTTCCGATTATCAATTTCCAAAATTACAAAGGCATACCGAACACGCTTGCCTGCATACTGGGGAAGGCATTCATCTGGGTTGTGCTTAAGTAATCGATCAAACCTTCTCAAAGCAAGGCGCTTTATTGTGTCATCATCATTTACAAGAAAAATTCGTAGACCTATCCCCATTTTGCTCCGAATTGGTGTTAATCTCTGAGATTTCAATTGAAAGTCCAGCAAGTTAATCGTATCCTTACCAGATGCTTGAGGTATATGTCAAATTTCTATGAACCCCAAAAAACAGGAGGTGCAAAATGAAAGTATCACAGGCGGTTAATTATTTTATCGATTATCACAAAATGAACTCCAAAAAAAAATACAACAAGGAATCAAGTGTTCATACTATCCAGGTTCCAGAGTCACTTTGGTAACAGGGAATTGGAATCCATAGCCACGGATGAAATTCTGTCATTTTTGACCCAGCTTACCGAAGGGACCAAACAGACAACCAAAAGAAACCGGTATGCCAACCTTAATACCTTCTTCAATTTTGTTATAAACACATTCGATTCCAAATTCCAAAACCCATGTGATACCCCTGTCCTGAAAAAGCTGTTTAAAGAAGCCAAACCTCCGCCTTGGCCAATATTGGAAAAGGACACCGTCGATGAAATCATATTCAGGACTGATAACCTGAGAAACCGAATTATGCTTGAACTCATGGCCCGTGGTGGCATGAGGATCGGTGAAGTGCTTAATCTAACTCCGAGAGACGTTGAAGATCGAAAGCTTATTATTCGTGATCCCAAAAGTGGCAGGGCGTTAGAGGTTGTTTTCATCCCTCAAAAGGTTGCTGATCGACTCATGAAATATATCAGGAATAAGAGAATTGAGTCTGATCAAAGAATATTCCCGATAACCTATTCCGCAGCCAGAGTTATGGTCAATAAGGCGGGAAAGATGATTGATATTCATTTGAAGCCCCACGATCTGAGGAGACATGCAGCGACATTTGCATCACGGGCGGGCACCCCGCTAGAAATAGTAAGCAAGGTTATTCTGAGACATGCTAACCTCTCAACCACTCAAAGGTATCTGGGAAAAGTTAGTGACACGGAAGCTCTGAGATGGATTGAGAACCTTTACGGATAACCAAATATAAAAACGGGGTGACTCAACATAATGTTTCACCCCGTTTCACCAAAGTGATGGATTTCTTTTCTAAACCACGCAAATTTTGGTCTTCATTTATTCCACCATTAGGGCAGGAATCGAGCATTCAAAGGTTGGACACGGGTGTATTTATGGTAGCGGGAAAACTTGACGACAATCTTTTCAAAGTACACTAAAAGATCAAACGTCGCTTTTTAAATCAGAAGATGTTCGTAATGTGCCAAAAACCACCCACAATAAAATTTGTCGCCGTCAGGGGGATATATCCCCCTGTACCCCCTGAATAATCAAATGTTCAAATAATCCAATGACCCATCATTATCTTCGGGAACGCACCGCAAAACCCCGAACGTTGTAAGTGTAGTCGCGGATGCTCCAGCCCGGGCGGCCGAAGGTAAAGTAGAAGTCCCAGTCCTCGGTGCCGATGAGGAAGTCGAAGCCCCAGGCCGACGACGAATCCTTGGTTTCACCGGACCATACCCTCCATCCGGTGGTTTTCAACAAAGGCGACATGTTGCGTTTTCCAGCTCCCTTCTTATACAGGGTTCTAAGCTCCTTTCTCGTCGGCATACGCCAGCCGCCGCCGGCAACGGTAAGATTCTCAACCCATTTTTTAGCATCGTACCAGCTTGTAGCCTTGTCAGGTCCGGCTAACCATTCAAGGCCTGTATTTTTGTCGTAAAACACTTCGCTTTCTAACGCTTTTAGTCTGGTTGCCTCCGCCTCCTGTGCCTGTGCCTGATTAATCATAAATACAAGAACGATTGATGTGGTAATTGGAAGTAATAATTTAGATACCCGAGACTTCTTAAGATGGAAATTCATTTTTTGTCCTCCTTCCTAAAATTGATAAATTAATAGAAGATTAGGTCAGCGGAACAATAGATGTTTCACAATTGATAAATTAATAGAAGGTGAGGTCAGCGGAACAATAGATGTTTCACAATGGAAACTGATTGCAGATAGAGGTCAGATTTCGCAGGAGATTCAACTCTTAATACGATATTATAAGGAAGATTTCGTGTCAAAGGAAAAATCGTTCGGAAACACAATATATTGACAAAGGCGAATTGGGTGGCAGGTTGCGATTTGTTGCCTTGATCGATACCCGCCCTAAGACCGATTTCGTTCTTGCTTTCAAACAGTAACCGCGACACTACCAAATATTAGTGCCGATGTCAAATTCTGAAATATAAGGATCATCAAAAAGGATATTTGAAAATGCTTGATTCGTTGCCTTATGTTACACTCGCCTTCAGATCAATTTCATTCCAGATTTCATAAGGTAACAGCAATATAATCAATAATTGGCAATTATCTTAGCATTAAAAAAGCATAACGGTTCATTTCCTGAGAATAGTCTGTCAGGACTTCAATAGGAAAACTATATTGCTTGACTGTAGAATAAACATCAACTGCCAAAGCTTCAGGAGACGGGCG
>JAUVVL010000306.1 GCA_030604635.1 Desulfobacteraceae bacterium
AGAGACTCCACTATTGCATGGCGTACTGATATACCTGCAACTGGACTCGGTCCAATTACTACAGACATACTAGAAATACAAGGAGATGCAACAACCCCTGTTCCTTCCGCACAGTGTATAGAGGGTACAGATGTTGCTTTTGTGAACGGTGTACAGGGTATTCTCCAAACTTTGCTTATTGACGAGGATGTTGATGCTGCTGTGAATTCGTTAGTGGAATTACATAATACAGTATTTGGCGAATAAGGCAGTATAGTAGAATTTTTTATGTAAAAGTTGTTAAAAAATTAATGGCGTATTCTTTCAAATAATAATTTTGTTAAAAAAACTAAAAGAAAGAATACGCCATTAAAGAACTAACAAAGTTAAGATTATCTGGTTTATGGAAAGAAGTAAAACTTGACATTACTATAATAAGGAATTTGGATGGACAGAAAAACAAAAATTTTTATTTTTCTTTTCTTACTTCCTGCAGTTGTCGGTCTCGGGCTGTACGCATATTATTTTAGTGGATGGAATCTCTCCATTTCTATGACAAACGCTAGGAGTTTAATATTCCCGGCTGAATTTATCGGCCTGGGTAATTATGAGCGTTTCCTGGGTGATTCTGTATTTATAACTGTTGTAAAAAATACTGCAATATTTACCGTACTTTTTATGGGTGGGACACTTTTACTAGGATTACTTCTTGCGATATTAATTGATCAAGGCATCAAGGGAGAGGGACTTTATAAAGTAATTATTTTAATTCCCATGGCTATGCCAATGGTTATTTCAGGAGTCCTCTGGAGCTGGATGTTCTCACCTAGAATGGGGGTTATTAATAGTCTCCTTCGGGTACTTCACCTTGACTTTCTCACCCAACCTTGGATAACCTCTACGAGTCAAGCTCTTTTATGTGTAATTATAGCCTACATTTGGGTTTTTACTGGGTTTGTGGCCTTGTTGTATCTTGCAAATATACGTTCACTTCCTAATGAACAAAGCGAATCTGCTCGTGTGGACGGAGCCTCAAAGTTCCAGTTGTACTGGCGTGTTATTATCCCACAGCTAAGACCTGCAACGGTAATGGCATTTGCAGTGCTTTTTTTAAATTCGCTTGTCGCGTTCGATTTGGTATGGACTCTGACAATGGGTGGACCAGCGGGTTCATCAGAACTTTTAGGGACGTTAATGTATAAACAAACATTTCAATGGAACTATTTCGGTTATGGGGCGGCTATAGCCCAAATCATGTTTATAATTTCGATGGTGGTGATGGTTCCATATCTTTATAGATCCATTAGAAGGAGATAAAAATGGTGATTATCAGACGGTTCATCCTTTATTTTATCTTGATTATCTTTGCGTTATTTATGTTGTTCCCTATCTATTCGATGGTAACTACGGCATTCAAGACTATGCCAGAAATAGTAGGAAGCAGGTTGACCCCGCCAACACAGTTATATCTTGGAGCGTTTAAAGAAGCATTCGATAGTATTGGGAGACCTCTTCTGAACAGTGTAATAATTACAGTACCTTCGGCTTTGATAGGTACTTTTTTGGGCTCTATTACTGGGTATGTGTTTTCCAAATTCCGGTTCTGGGGATCAGATGCTTTGTTTATACTGATTGTGTTGGGGATGTATATCCCAGCTCAAGCGGTTTTGCTTCCAGTTGTGAAGTTCTCGGCAAATGTTGGAATATTCAATACTTATTTGGGATTAATTTTACCAATGATTGCTTTCAGCATTCCTTCGGCCACACTTTTTTTCAGAAATTTTTACATGAATGTGCCGACAGAAATGATAGAAAGTGCTAGGGTGGATGGTTGTGGAATACCGGGTATTTACAGAAGAATAATCCTCCCACTTTCTGGTATAACATTTGCTGTATCGGTAATGATTAATTTCACATGGATATGGAACAGCTTTCTTTGGGGGTTAGTTTTAACACAGGGCCCCGCAGTGCAACCCGTGATGGTTGCAGTTAATAACTTGCATGGAACTTATGTCGCAATGTGGAATGTACAGATGGCTGGATCATTGATGGCAGCACTTCCAATGGTAGTGATATACGCTTATTTTGGAAAATATATTACGAGGGGAGTTCTTGCACAAAGAAAATAGATTTATTTGCAAAATATGATCTTAAAGGGGATTTAAATGTCGAAAGTGACATTAAATGGTTTGACAAAGAGGTTTGGTAAAGTAGAAGCAGTAAAAAATGTTACCTTAAAAATTAGGGACGGAGAATTTGTTGCATTATTGGGGCCATCTGGTTGTGGAAAAACTACTATTCTCAGATGTATTGCTGGTTTGGAGAAACCAGATGAAGGAGATATTTATATAGGAGATAAAATGGTAACAAGACTTTCACCGCCCGATAGGAACGTTTCAATGGTCTTTCAGAGTTATGCCTTGTATCCTCATATGACAGCTTTTGATAACATAGCATTTCCGCTTTGGATACGTAAAAGGCCCAGAGATGAAATAAGAGAAAAAGTAAAAAAGACTGCAGAAATTCTTGAAATATCTGAGTTTTTGAATCGTAAACCAGGTGAGTTAAGCGGTGGACAGTGCCAGAGGGTGGCTTTAGGCCGGGCGATTATCAGAAATCCAGCAGTTTTTCTACTAGATGAACCTTTAGCCAATTTGGATGCAAAACTCAGAATTTCCGCGAGAGGGGAGCTCAAGAGATTACAAAAACAATTGGGGGCCACAATGATTTTTGTCACTCACGACCAGGTGGAGGCTATGACCATGGCTGAGAGGATCGCCGTAATGAATAACGGTGTGATAGAACAATTTGGCTCAACTGATGAAATTTATCAGCAGCCGGCAAACATGTTCGTTTCCGGTTTTATTGGCACTCCGGCGATGAATCTAATTAAATGCAGTCTTGTAGAGAGGGGAGGTTCAATCTCATTGATCTTAGATACCAATACTTTACCTGTTCCTGATTCTATAGGAAGAGCGTTAATAGAAAAGATAAAAAGTTCGGATATGGTTTTTGGTATTAGACCTGAAGATATTTCAATTCATGAGAAAAACAAACCAAATTCTTACAAAACGAAAGTTTATGTGGTAGAACCACTCGGAAATGAAAAGTTGGTTACTGTAGAAATGGGGAATACTTACTCAAAAGTGAGAACTCGATTGGATTTCAAGCAAGAGATAGGTGAAAACGCGTGGGTGGACTTTGACTGGAATAGAGCTTATTTTTTTGATAAGAGGACGGGAAAAGTAATTATGCATGGCTTAAATAAATCGGCAAATAGGAGGTAAATTGTGGTATCTGATCAATATTTTGAAGCTATCGATAGGATTTTTAAAAAAATTCGTTTTTGTATAAGTGTCTGAAGCTTACAAAAATATGATGGAGGAAAGGAGCGAATAAAAATGGCAGATTTCATTCCCATTTCCGTATGGTACGGTGAAGGTAAAGCACGTGCACCAATGCTCATCCAACCTACTGAAGAAAGCTACAGAATTGCTCAGAGGGACATCGAGAATATAAAAAATCTCGGTTTCAACACCGTGAGGTATTGGGTTGACTGGGCAACCGCAGAGCCCGAATCCGGGGTTTGGAATTTGAACTTCATAGATCACCTTATGGATTTAGCAAAGAAAAACGAATTAAAGGTAATAATCCAGCTGTATCTGGACTCGGCACCCAACTGGATCGCATCTCTTTTTCCCGATTCACGCTTTCAAGCACAAAGCGGTGATGTGATCGACTCACAGGCCTCACCGGGGTTTTGTTTCGATCACATGGATGTTAGGAAAGAGGCAGAGCTCTTCATGCAAAAAGTGGTCTATC
>JAUVVL010000023.1 GCA_030604635.1 Desulfobacteraceae bacterium
CAGCATCCTTGCAGTCCTTTCGCGGAGTTGCAAGCGTCAGAAGCAGTTCAATCACCTCATAGTCTTGAAATCCGGCCAGACCCGAAGTAAGAAATTTTTCCCGCAGCCTCTGTCTGTGGCCTTCTCCTTTATGCGGTTTGGCATGCTTGATATCCAAAATCTAAATTCCAAAATCCAAAATTGCTTTACTGTTCATCCAGCTCCTGCTTAAGATCCCGGGTCATGAGCCTGAGCAAGGCATCTTGCGGTGAAACATCGTCATAAAGAATATGGTAGATCTCGTGGGAAATGGGCATTTCGACACCAAGCTTGAGAGACAGGTTGTAAACGGATTTGGCTGTTTTGACACCCTCTGCAACCATTCGCATTTCCGACAGGATATCATTTAACTTCCTGCCTTCACCTATCTTTTTCCCCACGGTGTGATTCCTGCTAAGATCTCCGGTACAGGTCAGCAGGAGGTCCCCGATACCTGCAAGTCCGGTAAAAGTACGAGGGTCAGCCCCAAGCTTTAAACCCAGACGGCGAATTTCTGTAAGTCCTCTTGTAATCAGGGCCGCCCTTGTATTTAGTCCGAGACCGAGACCATCTATGATTCCGGCGGCGATCGCAATAACGTTCTTGACAGCACCACCCAGTTCGACGCCGATCATGTCATTATTTGTATAGACCCTGAAATACGGGGTGGCAAAAACTTGCTGCACAAAGCCGGCCAGTTTTCGGTCTTTTGATGCAACGGTAACGACAGTGGGTAATTTCTTGGCTACTTCCCGGGCAAAACTTGGACCAGACAGGACCGCAAAAGAGTCTTCCGGAATTTCAGGAAGAATCTCTTTCAACACGGCGGACATGGTCAAATGGGTCTTGTTCTCAATCCCTTTGGAAGCCGACACAATGATCGTCTCTTTTGAAACAAGACCGCAAATTTTTTGTGCTGTTTTCCTCATAACATGGGACGGAACCACAATCAGTACAAGATCTTTTTCTGAAACAACTCCGGTAATATCGTTGGAAGGGAATAAATTTGTTGAAAGGGAAAACCCCGGGAGAAAAACCTTATTTTCTCTGAAAGCTTCGATTTGTTCTTTGACTTCCTTTTCAAATACCCATAGGTCTACTTTAAAACCTTTCAAACCAAGAAGATTGGCAAGGGCGGTGCCCCAGCTTCCGGCACCCACCACACCGATATTTACGTCATTGACATCTATTAGATTTTTCATGCGTTACCTTTAACTTATATAATCCTCCTTTTCAGCAAGTCTTGCAACGCCGACAACCCTTTCTTCAGGCGTCATACCGATAAGTTTTACGCCCTGGGTGTTACGTCTAATAACTGAAATGCCGCTGATAGGCATGCGTATAAGCTTTCCGGTGTCTGCCATGAGCATCAGATCATCATCCTCATCAACAAGGAGTATAGCAACGACCAGCCCGTTCCGCTCACTGGTCTTGATAGTAATGACACCCTTGCCTCCACGTCTGCGGAGAGGATACTCATCAATAGAGGTTCTTTTACCGTATCCCTTTTCCGTTGCCGTAAACAGAGTCTGGCCATGGCTTAAAACCTCCATCCCCACAATTCGGTCATCCTGAGCAAGCCTCAACCCGCGAACCCCCCTTGCCACACGGCCGGTTGGACGGACATCAGACTCGTGAAAGCGTATCGATTTACCCATGGCAGAACCCAAAAAGACATTCAGAGTACCATCGGTAATCCTTGTTTCAATCAATTCGTCCCCTGGAACCAGACTCAACGCAATAATACCACCGGCCCTGGGTCTGCTATACGCCATAAGATCCGTCTTTTTGACCAATCCGTTTTTGGTTGCCATTAAAATGTGATAACCAGGTTCAAATGCCGGAACATCAAGCACTGTTGTAAGTTTTTCATCCTTTTCCAGGTCAAGGAGATTAACAATCGCTTTGCCGCGGCTCGTGCGGCTGGTCTGGGGAATTTCATACACCTTGCGCCAGTAAACCCTTCCCTGGTTAGTAAAAAACAGGAAGGTGTGGTGGGTGGAGGCCACAAAGAGATCGGCAACAAAATCCTCATCCTTAATTCCCATGGCTGTCTTGCCTTTGCCGCCTCGATGCTGTTTCCGGTAAAGGGTAATCGGATTCCGTTTTATATAACCGCTTTTGGAAACGGTAACGACCATGTCCTCCTCAACAATCATATCCTCAACGGTTATCTCTTTTGTTGATTCAGCAATCTCTGTGCGACGCTGGTCTCCGAACTCCTGCTGTATCTCGGTAAGCTCATCCTTGATAATATTTTCCACCAGACGCTCACTCCCGAGAATTTCTTTGTACCGGGCGATATCCTTAAGAGTATTCTTATATTCTTCGATTATTTTTTCCTGTTCAAGGCCGGTAAGCCGCTGAAGACGCATATCCAATATGGCCTGAGCCTGGATCACAGTCAGATCGAAGGTCTGGATCAGGCCTGTTTTGGCCTCGTCCGGTGTTTTTGACTTACGAATCAGAGAAACGGCATCATCAAGATTTTCAAGGGCGATTTTCAAGCCTTCCAGGATATGGGCCCGCGCTTCAGCTTTTTTCAGGTCATACCGGATCCGCCTGATGATAATTTCTTTGCGGTGAAGTATGAAATGCTCAAGAATTTCTTTCAAAGAGAGACGTTGAGGCTGGTTGTTCACAACGGCAAGAAAGATGATCCCGAAACTTATTTCCATCTGCGTATGTTTGAACAGATGATTGATTATAACTCCTGAAATCTGATCTTTTTTCAGCCCCAGTGCAATCCGCATCCCTTCCCTGTCCGATTCGTCCCTTACATATCGTATCCCTTCGATATGCTTGTGTCTTATCAGCTCTGCAATCTTCGCGATAAGTTTTGCCTTGTTGACCTGATAGGGAAGCTCGGTAATGACGATCGTCTCTCTCCCGGTTCTTTTGTCTTTCTCGACTACAGCCCTTGCCCGTATCCGGATTATGCCCCGGCTGGTTTTGTATGCATCATAAATCCCCTTGGTGCCGTATATAATGCCTGCCGTGGGGAAGTCGGGCCCGGGGATATACTGTAAAAGATCCTGCCATGTTAGATTTGGATTGTCGATGATTGCCTTTATGGCTTCAATCACCTCTAAGAGATTGTGAGGCGGAATATTGGTCGCCATACCGACTGCGATACCCGAAGAACCGTTGATCAACAGGTTGGGCACTTTGGCCGGAAGTACAGAAGGCTCTGTCAAAGATTCATCATAATTAGGAGCAAAATGAACTGTTTCCTTGTCCAAATCCTCCAGCATCTGATGGGCCAGACGCGTCATTCTGATTTCAGTGTACCGCATTGCGGCCGGAGGATCACCGTCGACGGAACCAAAATTGCCCTGGCCGTCTATTAGGGGATACCTTAAAGAAAAGTCCTGGGCCATCCGCACAATCGTATCATAAACCGCAGTGTCACCATGTGGATGATATTTACCGATAACATCACCGACGATACGGGCGGATTTCTTATAAGCTTTGTTCCAATCGTTTTTCAGCTCGCGCATTGCAAATAATATGCGGCGATGGACCGGTTTCAGACCGTCGCGTACTTCCGGCAGGGCTCTGCCGATGATCACGCTCATGGCATAATCGAGATACGATTTTTTCATCTCGCTCTCGATGCTTATCTGGGGCAATTTTTCAGTATGCAACATGTTAATACCCAACTGTTTATTATTGATTATGTGAATCTTAGTACACGTATTCTTAAATACGATTACGTATTATAATTAGTTTATTAATTCCATTTAAAAGTTTAAAGTGCCTAAAGTGATCTAAAGTGCCTAAAGTTAAGGTATTCTGTCAATTTGATTATAATTGGTCTCGCCGTAAGCGAGTTCCACAACTCTAGCTCACTTTAGCCCCGCCTGCCATAGCCACTTATGATTAACATTGTCTTCTATCCTCCGTCTCATTGCTTAAGACAGCTAAAGAGTTAAGAGCAGATAGGCATTGGCGGGCAGGTCACTTCAAACTTTAGGCATTTTTGGGTTTCTCCAGGATAGGTCTTTTGACATAAAATACCTCATCGAATTTACGAATTAGAGCACTAAGTAATATGAACCATTGCTTAAGGAGTGAATATGAAACAACTCGAAAATCTTATTGAAAGTATCATCGATCGCGTAAACATTAATCTGCGGGAAACAGGCTTTGACGTAGGTCCTTATATTCGAAAAACGATTCCTTTAAATCAGCTGGTTAAATTCTATGCCATATACGGGATTACGTCCCAGCACCCTCTTCATCTTCATTTTAGCCGATCCAACCTGGACGGAAGCTATTTTTTGGGTAAATGCACGGTGGATAACTCCGTGCTGCATAAAAGCGACATACGGGGAGACGAACTTAAGGCAAAAGGTGACCTGTTTCATTTTCAGGGTTCCAAAATCCCCCTTCGCGAAGACGAAATCATCCGGGTCAAAGACGCCTATCTGATCAAGACCCTGGTTCATTGTTACTCCCATGACCCTGAATCCCTTGAAGAGTTTTTAATCCAGAATACGGTGTCCATGCATTATGCCAACATTCACGGTTCTCCGATGGAAGGATGCTTTCTGGGACCTTTCAGTACAGTGGATCTGACAACGATCCATGACTGTATTATCGGAGCATTTGCCTATTTACAGGTGGGAGAACTGTCTCACGAGCGGGTGGAACCCGGTAAGATCTGGATCAAAGCCGGTGATCTATTCGATTTCAGTTATTGTTTTCCCGGAGAAATTCTCGATAAATACATTACTCTTGAGCCGGGCCAGAGCCCCCGGGGAATTTTCATGGATTTTGTAGAAGCCCGCAAAACAGATTTTCAAGAGGTCTTTGATGTTGTCCCCCTTAAAGTTCCCATTGCCGTTCCCCGCAACGCCTCCCTGAATCGCTATGCTTTAGTCAAAGGAGAAAGCCATATCGGCGAAAACGTCCTGGTAGTGCAACGGGCATATCTGGAAAATGCCCGGCTGGGAAAGGGGGCCAATGCTCAGGAGAACTGTTACATCATCGATTCACGCCTTGAAGGCAACAATGTTATGGCCCATGGCGCTAAAATCATTAATGCCCGCCTGGAAAAAAACGTTTTTGTAGGGTTTAATTCATTCCTGCAAGGGAAACAGAACAATCCTTTGACAATCGGGAAATTGAGCATCATCATGCCGCATACCATCATCGATCTGGATGAACCTTTGAACATTCCTGCGGAACATCTGGTCTGGGGCTACATCAGAAATGCAAAAGATCTTGCAGAACACAGCATTTCCATCAAAGAACTCTCTCAGGTTGAAGGCGAGTTTACCCTGGGCGCCATGAATTTTCAGGGTAAAGGTTCCCGATTAGTTCAGGCCTTTCAACATCGCATCGAACATATCCTAGAGGCCAACGGAGCCTTTTTTGACGGCGGGCAAAATAAAGGACATGCTCAGATGGAGAAAGATATTTCTTTTACCATCATTCATCCCTATTCAAAAGGTCCGCGAAAGGGTCTCTATCCCACTATAGATATTCGTCCATAATAGCGGGGGTTTAATCATATAGGAATCAAATTGCCACCATCAGAGGTTGTGGTTTAAGCCGATTAATTAATGACTATGCCTTCAGTATTAGATAGACGATGTATCCTACATAGCAGGACAATAAAATTAAGGAAAATGGTTGCATAAAAGTTTTGGATTGCGGTAAAATATTCGCAATTTTAATATCACATCGCCTTGTATATCTTTTCGTAAACATAAATTTTATTGCAGGTTGAAAAACCATTAATGCACTATGAAGGAAATATAATCCGGCCGCCCAGTGAAGCCAACAGCATTCTGCTCCAGGTAACCGTGGGGTGTTCACACAACAAGTGCACATTCTGCGGCACTTACAAAGGAGAGCGCTTTCGGATAAAACCGGATTCCATTATCATGGAGGATATTGCGTTTGCGGCGAATTACTGTAAGCGCCAGCGCCGCGTGTTTTTCTGCGACGGGGACGCGCTAATTATTCCACAGAAAAGGCTGCTGAGTATTTTACTGGAAATCGAAAAGCAGCTTCCCTGGATAACACGTGTGGGCATATATGCCAATACAAAGAGCCTTAAAATGAAAACCCTTGATGAACTCAAAGCATTGAAAGACCATGGCCTTGGTATCGCCTACATGGGTCTTGAAACCGGTGACGATGTTACCTTAAAAAAAATCAATAAGGGCGCAACGGCAAAAAAGATGATCCAAATGGGCAAAAAGGCGAAGGCCGCAGGGATCAAACTTTCGATTACTGCTCTTCTGGGAATAGCCGGAAAAGCGCGCTCTAAGATTCACGCCCGGGAAACCGGCCGGGTACTTTCAACCATAGACCCTGAATATGTTGGCGTCCTGAGTCTAATGCTCATACCCGGTACGTTGTTGTATCAGGATTATATGTCCGGAGAATTTTCACTTCTTAAGCCTGATGAAATGCTGGATGAACTGAAAACCATGATTGCCGCTACGGAACTTTCAAAGGGCCTTTTCCATGCAAATCACGCTTCAAATTACCTTCCCATCAAGGCAAGGCTGCCAAAGGACAAGGACGCAACAATAAAGCTTATTGAAAAGGCCCTTGCAGGTAAAGTAGAACTGAAACCTGAGTTTTTGAGAGCACTTTAACCCGAATTTCTCATGAAGAATATCAAACAAATTTGTAAAAAAGGAGAAACGAATCATGAATGAAGGCTTGCCTGAAAGCAGGGCAACAATTGATGAAACTTGTATCAATACGATCCGCACTCTTTCCATGGATGCTATTCAAAAGGCCAACTCCGGGCATCCCGGCGCACCCATGGGTCTTGCACCGGCAGCCTATGTCCTCTGGACCCGTATTATGAAGCATAACCCCGCAAACCCCGGCTGGCTCGACAGGGATCGCTTTGTACTTTCAGCCGGTCATGCCTCAATGCTTCTTTACAGCCTGCTTCATCTTTCGGGCTATGACGTAAGCCTTGATGATATCATGAATTTCCGACAGTGGGGAAGTAAAACCCCCGGACATCCTGAATTCGGGCATACCCCGGGCGTGGAAACAACAACCGGCCCACTTGGTCAGGGCTTTGCCAATGCCGTGGGAATGGCAATGGCCGAACGGCACCTTGCGGCTCGTTTCAATCGATCAGGACATGAAATCGTCGACCATTACACATACATGATATGCAGCGACGGAGACATGATGGAAGGGATCTCATCAGAAGCTGCGTCCCTTGCCGGGCACCTGGGCCTTGCCAGATTGATATGCATTTACGATGACAACAAAATCTCCATTGAAGGCAGTACAGATATAACCTTTTCCGAAGACGTTGCCCTTCGTTTCAAAGCCTTTAACTGGCATATTCTGAAAGTCGATGACGAAAATGATGTCGATGCAATTTTCAATGCCCTCGAAGCTGCCAAAGCTGAAACCAGGCGGCCTTCCCTGATTATCATGCGTACCCATATTGCCTTTGGCAGTCCCAACAAACAGGATACTGCCGCTGCTCACGGTGCACCTCTTGGTGAAGAAGAGGTCTGTCTGACAAAAAAATGCCTGGGCTGGCCTGAAAATGCCTATTTTAGCGTACCTGAAAAGGCGCTGAAGAGATTCAGAAAATGTATTGAAACGGGAAAAGAAGCAGAATCGATTTGGCAGCAAAAATATGAGGCTTACACAAAGGAATACCAGGATCTGGAAAGGGAATGGAAGGATGCCATGAGTGGTTTTCTGACAAATGGATGGGATGCGGACATTCCCGAATTTTCAACTTCGGATAGCCCTATGGCAACCCGTGTTGCATCCGGCAGGGTTCTGAATGCCATTGCGGGAAAACTTCCCACGCTGATTGGCGGTTCAGCTGATCTGGCGCCTTCAAACAAAACATATATAGATTCTTCCCATGAATTTCAGAAAGATAGATACGACGGCCGCAATATCCGTTTCGGAGTCAGGGAACATGCAATGGGAGGAATAATGTCCGGCATGTTCCTTCACAATGGTCTGCGGCCTTATGGTGGAACGTTTCTTGTTTTTGCCGACTATTTTAGACCGGCATTACGCGCTGCCTGTCTTATGAAACTGCCGGTAATATACGTCTTTACTCACGATAGCATTGCGGTTGGAGAAGACGGTCCAACACACCAGCCGGTTGAGCACTTGGCCACTCTGCGTGCTATTCCTGGCCTTACGGTTATCCGCCCGGCCGATGCTTCGGAAACTGCTGAAGCATGGCGTCAGGCCGTGAAGACAACAAATGGTCCTGTTGCGCTGATTCTAAGCCGCCAAAAACTCCCGGTGTTAGAACCGAATAATTCAGAATACGGCCTGGCAGACGGGGCTTATATTCTGTCTGATTCCGACGGCAAACCCGACATTATCCTAATTGCCACAGGTTCAGAGGTGCATATTGCACTTGCAGCCCGGAGGCTTCTAACCCAAAAAGATATTGCCGCCCGGGTCGTGAATATGCCAAGCTGGGAACTTTTTGAAAAAACCCCAAAGGAATATCAAGATCATGTACTTTTGCCGGATGTAACCGTCCGCCTTGCCATTGAAGCCGGTATTCCCCAAGGATGGGAACGTTATGTCGGAAACAGCGGTGATATCGTAGGTATCACAGGCTTTGGTGCTTCCGCACCGGGTGATATTGTAATGCAAAAATTCGGGTTTACACCTGAAAACATCGTTCAAAAAGCAATGGATCTTCTCAAGCGGTAGTCCTCATCAATTTTTTACGGACTCGTAAAAAATCTTTTGCGAACGCCGAAACGCTCATCCATATGGGAAAACAGAAGAAAGAGAAGTAGGTAAAATCTTGACATAAGAAAGAATTAATAGGAAATTATTTAAGCCATGAGATGCAAGGATGGATCCGATGAAAAAAGTACTCATTGTTGATGATGAGCTGGAATATTTAGAAATCCTCAAGAAGGGCCTGCAAAAATATGAGGGTCGATTTGAGGTGTTGACTGCCTTGGGTGGGGAAGAGGCCATTAAAGCGCTAAAAATAGAATATATCTCCGTATTGGTCACTGATCTTATTATGCCGGAAATGGGCGGTCTGGAACTTTTGGCCCACATGACCAGAAATTATCCCACAACTCCATGTATCGTGATGACAGGGTATGATTCCCCTGAACTCAGGGAAATAGTGCGCCGGAAAGACATCCTCCATTACATCGCAAAACCGATTGATTTCAACGAGCTGGCGTGGGCAATTTTAGAAGGACTGGATCGTCTTGATAGGGATGATTTTAAGGCAGGGGTGTCGGTAAGTAGTTTATTGCAGCTCATTAATATTGAACAGAAGACATGCCTTTTGGAAGTTCGTTATGGTGAAAAGAAAAAGGGGGGGTTTTATTTTGATAAAGGTATTCTATATAATGCGCTTTACGACGACCTGAAAGGAGAAGATGCGGCACTTGAAATGATCGGCTGGGATCAAGCGGACTTCCGGTTTAAAAGCCTTCCGAAGGAAGATATAGAGCAACGAATCAATAGGAATCTCATGTCCCTGATTATGGGAAAACAAGACTCAAAGATGAAGCAATAGCAAAGAAGAAAGAGCCTGGTCCAACGCCGGTTGTTAAAACAGAAGTAACTTCTCAATAAGTAATGGGTAAGGGGAAGGGCAAAAGAGACTTTTTACGCATTCATAATGTCTTTAAATAATTCGCAATTCCTTAATTCCTAAATTCCTTAATCATGTAAAAAGGACTTTTTACATGGGCATCATCATTTATTTATTAAACGCCTAAAATTTTGATTGTGATGGATCAAGAAAAAATACCACAAAAAGTTGTCTTCCTGGACCGGGACGGTGTTATTAACCGGGATTCTCCGGATTATATCAAGAGCTGGGCTGAATTCGAGTTTCTACCCGGAAGTTTAGAGGCCATAAAACAACTGACCCTAAATGGATTTGACGCTATTGTCATCACAAACCAATCGGTTATCAACCGCAAGATGGTAGCCAGAGAGGACCTTGATTACATCCACACAATGATGAAGACTACTGTCAAATCCCGGGGTGGCGAAATAAAAGACATATTTTTCTGCCCGCATACACCGGAGGACGGGTGTGACTGCCGAAAACCAAATCCGGGATTAATTTATAAGGCGCAACGTACATACCGGATTGATATTGCAACCACAGCCATGGTTGGCGACAGTACAAAGGATATTGAGTGTGCACGTAATGCCGGATGTAGGCACGCTGTCCTGGTCAAAACCGGCAACGGAGTAAAAGCTGAAAAAGCCCTGACAGAAAAAAAGATCTATCCCGACCATGTGGCCCGGGATCTTTCAGGAGCAGCTAACTGGATCATAACCCAACACAAATAGCCCGGATTTCTCATGAACAAATCCCTTCACACAACCACCCTTGAAGGACATCTGGAAAGAATCACTTATTATAATGCCGAAAATCATTATACGATCGCAAAAGTAAAGACCATAAAAACCCATAATCTGGTTACGATTGTCGGATCCATGGTGGCTGTCAGCCCGGGTCAAGCCCTTAAAATTAAAGGTGCTTGGGAAACCCACCCCAAATATGGCCAGCAGTTTAAAATTAAATCCTATGAGGTAACTTTACCTGCAACAATTGACGGTATTAGAAAGTACCTGGAATCCGGCTTTATCAAAGGGATAGGACCTTCAATGGCAAACAGGATGGTCAGCCGTTTCGGAGCCGGAACTTTTGAAATAATAGAGAAAAACCCGGAAAAGCTGCTTGAAGTTGAAGGCATCGGAAAAGCAAAAGCAGCTTTAATATGTAATGCCTGGAAAGATCATCATGTTGCAAGAGATTTGATGCAGTTCTTGCAGGAGATGGGCGTAAACACCTCTTACTGCGCAAAAATACTCAGGGAATATGGCATGGACGCCGTCAAAATCATCCGGAGCGACCCTTACCGCCTGTCAACCGACATTTCCGAGATAGGGTTTTATTTTGCCGACACAATCGCTCAGAAACTGGGCGCCCCAAAAGATGATCCCCGGCGGGTAAGGAGATGTATTATTCATCTATTGCAACAATTTGCAAATCAAGGGCATGTTTTCGCTTATGAGAATCAACTGTTTGAGCGCTGTATAAATCTTTTCCAGATAGAACGTGATATAACCCGTGATGCACTCAATGCGCTATCTGCCGCAGGAGAATTGGTTATTGAAAATGCGGCCGACAATCATGACAGCAGAACTGTTTATCTGAAAACATTTCATCAGGCAGAAACCGGTATAGCAAACAGACTTAAAGCCCTGTTATCTGTTCCGGTGATCCCGCCAGGTATAGACACCGAACGTATTTCAACAGAAGTTCAAAAAAAACTTGCCATTACCCTTTCTTCTGAACAACTTAATGTCTTAAAAGAGATCCTTTCCCATCGAGCTGTCATCATAACCGGAGGCCCCGGGACAGGTAAAACAACCCTTATAAGGTCTATTAATGCCGTCTTTGCAGCCCTCGGAAAACATGTTCTTCTTGCAGCCCCGACAGGACGGGCAGCCAGGCGTTTATCCGAGGTTACCCGAAGAAAGGCAAAAACCATTCACAGGCTACTGGGATACAATTTTAAAGAGGACCTGTTCGATAAAAACCAGGATAATCCCCTTGATGCGGATGCAGTGATCATCGATGAGGCTTCAATGGTAGATACCTTGTTGATGTTTCATCTGATACAGGCTGTTCCCATGACCTCTGTGTTGATACTGGTCGGTGACATTTTCCAGCTTCCGTCTGTAGGTCCTGGTAATGTGCTTTCCGACATGATCAAATCAACCCGAACACCGGTTTTTTATCTTAAAAAAATTTTCAGACAGGCCCACGAAAGCCCTATCATCGTGAATGCTCACAGGATCCGCCAGGGTGAATTTCCTCTCCTCAAGCCGTTGGATGATTCAGAAGATCTTTCCGAGTTTTACTTCCTGGAACAAAATGATCCTGATAAGGTTGTTTCTACAATTGTCAAATTATGCAGCAAGGCTATCCCGATGCGTTTTGACCTTGATCCTGTGCAGGAGGTTCAGGTTCTAACCCCGATGCACAAAGGCGTTGTCGGTACCACCAACCTCAACCAGGTTCTTCAAAAGGTGTTAAACCCAAACCCGGTTATGATTGAGACCAGAGGCAACACTTTTAAGCTCGGTGACAAGGTCATGCACCTGATAAATAACTATCAGAAGGAGGTTTTCAACGGAGATATCGGAACCATAAGCGCCATTGACCGAAAAAAAGAGGTGTTATCGGTAGACTACTACGGCAGGATTGTAATTTACGATTTTGCGGCAATGGACGAAATATCTCTTGCATATGCCATATCGGTGCACAAGTCACAGGGATCGGAATACCCTGCTGTAATTGTACCGATAATGCATCAGCATTTTGTGCTTTTGCAGAGGAACCTGTTATACACTGCGATTACGCGGGGCAAGAATCTTGTAATCCTTATCGGCACAAAAAAAGCTCTATCCATTGCAATCAATAACAATAAGCCCAAAAAGCGTCTTTCCGGTCTTGCATTCAGACTTATGGGCGACTGACAACGGACCAGGTAGTGCTTGACCGAAAACCCCGGTTTTCGGTCAAAAACACGAAATCCGAATTTCGAAATACGAAACAATGACAAAAATCAAAAATGTTCCAATGACAAAAACGTTGAATTTTCAACGGGTTCGTTTCGATCATTTTGTCATTTGGTATTCGAATTTGTTTCGAGTTTCGGATTTCGATATTCGGGCTTTGCCTGAACGGGACTTTTCGTTCAGGCACTAGGTAGATTTATTGACTTAAATAAACATAAATGTATGAAAAATCTTGACACTCCTTATCATTTCACTTACTTAAACCTCAACCACGCTTCGGAGTAATAATTTACTAATACAAAAACAATTGCATAGGAGAATACTTATGGCTGTACCAAAACGAAAAAAATCTAAGTCAAAACGGGATAAACGGCGAACCCACCAGAAAGTCGCAGTTCCGAACCTGGCCAGCTGCCCCCAGTGCGGTGAAGCCAGGCTTCCGCACCATGCATGCCCCAGCTGCGGCACTTACAAAGGCCGGACTGTAATTGAAATTGAAGATTAACGTATCCCTTCAAAGGGTCAATTTATGCAGGTCAGGGATAAAGCAATGTCCGAAAACAGAACACCGATTATCATTGGCAGCGATCATGCTGCTTATGATTTGAAGGAAAAGGTTAAAGCCTTCCTCGTTGACAGCGGTATTGATGTCGAGGATGCCGGTTGCCACAGTGAAGATTCGGTCGATTATCCGGATTTTGGAATCAAGGTGGCGTCAACGGTTTCAACGGGAAAGTTCGAGCGCGGGATACTCTTGTGTTGCACCGGAATCGGCATGTCCATGGTTGCCAATAAATTTCCTCATGTCAGGGCAGCACTTTGCTCGGGTCTTTTTTCCGCTATTATGAGCAGACGCCACAACAATTCTAATATATTGGTTATGGGCGGTCGTGTTGTCGGAGAGGCACTTGCCATGGAAATAGTTAGGGCCTGGCTTAAAACACCGTTTGACGGCGGACGGCATCAGCTGCGAATTGATAAGTTTGATCAGATAGATGCAACCGGGTTGTCTGGAAAAGCTAAGGTCCCACCACAAACTTTATAAGAGGTAATGATACTTGGATTTGAAACTTATTGAGAATGTAGATCCTGATATTGCCGGTGCAATAGCCATGGAAATTGACAGGCAAAAAAACACCTTAGAGCTTATCGCATCGGAAAATATTGCCAGTCCGGCTGTCATGGCCGTTCAGGCAAGTGTTCTTACCAATAAATATGCCGAGGGTTATCCGGATAAGCGTTATTATGGTGGGTGTGAATATGTTGATGTTGCTGAAAACCTGGCCATAAGTCGGGCCAAAAAACTATTCAACTCAGCCTATGCCAATGTTCAGCCCCACTCAGGATCCCAGGCCAATATGGCAGTATATTTTGCTTTGTTAGAGCCTGGGGATACTGTCCTTGGTATGAATCTGTCCCACGGTGGACACCTCACACATGGAAGTCCGGCCAGTTTTTCAGGAAAGCTTTATAATTTTCTCCACTATGGTGTAAACAAGGATACCGGAACCATCGACTATGAAGAATTGGCACTATTAGCGGAAAAGCACAGGCCGAAGTTGATTGTTGCCGGTGCGAGCTCCTACCCGCGCATCATAGATTTTGAAGCATTCGCGCAAATTGCCGAATCGGTTAAAGCTTATTTAATGGTGGATATGGCCCACATAGCAGGTCTGGTGGCAGCAGGGATTCATCCCTCCCCGACACCTTTTGCGGATGTAGTAACTTCAACAACACATAAGACGTTGAGGGGGCCACGCGGCGGCCTGATTTTGGCAAAAAGCGATTTCAGCGCTAAATTGAACAGAGAAATATTCCCGGGAATTCAGGGGGGGCCGCTTATGCATGTCATTGCAGCTAAAGCTGTTGCCTTCAAGGAAGCCATGGAGGAATCGTTCAAGACATATCAGAAAGATATAGTTGAAAATGCAAAGGCTCTTGCAAACCACTTGATAAAGGATGGTATAAAGTTAGTTTCCGGCGGTACAGATAACCACATGATGATTGTCGATTTAAGAAATCTTAATATTACAGGTAATATTGCCGAAGACGTCCTGGGCAGTGCAGGTATTACAGTCAACAAAAATTCCATACCATTTGAAAAGCTGAGCCCGACGGTAGCCAGCGGTATTCGCATCGGAACACCTGCCATTACCACCAGAGGCATGAAATCGCCCGAGATGCAAATAATCGCAAGGCTTATCGTTGACGTGCTACAAAACTACAAAGATGACGGTCTCATAAAGAGTGCAAGGGCAAAAGTTCGCGAACTTTGTGAAGCTTTTCCACTTTATAAAAATCAACATCAGAGGGCCGGATAAAAAAGTGCCAGGGAAAAGCGATCGCCCTTCGTGGGAAACCTATTTTATGGATATTACGTTTCTTGTGGCCAAACGTTCCACATGTCTCAGGCGTGCGGTGGGCGCCTTGATAATAAAAGATAAAAGAATACTGTCCACCGGCTATAATGGCGCCCCTACCGGCATTAAACACTGTGTTGAAACAGGGTGCCTGCGTGAGAATTTGAATGTGCCCTCAGGTGAAAAACATGAGCTTTGCAGGGGCATACATGCTGAGCAGAATGCTATTATTCAGGCCGCATATCATGGTGTTTCCATAAAGGGTGCAACACTTTTCTGTACAAACCAGCCATGTTCCATATGTGCAAAAATGATCATCAATGCCGGAATAAATAGGATCTGTTACGGGTCCGGATATGCAGACCCCATGTCCAAAGAAATGTTTAAGGAGGCAGGTGTGGCCGTAATAAAATTTGATGCGAGCCGGAGGATTTAATGAAGTGTCCATTTTGTGGAGAAATTGACAATAAGGTTATCGATTCCAGGTTAGGCAAGGATGGAAACGTAATCCGCAGGCGCAGGGAATGCATTATTTGTAGTAGACGATTTACAACCTACGAACATATTGAAGAAATTCCTGTTATGATTATCAAGAAAGACGGACGTCGTGAAGTCTTTTCCCGTGAAAAGGTGCGTTCAGGCATCCAAAAAGCCTGCCAGAAACGAAATATAAGTATTAATGTTATCGAAGAATTTCTTGATGAACTGGAACGTGATCTTAGGGAAACCGGGGAAAAAGAGATACCTTCCCGCAAAATAGGCGAAAAGATCATGGCAAAACTCCATGAGACAGACGATGTCGCATATGTAAGGTTTGCATCGGTTTACAGAGAATTCAAAGATGTCAACGATTTTGTTTCTGAACTTAAAAGTCTTCTGAGCAAGCATTAACCCGGTTACAGGCGGTTCATATTTTGACGCTGATGGATGACAAGCGTTTCATGAAAATGGCACTCGACCTTGCCAAAAAGGGGCAGGGCTTTACATCCCCAAACCCGATGGTCGGCGCCGTGATTGTTAATGACGGCGAAGTTGTAGGAAAGGGATACCACCAATCCGCAGGGAAGGCTCATGCTGAAGTCGATGCCATAGATGATGCCGGAGCTCTGGCGAAAGATGCAACACTTTATGTTACACTTGAACCCTGCAATCATACGGGACGTACGCCCCCATGCACTGAAAAGGTGATAGCCGCCGGCATCAGACGGATCGTTGTTGCTATGAATGACCCGAATCCCAACGTTAAGGGAGGGGGATCAGATTATTTAAAAAGCCGGGGTATTAATGTCACGGTTGGGGTATGTGAAGACCAGGCTAAAAGACTGAATGAAGTTTATATAAAATACGTTAGCACAAAACGTCCATTCTCGATTGCAAAATGTGCGGCCACTTTAGACGGTCGAATTGCAACAAGAACAGGTGATTCCAGATGGGTTACAGGAGAAGAATCGAGGAAATATGTTCACCAGCTCCGTCATGCTGTCGATGCTATTATGGTCGGCATTAATACTGTAAAAAAGGATGACCCCAGTTTAACAACCCGGCTGACAAACAGGATGGAAAACTTCAAGGGGCTGGATCCCACAAGGATTATTCTTGACACACATCTTCGAATTTCTGAAAAAGCTAAGCTGTTGCAGCTTGATTCTGATTCTGATACAATTATTGTAACCGGCCATTCTGTTTCAGGGGATAAGAAGGCCGGAATAGAAAAGCAAGGCGCCAGGATTATTGAATCCCCTGTCAAGGATGGTCTGATCGATCTTGATAGGCTTATGGATCGTTTGGGGACTTTAGGCATAACCAGCCTCCTTATAGAAGGAGGCAGCAGTGTGATTGCATCAGCCTTATCAGCCGGAATCGTTGATAAAATTATCTTTTTCTTCGCACCCAAAATTCTGGGCGGAGATGATGGTGTGCCTATCTGTAAGGGAGCTGGGGCGGCTTTAATGAGCAGTTGCATACCAGTTAAAGACATTCATGTCCGACAATTTGGCGATGATGTCATGATCGAAGGATATATTGATAAATAGAGACCTTTGAAAAATGTTCAATTTTGTTCAAGTTCAAGCCTGCCTGTGCGTTGCACGCAGACAGGGAAGGCGAAAATTTTAACCACAGGAATACATGGAGTATTTTGAGGATTAAAATTTGAGCCTGACATCCCGCCAATGGCGGGAGGCAAAAGGGGGCGTTTTGCAAAGGTCTCAAATAATTAGCCCATCTTTTTCTTATGTTCACAGGAATAATCGAAGGTCTCGGCACTATTACTGAGCTACGACAGTCAGACCAGGGGAAACGTTTGGCCTTGGAAGCGGATTTCGTTCTTGATCATACCAAGATCGGAGACAGCATTTCAGTGAGCGGCGCCTGTTTGACAGTGGTTGCAATTGAAGGCAAATGTTTTAAAGTTGATGTGTCACCTGAAACTCTTGCAAGGACAACCTTCGGCAGATCAAAGATCGGAGATCGTGTAAACCTTGAGCGTGCACTTCGTCTTTCCGGCCGTATAGATGGTCACCTTGTTTCAGGGCATATCGACGGAATGGGAACCATAAAACACAAAAAAAACACAGGCAATGCCATCATTGTTACCATCGGGGTGCCTGAATCCCTTTCACGATACATGATAAAAAAAGGTTCGGTTGCTGTTGATGGCATCAGCCTAACCATCAACAACTGCGGTCGCGACAGTTTTGATGTAAGCATAATTCCGCATACTGCAAAGCTGACAACTATAGGCTTTAACAAGGTTGGAGATCTTGTCAACATTGAAACAGACATGATCGGCAAGTATGTTGAACGCTTTGTCACGGAAAGACAATATAATGATAAAGAAACCGGAAAGTCCGTTGACATGGAATTTCTGGCCAAAACCGGTTTCCTTTAATTATAGGTTTTACGTTTTATCACCCAAGTGAGCAAAATAGACTTTTTACTAAACCATCAAACTTAAAGCATTTGAAAAAATCGTTTTTTTGATTTTTTGCGATACTTTCTATAGTTTGACGAAAAAGAAAATGTGCAGGAGGCACTAAAAAAAAGGATGTCACTGATAACCATTGAAGATGCTATTAAAGATGTAAGAGCCGGACGTATGGTTATTCTCGTTGATGATGAGGACCGTGAAAATGAGGGCGATCTTACTATGGCTGCTGAAGCCGTTACACCGGAAGCCATTAATTTCATGACAAAATACGGACGTGGGCTTGTTTGCCTCTCTATGACAGGAGAAAAAATCGATTCCCTTGACCTTCCGCTGATGGTCGAGAATAATACATCCCGGTTTCAGACCGGTTTTACTGTATCCATTGAAGCAAAATGCGGCGTAACAACAGGTATTTCTGCTGCCGACCGTGCCACGACAATCCTTGCGGCTGTTGCAGACGATGCCAAACCCGGTGATCTTGTCCGACCGGGGCATGTATTCCCTTTAAGGGGCAGAAGTGGCGGTGTGATAGTGCGTGCCGGCCAGACAGAAGGGTCTATTGATCTGGCGCGTCTTGCCGGTTTAAAACCCGCCGGCGTAATTTGTGAAATCATGGACGAAGACGGCACCATGGCCAGAATGCCTGCTCTTGAAAAATTCAGTGAAAAGCATGGTATCGGCATATGTACGATCGCTGATCTTATTGAATTCCGTATGCGCACCGAATCCTTTGTGAACAGGGCTGCCGAAACCGTTATACCCACTTCGCATGCCGGTGAATTCAATGCAGTGGTGTACGAAAATCAGGTGGATGATTTGCTGCACATAGCCATGGTCAAGGGTGAAATCGATCCAGACAAGCCTGTTCTTGTTCGGGTTCATTCGGAATGCCTGACCGGAGATATTTTTGGTTCACTCCGATGCGACTGTGGTGAACAACTGCATAAGGCAATGGAAATGATTGACAAAGATGGCTTAGGGGTATTGCTTTATATCCGTCAGGAGGGTAGAGGTATCGGTCTTGTTAACAAATTAAAAGCCTATGCTCTTCAGGATCAGGGCCTTGACACGGTTGAGGCAAACGAACAACTCGGATTCAAGCCTGATTTGAGAAATTACGGGATAGGCGCCCAGATTCTTGTAGACCTCGGGGTTGGCAAGATGAGACTCCTTACTAACAATCCCAAAAAAATGGTTGGTTTAGAAGGATATGGACTTAGTATTATTGAACAGATACCGATTGAAACAGAACCCAATGAATTCAACCGACATTATCTTGAGTGCAAGAAGCTTAAGATGGGGCATCTGCTTAATATTGATGCGACACCGTAATAATAGTGAATGCATAAATCGAAGAATTGAAATACTCGGGTTATTTTTTTTATTTTTAACCGGGAGGAGCTTAAATGCCAAAAATTATTGAAGCCAAGCTTCAGGCAGAAGGCAAGAAGTTTGCACTTGTGGTAAGCCGTTTTAACGATTTTATCACCGACAAGCTTTTAGGGGGCGCGGTTGATTGTCTGTTACGTTCCGGCGCCAGGGACAAAGATGTCGAAATTGTAAAGGTCCCCGGTGCATTTGAAATCCCTTTGATAGCAAAAAAGATGGCGTCAACAGGCCGATTCAATGCTGTTATCTGTATAGGCGCCGTTATTCGCGGGACAACACCGCATTTTGAATATGTCAGCGCCGAAGTGTCCAAAGGAGTCGCCAAGGTCGGTCTGGAATCTGAAATTCCGGTCATCTTCGGCATTGTAACAACCGACACCATCGAACAGGCCATAGAGCGGGCCGGAACAAAAGCCGGCAATAAAGGATGGGACGCGGCAATAACTGCCGTAGAAATGGCAAACTTGATTGAGGTTGTCGATCAGGCTTAACCATGGGAAACCGTCGCAAGTCACGAGAACTTGCCATGCAGGTGCTCTTTTATATGGATATGAGTCAGGGTGACCCTAAAGAGTTGCTGGAACGCTTCTGTAATAATTTTACCCCTTCAAAGCAAGTGCTCCCCTTCTTTCTGAAGCTGGTAAAAGGCGTTATGCAAGCCGGACCTGAAATCGACGCGATCATTGAGCGCTTTTCCGCCAACTGGAAGCTCAGCCGCATGTCTTGCGTAGACAGGAACGTGATGAGAATTGCGGTATATGAGCTGCTTTGCTGCCATGATATTCCATCAAAAGTATCCATCAATGAGGCGATTGACGTAGGAAAGAAATTCGGCACTGATGAATCAGGCGCCTTTATCAATGGAATCCTCGACAGCATCCGTATAGCATTTGAAAAAAATGAGATTAATATAAAGGTCGATATTCAAACAAACGAAACGAGTTAACTTAAAGGAGTATGGTATGGAGGTCAGAAAGGTTTTTTTGACAGAAGATGAGATTCCGCGGCAATGGTACAATATACTCGCCGACATCAAAATGAATCCACCCTTGGGTCCTGACGGAAAACCGATTGGCCCTGATTCCCTTGCCCCGGTTTTTCCAATGAACTTGATAGAACAAGAGGTAAGTCCGGAAAGGTGGATCGATATACCCGAAGAAGTACTGAAAGTTTTGAACATCTGGCGTCCAACCCCTCTGGTAAGGGCGATTTCCCTTGAAAAATTCCTTGATACCCCTGCAAGGATCTACTTTAAAAACGAAGGTGTAAGTCCTCCCGGAAGCCACAAGCCTAACACTGCCGTACCCCAGGCATATTACAACAAGGTCTTCGGTATCGAAAAGATAATCACGGAAACCGGGGCGGGCCAGTGGGGAAGCGCCCTTGCCTTTGCCTGCTCCCAGTTTGGAATCGAATGTAAGGTTTTCATGGTCAGGGTCAGCTTTGACCAGAAGCCGTATCGCAAATCGATGATCCAGGCCTGGGGCGGAGAGTGCATCCCAAGCCCCAGCAATGAGACCAATGCCGGTCGCGATGCCCTGGAAAAGGACCCAGACACGCCGGGGAGCCTCGGTTTAGCTATCAGTGAGGCCATTGAAGCGGCAGTCTCCGATAAAACCGGTAAAACACGCTATTCATTGGGAAGCGTTCTAAATCACGTTATGCTTCATCAGACCATTATCGGTCTTGAGGCCAAAAAGCAACTCGAGAAAATCGGAGAGTACCCTGATGTGGTAATCGGATGCGCCGGAGGCGGGAGCAATTTTGCAGGCCTTGCCTTCCCATTTGTCCATGACAAAATAAACGGAAAGGATCTTGAAATTTATCCTGTTGAACCGGCCGCCTGTCCAACAATGACAAAAGCTCCGTTTGTCTATGATCACGGTGATACGGCAAGATACACACCGCTTCTTCCCATGTACAGTTTAGGGCATGCGTTTGTGCCGCCTCCGTTTCATGCGGGCGGACTCCGATATCATGGGATGTCTCCTGCGGTGAGTCAGCTCGTTACAGAGGGGATTATTGAAGCAAAAGCGGTCACCCAGCTTGACGCTTATGCGGCCGGGGTCGATTTTGCAAAAACCGAAGGATTTATATCTGCTCCGGAAACAAATCATGCGCTGGCCAGTGTAATCGAAGAGGCTAAAAAAGCAAAAGAAGAAGCAAAAGAAAAAGTTATCCTTTTCAACTGGAGCGGGCACGGTCTTATCGACCTTATGGCTTACGACAAGTATTTCGCCGGTGAACTGTATAATTTTGTCTTAACCGATGAGGAGATGTTGGAGTCGGAAAAAGTATTTGAAGATTATCCCAAGCCGCAACTGATAAAAAGCCGTTGACAAATGGACGAAAGCAAGGATCACCTTGAGCAAAGATGCCCAAGGCTGGGCGGGCCCGTATCATTCCGCTACTGCAGAACAAGCGGCGATGACGTTTCTGCTTGCTGGAAGATTTTCGACTGTTGGTGGGAAAGTTTTGATGTGGCAGGGTATTTAAAAAAGCACCTGCCTGAGGATAAATTTAACATGCTTGTTAATGCCAAGCCCAAGCCGAAAACTGTAAGCCTGGTTGAGCTTATTGAACAGGCCAAAAAGAGGGCTTCGTAAAATATTCGGGTTAAGGAGGCTGTGTTGATTATTAAAGAACTTGTTGTTGGACCGCTTATGGCAAACTGTTTCATTTTCGGGTGTAAAAAAACCAGAGAAGCTGTAGTTATTGATCCGGGAGGTGATGCCGATAGAATTCTGCTTTCTCTTGCCGATTCCGAATTGAAAGTAAAATATATCATCAATACCCATGGTCATTTTGACCATGTTTGCGGAAACGGAAAAATGAAGGATGCAACCGGCGCCGACATCCTGATCCACCCACTTGACGCCGCCATGCTGGGCATGCTTTCATCCAATGCCGCTGTTTTCGGGCTTTCAGTAGAAAACTCGCCGCCCTGTGATCAAACCATAGAAGAAGGCGAAACAGTCTCCTTCGGGAACATTACATTACAGGTCATTCATACTCCCGGGCATACGCCGGGCGGTATTTCTCTGTATACGGATGGAATTGTTTTTGTGGGAGACACGCTTTTTGCCGGTTCCATCGGACGCACCGATTTTCCCGGGGGAGATTTCGACACTTTAATATCGAG
>JAUVVL010000233.1 GCA_030604635.1 Desulfobacteraceae bacterium
GTTGCTCCGCTGATTTTATATATAATTGGCAGAATTCCTTAACTTTAGCTCACTTTAAACTTTAGTTCACTTCAAACTTTTGCGCCGTTTCTTCTGGCAGAGCCATTTATCTCTGACCTGGCCCAAAGGACCGGGTTTTCAAGATCAAAATAAAAATGGGGAAACCGCCATTTTTCGATACGATGAGTGAAAATGGGGGTCAGAACACCTTTTTAGCCTTGGCGATATTATCAACTTCTCCCATGACGATGAGGGCCATTCCTGCTTTTAATATCATTGAGGGGCCCGGATTAAATTCTATTTCCTGGGCCGGAAGTTTTGCGCCAAGAACCAGCAGACCGAATTTGTCTTTTAATCCTGACTCCATTATGCTTTTCCCCGCATTGCTTGAGTTTGCCGTAACCACGATCTGGTTGATCCTTAAATTGCCCCGGCTGCTGCGCAGCATGCTGTCAAGGAAATCAACAACCGCAGGCCGGATCATTTCAGATGCCATCCGCAGTCCACCGATATAATTCGGTGACACAACATTGTTTGCACCTGCTGTTTTGAGCTTCAACTCCAGTTCCTGATCTACCATCTTGCTTATAATACGTATCTTTCTATTCAGCATTCTGGAAGATATCGTGACATAAAGGGTGTCTTTATCGGACGGCAGGCTGATGATGATCCCGGAAGCCCTTTCAATCCCGGCAGCCACAAGATTATGGTCATCGGTAGCATCACCTTTGATATAGAGCAGGTTTTCTTCCATAACCCTGGCTTTGGCACGCTCGATATTCTCCTCATCATGCTCAATCAGAACAACAGGCTCCCTGTTCTTGACAAGTTCATCCAGGACATGGCGACCTGTCTCACCACCGCCGCAAACAATATAATGATTATTCAGCTTTTGTATCTGTTTATCCATCTTTTTTCTCCTCAATATCCCGGAGAGTTCTCCTTCTACTATTAATGCCGTCAGCGTACTGATGCCGTATAAAATGACCCCCATGCCGAAAGTGATAAGCAGCATGGTAAATATCTGAGCAGGGATGTTGCCGACAATGTCAAGAACTTCACCGTAGCCGACGCTGGTTATAGAAATAACCGTCATATATAGACAATCCATATACTTGGGCTTTCCGCCGAACATGATATAGTAGCCGGTGCTTCCTACCATGACCACGATAAAAATAGCTGCCAGCACAAAATAGAGTCTTCTTTTAATACTCATCTGTTAAGAAAAAACCTTTTCAACTCAGGGCTTCCCAGCAGCGAAACCAAGCTCGAAAGCCTTTAAATTCGATTCAACAAAAGCTTTTCGAGTTCTCTTCATTATTGCTTCTTTAATATTTTCAGCTGACAGGGGGGCCGTACCGGTTTGAATAAGAGCGCCTAACAGGACCATATTTACGGACATGACATTCCCGGCTTCTTTTGCCAGGGCCGCAGCATCAAAAGCGATCAGTTTTGCGGTCTTTTTCCGAATCAGAGCCTGCAGGACATTCAGAGAAGGATATTTGCTGCTTCCCATGGTTACCGTAAATGGCGGGAGCGGCGCCAGATTTGTAATAACAACCGAATTTAAATTGCATTTATTCATAGCCCGCAGTGTTTCCGACGGCTCAAATCCTAAAAGCACGTCTGCCTCACCGTCCGAGATGATTGTGCTTTGGGCATCTCCAAATACAATTGCGGATTCCACAACCCCGCCCCTTTGGGCCATGCCATGTATTTCACTCATGCGCACAGGAACGTCTGAAATGAGTGCAGCTTCTCCGATAACCTTGGAGGCCAGAAGATTTCCCTGTCCCCCAACAGCCACAATAATTAATCTGGTTGTATCCATAATCAATTTTTATCTCTTATGGGTAAAATGGCTTGTTCCGGGCAGATCTGGGCGCAGACTGTACAGCCCGTACACATTACAGGATCAATTTTAACCCTGTTATCCTCGATGAAAAAGGCAGGACATGCAAGCTCGCTGATGCAGTCTTTGTGATCTTTGCATTTTTCACTGACAAAAAAGGGGTTTCCCCGGGCTTTTTTGAGACCTTTGGCATATAGCGTACACATCTCCCTGGATATAACAACCGAAACACCTTTAAAATTCAGGGCCTCTTTGATAGCATCAACACTCTTTTTAACCCTGTACGGCCTAATGACAGTAACATGGGATACGCCTACAGCCTTTACGATCTCTTCGATTGACACCCGCCCATAGCCATTAAGGTTTAGCTGTTTCATATCAACTCCGGGATGCGGTTGCTGCCCGGTCATAGCAGTGGTTCCATTGTCAAGAATGACCAGTGTGAAATCATGATTATTAAAAACAGCGTTGATCAAGCCGGGTATCCCGGAATGAAAAAAGGTGGAATCTCCTATAAAGGAAATGATTTTCTTGTCGGTTACCTTTGAAAAACCGCATGATGAACCAACAGAAGATCCCATGCATATCAGAAAATCTCCCATTGCAAGGGGGGGCAGGAATCCAAGCGTATAGCATCCGATGTCGGTCGGACAAATCGTCTCCATACCTTCAGATGCCTTTTTAACCGCATAAAAGGTGGCCCGGTGGGAGCATCCGGCACAAAGGTTGGGCGGTCGCTGTGGAATTTCAGGAATATCGGAAAGGTCGGGAACCGTCACCGGTTTATAGGCCACATCAAAATATGTTGCTATGGATTGCCTTACCAGGGCAGGATTAAATTCATAAAGCCGGGAAAAGAGATCTTTACCTTTGCCCATTATGGAAAGAGTCAATTTTTCCTCCTGGGCCAACACCTTGATCGTCTCTTCCATGAAAGGCTCGCCCTCCTCGACAACCAGTACCTTTTGACACCCTTTTAGGAACTCCTTGATCAAAATTTGGGGCATCGGGTGTGAAAAACCGATGCGAAGTATTTTAACGTTATTTCCGATGTCCAGATCTTTTGCCGCATCAGAAACATAGTTATAACTTACACCATTGCATATTATTCCCCAAATGCCATTACCGCTGATAAAATTGTACTCGGAATTTTCGGAAATCTTTTCAGCTTGGGATAGTTTGTCCAGCAGCCTGATATGCAGATTTCTAGAAACAGCCGGCACGGTCACATAATTGAAAGGGTCCTTTTTAAAATCACCTCTTGTTTTGGGCTCCCTGATCTCACCCAAAACCACGGTCGAGGTCGAATGGTTGATCCTGGTCGTGGTCCTGAAAATAACCGGTTCCTGCAATCTTTCAGAAAGGTCAAATGCATAGGCAACCATATTCTTTGCCTCCCGCACCGAAGAGGGCTCAACCATGGGAAGGCCTGAAAGCTTAGCATAATACCGGTTATCCTGTTCGTTCTGGCTGGAAAACATGTACGGATCATCGGCCGTTAAGATAACAAGACCGCCTTTAACGCCAACATAAGCAAGCGTCATAAGGGCGTCCGCAGCTACATTCATTCCTACATGTTTCATCACACACATACTGCGCATCCCGGAATTGGCTGTAGCGGCCGCCACTTCAAGAGCCACCTTTTCATTGGTGCTGTATTCAAAATAAAGGTTGCTTTCCAAGGATATCTGGAAGAAGTTTATTGAAATTTCTGAAGATGGTGTGCCAGGATATGTGGTTGCAACGGCAACACCCGCCTCAATCGCCCCGCGGGCAATAGCTTCATTGCCCAATAGCAACATCGTTTGGCCGGGATGCTCGGTGAGTAGCTTGTGCATGGTATTTTCTTAAACCTGTGTATTATTTTTGTTTGCCATACCTATTTGAGCAATTACTATACCAGCGCTGACTGCTGTGTAAAGAATTTTCTGAAGGCCGGCAGGCGATTGAAAAAACTTTACAAAGTAACTTCTCGTTTTATTATCAAAGGGCGAGTCGACTTTACCATCTAATACTCCAGAACTTATTGAGAAGTTACTTTACAAAGATTTTACCATGATTTATATTAAGTTTTTTTTCAACGACAATAAGAGGTAAGCATGCAAAACCAAATTACTCTTGTTATTGCCACACGAAACAAAGGCAAAAAAGCAGAAATCAAGGATCTTTTAAAGGATTTTCCCGTTGATATTAAAAATTTGGATGATTTCGGCCCCATTCCCCACCTGGAAGAGGACGGCGATACCTTTGATGAAAATGCTTACAAAAAAGCAAGTTTCGCAGCCAGAATCCTCGGGCTGCCGGCCCTGGCTGATGATTCAGGTCTTTTGGTTGAAGCCTTAGACAATGCTCCCGGCGTCCATTCCGCACGCTATGTAGGCGAAAACGCAACCGATGAGCAGAGATGTTTGAAGCTGCTTGGCGAGATGGAAGGAAAGACCAACCGCAGGGCCGCCTTTGAATGTGCCATTTCCATCGCTGTTCCGACAGGTCCTGCCCTGACATATGAAGCACGCTGCGAAGGCCTGATCGCTGAACAACCTGCCGGCTCGAATGGATTCGGATACGATCCTATCTTCTATTATCCCCCTAATGAAAAGACTTTTGCACAATTAACCCGCGAAGAAAAAAGTCTTGTAAGCCACAGGGGAAAGGCTCTTGCCGAACTTAAAAGTGAATTTGACAAAGTATTAATATGGATACGTCAAAATATACCTCGCCAGGAAATAAAATGTTGTTAACAATCTTTTATTCTTTCGTGATTTCATGATTAATTTAGGAGACGCAAAGTTTTATGATTGCAGATTTAATCAAAAAAAACAGAAGCTGCCGCAGGTTTTACCAGGATCATGCCGTGGATCTGGAGACCTTAAAAGGGTTGGTCGATCTGGCAAGACTTTCCGCGTCGGCAGGGAATTTGCAGCCTTTAAACTATATCCTTTCCTGCAATCTACAACAAAATGCCCGGATATTTTCTTGTCTTGGTTGGGCAGGATATTTAAAGGATTGGCCGGGTCCTCAAGAAGGAGAAAGGCCTGCCGCATATATTATTGTCCTTGGGGATGCCACCAAATCCAATGATTTTGGATGCGACCATGGTATTGCAAGCCAGAGCATTCTTCTTGGTGCAACGGAAATAGGCCTTGCCGGCTGCATGATCGGATCAATAAACCGTGAAAAACTTAGGGAAATTCTTAAAATACCTTCAAAGTTCAAAATTCTTCTGGTTCTTGCCATTGGCAAACCTAAGGAAAAATTTGTGATAGAAGCTGTCGGCCCTGATGATAACATCCGATACTGGCGTGACAGCAAAGGGGTTCATCATGTGCCCAAAAGAAATTTAAACGATATTATTGTCGATTACTATAAATGATAAAGAATCCTGGCCCATAGGACCAGGCTTTGTTTTGCCCCTGAAAGGGGCTATTTATCACAGAATCGATAAGTGTGAAGTGACTAACCTGTCGAGAGCTTGTCGAGAGCCTCAAAGCCGAACGGCCTCTGGTCGAACGAAGTGATCTAACCTGTCGAGAGCCTCTGGTCGAACGAAGTGCCTAAAGTTCCGGAGTCGCTCCTGCCCGCCATCGCGAGCCGTACTCAATGCCCTTCGTCCTTTTGTTGTCTCGCTCAGGCGAGGCGGGCGGGTTGCTCCGCTGATTTTATATATAATTGGCA
>JAUVVL010000237.1 GCA_030604635.1 Desulfobacteraceae bacterium
CGTAGACAAACCCAATGTCTACATGGGCGGTAATTGTACCAAACACGGGCCTACCTAACTGGTCCAAGCCATCCCAGACAAATTCAGCCTTCTGATTGGGCAGAGGATCTAAGATCTGCTCCAGGGTCCTGCCTGCCACCTCAACCTTGACTATAATCCTTTTAAGGCTGGCAGGGACCGTCTCTCCACTGGCAGGAACTGATATAAAGGCCTTGTAGCCTTCCACCCTGTTGCTTCCATAATGAAGGGTCATGTCGGTGCCGGGTATGGGTATGTCCTCGTGGAAGATACGGCTTCTTTCCTCCACAAAAGAATTTGATGGTACCGGGCAGCCATTACCTCCTGTATATTGCTGATCTGTGTCGGACACCGAAACAATGTTCGGATAAATGGCATCTGCCGGAGGGCCGTAAGGCCAGTTGAGGTCCCAGGGGGTAAAGTGGGTTACTGCCACTCGCCAGAAGGTTGAATCGGGCGGGTATTTTAGGGCATCGTTTAAGCCCGTCACTTCGTCGCTGAGTGAGCCATTATCGTTTAGGTCATCTGGCAGATCATCTCCATTTGCATCCAGGGCGTCTACAATGCCGTCGGTGTCGGTATCTAAGAGTTTCACCACCACGCCGTTGTCAGACGGCACCCAGACAGCTCTGTCTCGATCGTAATATCCCACAGGAACAATTTCTCCTACGTCAAAACCGAGGAAATTATCCACCCAGGTAATAACAGGTTTCTCAAACCGAACCCTTTGAGCATCATCCACAACAAGCTCTACACAATAGGTGTAAGCAGAGTTTGGCGGCAGTATAGCCGGCATGGACTCCGGAGTGGTATACTCGGTGGCCCGTGTGGTTATGGTGGTCAGTTCATGAACATCATTACCGTTTTCATCCACTAAATATGCCCGGTTGTCCCCGGTAAAGACCATGGTGGAGGAGCGGCTACCGAACTCATCAGTCACCTCAGTACTCTTATGAGTCACCACAGTATCCGGGCTGCCGTCAAAGGTGATGGTGGTGGATGCCGGGTCTTCGGCGATCATCACGATGGTTTTAGCAATGGCAATGTCGTTCCAGGGGACATAGACTTTCCTGTGGGCAGTGATCAATCCCTCTTTTTGATATACGACGGTGATGGTTCCTCCGCCTTCAACAGGGATTGAGAAGTTCCCATTCGCGTCAGTAAAAGCAGTGCCGTATTCTGGATGATCAAGGATTGTGACCGAAACATCAGCTATGGGCAGATCGGCCAGATTCTGAACCAAACCCGTAATGACGGAAAACCGCTTGGGATCGTATGATTCGACCGTGGCGTCAGGCGGGATCAGGTCATCATACTGTTCACCAAAGCTACCTTCTGGCTGAGGCTCTATAGCAGGCTCCAACGTAACCACCGCCTGAGCACCCGCTGTGCCTCCAAGGCCGGTTGCCGTAATTGTATAGGTCGTGGTCTCAGTTGGGGATACTGAAATCGATCCATTCGGATCAACCGTGCCGATTCCAGGCTCGATCACACAGGAATCGGCATTTGTTGAATTCCATGTCAGGGTGGATGATTCGCCAATCTGAATGTTTGCAGGGTTGGCAATAATGGTGACGGTAGGCGGTGCTACCTCCTCTGTTACTTCAATGGCCAGATAACTCCCCGGGCTACTCGCCAGTTCTACTGAAATCGAGTTATTCTCGGAAAGATTAACAGGGCTCTCAAGGAGATAAACCTGCTGGTTAAAATCACTCGGACCAAATATTTGCACTCCATTAACAAGAATTACCGCACTGCTTATAGCGTCGATAATTCTGTTTTCACCATCTCCAGCTCCATTTATAACAATGAGCCTGCCTTCTCCCGGAATCGCAGAAAACGTATCAATATAGACATCAGGGGCGCCCGAAGTCCTCAAGTACTTATTCGGCCCAAATACGGTGACCTCAACCGCAAAAGAGGTGCTTACAAATAGCCCAAGAAGTATGAACAATGAAACCAGAAAAGTCTTCTTCATAAGTTATTCCCTATAATCTTAATGGTGAACGTTAGAGCTAAGTTTCCTTTACAAGGAGCCTGCTTGCGGCAGAAGATAGCTTTGCTTTATTCATAGATAGTTTCAGCAACACCCGTGCCAAAAGCTTGCTTTTTGTAAGAAGATCGGTATTTGAAATGAGTTGACTCACCCAGAGGTATGTAGAACACCCTAGTTTTAAAAGCATTTCAGACGATCAGGATGTAATGCATCGATAATTTATCTTTAAGAATTGATTTAAAAGGGGAGGGTGGGGGGAGGAAAAAAGCATAGGGATGCACAAATAGCCGTGCAACAATGCACAATTTTCTGTGCATGCCGATAAAAATTAGGCTAAGGGATAACCATCTTGATAAAGATAGTCATTTCGGCAAGGACTGTGTCTTTTGCCTGAAAATGGGGGGACATGGCCGCAGTCTGGTATAAGCTTTACATCCACCGGCCCGGATACCAGTCTGGCGATCCCTTGGACCTGGGCAGAGGTTCCATACTCATCATCTTGACCCTGAAGGACAAGGACCGGGCAGGTGATCTTCGGAAGATATTCTTCAATATTCCAGTTGTAAAATTCAGGTGAAAGCCATCTATCAGCCCAGCGAAGGAAAATCGCTTCTGTATTTTCTTTGTGATGCCGGGCCAGCTTATCCTTTAAATTTGTTGTTTCAAAAGCTTTAACAGCATTGCGGATGCCCGCAAGGGTTATATCTTCGACAAAGATGTGGGCTGCTTCTGTAATGACTCCGCGTACCAGATCGCCGTGGGTGGAGGCGGTGATTAATGCAATGGTGCCGCCGTCGCTATGGCCGATGAGAATGGCATCGTCGATATGGCACGCCTTTAACAGCGCGGGCAGGCAGGTCGATGATTCTTCCTGTAGGTAGTCGAGCGGCCATGGACCATTAAACTTTTCGGATCCACCGTATCCTTTTCTTTCGTATACCAATCCGGCGCAGCCGGTCGATGCACAGAGAGTCTCTGGAAAGTCTCTCCAAAGCTCGATGCACCCCAGGCCCTCTTGGAGAAAAACCAGCGTGGATCGATCCTTTACAGGTTCGGCGTTATGAGGCACAATGCTTTTGACCCTGAGCCGGCAACCGGCGGCGCGGGCATGAAATGTCCGGCAAGAGACCCCCTTTTTTTCTGTGGGTATTTTCATATAAAGAATTTATCTGGCTTTTCGCAGTTTAAGAATATTATAAATCCAACACCTCCAGTCTATTATCCATAAGATCTGTTACGAGAAGCTTGTTTCTCAAAACAGATCCTTTGCTTAGAAGTATTTTTACAACTTCGGAGGTTTCGAGGGAGGCAAGGAGCATAACAGTGTACGGTAAGCAGCCCAGCGATGCCTCAGCCCCTTTCTGCGTAATATTGTCCGATTCGCCGTATATTAATTTCAGGCCACGGTCTTCAGGAAAGATGCTGGTTACGTGTCCAAAAGCCCCTGCAACGGCAGCCGACACAAGAGGAGACCCGACTTTTTTTGAAGCATGTTCCAGTAAAAATCGGGTTTTAAGATTGTCGAGACAGTCAACAATAACATCTGAATTATCTATTAGACCGTCCGTATTTTTCTCGTCGAGAAATTCATAATGTTCCTGAACAACAATCGACGAATTTATTTCATTTACTCTTTTGACGGCAGCTTCTGCCTTGGATTTTGCAAGAAGGTGATGGGTGCATAAAAATTGCCGGTTCAGATTACAATCTTCAAATGTTTCGCCGTCAATCAGGTTCAGGGCGCCGATACCGATCCGGGCCAGAATTTCAGTAACTGCGCCGCCCAGTCCTCCCAGGCCCACAATGCTTACACGTGATTTTAGCAGGGTTGCCTGGTCATTGGTAGAAAACGCTTTCATGTTACGTGAATAGCGCTCGGGGACGATGCTTTCTTCAAGCGCTGCAATTTCGATATGCCGACCACTGACTTCGAAAAATTTTGTAAGGCCTGCAACATGTTCAACAGAGATGCTGGTATATAAAGTATTGTCAGGAAACTTTTTTGGGATTGAAACCTTTTTAATTTTATTGATAATATCAGCTCTCAAAGAATTATCCTCCTCTTTTTGGTTTTAATTTTATAGGATGTGGGGAAGGGACTAACTCCCGAAACGGATATTTGCATCCGGAAAATTTATGTTTTGACAGTAAAAAGTTTAGGTCTCAGATGCTTGAAAGTCAAGGGCTTCCGATTTCTTAAATGCTGTTTTAGATATACGCCATGAATATTATAACAACAATAATTCCGATATTTGTCATAATCATCATAGGATGGTTTGCTCGCTGGAGAGGGTTTATACCACCGGAATTTATAAGTCCGGCAAACCGTCTGGTCTATTATATAGCAATACCGGCCATGATTTTTCACTCGATCTCTAAGGCCTCCTTGAAAACCCAGTTCGACGTTACGGTTCTGGCCCTTACCCTGCTGCCTGTACTGGCTGTTTTTGCTGTTGCCTGGAGTGCGGGCATAATTAATCGTGTCCGGCGGGGGCAGCGGGGTACTTTTATTCAGACCGCCTTTCATGGAAATCTGGGGTATATCGGACTTGCCGTGGCATATTACTTCCTCGGTAACGAGGGGCTTGTGCGGGCAAGTATAATTGCCGGTTTTATAATGATACTGCAGAACTTTCTTGCAGTCGTAGCCCTTCAGTTAAATTCTGACAATCCTTCAGCAACAGGCAATAGGTTTGATGTTGCCTTGAGAATTCTTGGCAACCCGGTTATTCTGTCCGCCATGGCAGGTATATTGTTCTCTCTGTCAGGATTACGGGTGCCGCTTGTAATCGATCGCAGTCTGGATATATTAAGCGGTTTTGCACTTCCCATGGCGTTACTGGTTATCGGGGCTTCTCTGTCTTTCGAGTTGATGCAGTTGCGGATACTTCGGGTTCTTTCTACAGGATTTATGAAACTGATTCTGCTTCCCGGTTTGGGCTTTGCCTTATATCGCTTGTTCGGCCTGGCCTCACAGGACTATCTGCCCGGCCTTATCCTGCTTGCATCACCTACAGCCACAATAACATATGTGATGGCAAAAGAAATGAACGGCGATACAGATTTTGCTGTTGCAGCTATCTCCACCAGCACAATGTTTTCAGCGATAACCTTTACCGTGTGGCTGCATATTGCCGGGATTTGACGGGATGTATCCATAGATTCATGCCGTCCAAAAAAAAGCAGAGTTGATTTAACCCTGCCAGCAAATTTTCTATATTTATGTCAGATATTGGATTGACGATTTCAAACCTAAATCACAAATCTTGTGGAATTGTTTTTGTTACGTATAGAAGGCAGAGATCGTGAAAATCGACTGGTTAGTTTAGACCACAAGATGTTGATTTTTCCTAACTCAATCCAAGCTTACAGAGTATGAGCCTTTATGCATTACATAGGGCTCACCCTCTGAATTGAGTA
>JAUVVL010000026.1 GCA_030604635.1 Desulfobacteraceae bacterium
CAATGCGGGAGATATCCAAAAGATCATTGATGATATTGGCCAGGCTCACAGACTGGTTATTTATGTGGGTTAAAAACTTCTTTTTCTCCTCAGGTTTGAGATCCTCCCTCATCAAAAGAATCTCCGAGAACCCCTGAATCGATGTCAATGGCGCTCTGAGTTCATGTGCAGCCGTTGAGATGAATTCGGTCTTCATCTGGTCCACTTCCCGTTCGTGGGTCACGTCATGTATAATGGTTATAATACCGGTGTGATTACCGGCCTTATCTTTAATCCCCGAAGTCCTGGCACGCATGATCCTTGGATGTTTTGCATTCTCCCCCGGGAATTCAAAATCAAACTGATAATCCGTCTTCCTTTTCTCCAGTGTGCTCTTTATCCGGTCTCTCAGGGTCTTATCCTGGATGGCAAAATCAATTGGTCGATCGATCACTTCACTAAAGCGCACATTCAGCAGGTCCTCAGCAGCACGGTTCATCAAAATGATCCTGTTATATATATCAGTCACGATCAAGCCGTTTGCAACTGATTTGAGGATACCATCGATCCTATCCCTGGCTTCCTCCGTATCATAAAGGGCCCGATTGAGTTCTCTGGTTCTCTCCTCCACCATATGTTCCAGGTTTTTAGAGTATTTCTTTATTTTCTCCTCCGCCTGCTTCCGCTCAGTGATGTCACGCAGATTGACAACACTGCCCGCGGGTTTGCCTTCCTGGTCTCGATAAACAGAACCGCTTAGACTCACTGGAATAATGTTTTTATCTTTAGTGTATCGTTGAGTTTGAAAACCAGAAAAACTTTCTCCAGCCAGCACCTTATCGATCATCGCTTTGGTTTCCGGCCAGGCATCCTCAGGCACAAATACATCCATTTTCTTGCCCAAACGCTCCGCCAGGTTCCACCCGAAAACACTTGTAAAAGCAGGGTTAAAGTAAACTACTTTACCCTTCATGTCGTAGACAACAACAGGGTCAGGATTTGTTTCCAGAACTGTACGACATCTCTCCTCGCTCTCCCGCAGCGCCTCTTGTGCCTTTATGCTGTCTGTGATGTCCCTTGAAATTTCCAACGCTGCTGTTGGTTTTCCCTCTTTATCTCTTAACGCTACATTTGCAGTACAATGAAAATGTGCTATTTTTCCGTCTTTATCGATTACTTGGGTATCATGCTCATGGACATTCGTGTCCTGAAATGCTTTAAGTGTAAGGCAGGGATATGGTTCACGGGGTTCTTTTCTTCGATGGTATGCTTCATAGCATTTTTTACCTAAGATCTTCTTGGCGGTTTCATTGGCCCAGATTATATTTAAGTCTTTATCCATCATGCTCACGTGATCACCAATAGACTGTAACATGGCATTGAGCTTTCCTTCACTCTCCAGCAGGGCATTATGATATGACCTAATTCGTAGCAGTGGTTTGATCCGGAACAGCAGCTCGGTTTTATCCACCGGTTTACTCAGAAAATCATCCGCACCTGCTTCCATCGCTTCTAAACGAGGCTCTTTCTCTTCTAATACAGTGACCATTATAACAGGTATTGTTCTGGTTTTTTTCTCCTGCTTGAGCATCCTGCATACCTCAAAACCGTCCATTTCAGGCATTAGCACATCCAGCAAAATCAGATCAGGAGAAATATCTGCCACCATTTTCAGGCCTTCCTCCCCGCTGAGGGCGCCAAATAAACTGTAATTTTCAGATTTGAGCATTCTTTTCAGAAGCTTGATATCTTTTTCTTCATCATCAATAATCAAAATGGTATTGTTTCCCATGATAGAAATTCTTTTTAGGAGTGTTTTTATGAAATCATTACAGATTCTTTTTTCTCAAATTTTATATCAAAATCGTCTTTTTTTGATTGTATATAACGGGTGCGGATCAATGAAGCACTGAATGAGCGATCTCTTCCACCTCATCGCAAAGCGCATCATACGGGATACCTTCTTGAAAATAAAAAAGCCCCTTTCCCTTACCTAGCGAGCTAATCTCAAAGAGGCATGTTTTCTGCTCTATATTAATAATCTACAAAAAATTACTTGCCGATATCCTTGCCAGATAATCACCCTCATAAGAAAGATCCAGTCCCTTTATGATTGTCCCGGCCAGTTCTTTTAGATCAAACGGTTTTTCGATGAAACGGAGGATATCTTCCGAGAACTTTCCCTGTATTTCCGGGTTTGCGTGGGATGTCATGCTGATTCATGGAATATCAGGAAGCTTGTCATTCATATAAGACAAAAGAGCCGGGCCATCGTCCTTGGGCATTTGAATGTCTGTTGCCAACAAGGAAATATGTCCTTGTTCCAAGACTTTAATGGCCTCTTCACGGTTGCCGGCAAGAACGATCTCAATTTTATTAACGAACTTTTGCAAGCAAGACCGAAGAAATCTTTGAAGCTTCAGATCGTCAACTGTAATTAAAACTTTATCCATTTTTATCCAAAATCTCCCTCATTTTTTCTGAAATATCCATCATATTGAATGGTTTCTGAATAAAATCATTACAGCCCCGTTCCAGTATCTCGGCCGCCTGTCCATTGAGACTATATCCACTTGAAAGAAGAACCTTTATACCAGGATTGATCTCTTTCAGTTTGGCATAGACTTCTCCACCATTCATGCCCGGCATAATCATATCAAGGATAACCATATCAATCTTATCCTGTTTTTTCTTGTAAGCTTGTATGGCTTCTTTTCCGCCCTTTGCCACTAATACATTATATCCCAAAAGTTTCAAAACATCCCGCTCTACATCAATAATCATATCCTCGTCATCTACCAAAAGAATGGTTTCAGAACCTTTCAATACGGTTTTAGATAACACCTTTTCTTGTTCTAAGACCTGATCTTTTGAAGCTGGAAGATAGAAGTTAAATGTGGTCCCTACACCTTTCTCACTGTATACATTTATGAAACCGCCATGATTTTTAATAATTCCATAAACAGAGGCAAGTCCTAAACCTGTGCCTCTGCCCATCTCTTTGGTGGTAAAGAACGGTTCAAAAATTCTTTGCTGCGTTGCCTTATCCATACCAATACCGGTGTCTGTTACGGAGATCTTAATATACTTGCCTATTTCTATCTGATACGGTTTAATATAATTCTCATCAATTATAACGTTTTCCGTGTTGATGTAGAGATCTCCGCTTCCGGGCATGGCATGCCAGGCATTGACATAAAGGTTCAACAGCGCCTGTTCTATCTGCCCCGGATCGACTTCTACCACCCATATGTTTTCCTGATTTTCTCTATGAACTCTGATCTCCTTTTTGGTTCGGCCAAACATCTTTGAACTTCTCTCAACTATCTCGTTAATATCAACCGATTTGACCTCGTATTGCCCGCCTCTTGCAAAACCCAAAAGCTGTTTTGTGAGCTGTGACGCACTATTAACATATTCACCTATCCCATCGAGATGTCCAAAATGGGGATGTGAAGAATCTATATCCATCATCATCAAAGATGCGCGTCCTTGAATACCTGAAAGCAGATTGTTAAAATCATGTGCAATGCCGCCTGCTAAAGTATAAACAGCTTCCATCCTTTGAGACTGTATAAGCTGTGCCTCTATCTTCTTTTGTTTGCTGATATCCCTTAGATTGATGACACTGCCCACAGGGTTGCCATCCTGATTCCTGTAAATGGCTCCGCTTAGACTCACGGGAATAATGTTTTTATCTTTAGTATATCGTCGAGACTGAAAACCGGAGAAGCTTTCTCCAGCCAGCACCTTATCGATCATCGCTCTGGTTTCCGACCAGACATCTTCAGGCACAAAAACATCCATTTCCTTGCCTAAACGCTCCTCCAGAGTCCACCCGAAAACATTTGTAAAAGCAGGGTTAAAGTAGACTACTTTACCCTTCATGGTGTAGACAACAACAGGGTCAGGATTTGCTTCCAGAACTGTACGATATTTCTCCTCGCTCTCCCGCAGCGCCTCCTGTGCCTGCTTGCGCTGTTCTATTTCTCGCTTTAGTTTCGCAACGGCCGATGCCAACTGTGATGTGCGCTCTTTTACCTGGTCCTCAAGATGGTGGCGGTGTTTTTCCAATTCCTTCTCAGCCTGAACGCGCTCGCTGATGTCTCGGATTATTGTGCTGATCATCCGGCGGTTCTGGAATACGAAGGTCCCTGACGATACCTCCGCAAGGAATAAGGTCCCATCCTTTTTTTTGTGATATTGAAGTTGAATATTTAGAGTATTCCCATCAATGATTTCCTTTTCATCATGGGCTGCCTTTCCTGTATCTGCTAAAATATCTGTGGCTTTTAATTGCAGAAATTCCTTCCTGTCATATCCATATAGATTTAATGCAGCATCATTTATATCTTTGACAAGGTTCGTCTCTTCATCAAATATCACAATGGCATCCGATTCCGTGGTGAAAAGCTGACGATACTTTTCCTCGGACTCTCTCAAACTTTTATCTCTATCCTTAATTATTGTCTCTACAATATAGCCAAAAAAGAAAGCTATTATAATTATAAACGGCAATCGTAGTGCATAGGTGACACACAAATCACCCTCTAAGAGGTTTTTCTGATAAAGAATCCATCCATAAAGAAAGGTAAAAACAGTAGCGTTTATCATGAGGTACCTTAAACCAGTACTTGTGGAGGCTATCCCGATGATCAGAAAGTATACGAGGTAAAAATCAGTACCAGCATGGCCGGATAAATAGATGCCTAAAGAAATCATGCCGCTATCAAAAAATACCAAAGCATAGAATATCTTTCTACTGATAAAGAATCTGTCCGGAATATAGAGCAAAAAAAGGTTTGTTGAGAGATAAAAGGCTATAAATATGTAAGGCCAAATTATCCGTTTATCCTTTATTGGCCCGAAGATTGTTAGATAGGAAATTATAATTATGACCAGTAACCGGATAAAAAAAATGTCTCTTTTTTTCATAAGTTCCATAATTATAGCAGTACATTCTGATTATATTTTTGCATATGAATTCCAAGCATCCTTATTTCTTTCTTCTCAAATTCCATGTCAAAATCGGCTTTTTTTGATTGTATATAACTAGTGCTGATCAATGAAACACCGAATGAGCGATCTCTTCCACCTCATCCACATCAAGTGGTTTGCGGAGATATCGATAAACTCCATACTGCCGGACGATCTCTTCGTAAAAATCCTGGTGTAGGGCCGTTACGATCACGACTATCGTAGGGATACCATTCTCCCGAATCCACTTCAAAACTTCCAAGCCATTTGGTTTTGGGATTTTAATATCCAGGAATAGGAGACGGGGATTCTGTCTTCTCAGGAGTTCAATGGCTTCGGTTCCATTGTCCGCCATGAACAGAGGATAATCATCCCCTAACATTGCATCAAAGGAATCTAAAATACCCTGATCATCGTCTACCACAGCGATCGATGCTTCCTTCCAATTTTTCATGTTATCTTTCCTTTCTTGGCTTTTATTACCTAAAACTCCACATATCGGAGGGCAATTGTTTTGCGAATGCGCACAAATTCCCTGGTAGGGATTTTCTAACTTCGTCAAATTCCGGTGCCGGCATATAAATTTCTCAAAAAAGGGAACAACAGTGATATCCGAATTCCGTGAACGGTTACATCAAGATTCTAAAGCAAAAACGGTGCCATGTAAGGGGCAGGACATTTTTTTGGGCGTCATAAATAAACGTCCTTTAAATATACTTTGATATCAATTGGTTGTAGAATTATTCGGAGATTTAATGAGGGGTAGAATAAAAATCTAAAGGAAAAATTGGAAACACGTTTCTATCTGTGAACTCAAAACTGCACACGAACATGTGCAGTGCACACAATCGTGTGCACTCGAGCTCTCTTCAAGTCTATAAAGGACATACGAACATCTTCTTTCCATAATACACATGAATGTGTGCAACCCTTCCATACCATCCCGATGTTTATCCATCTTAAGGCTCACCTATAACTGGTCTAAAATCAAATACTTATATCATCCATCAAAAATCTTATCTAATTGGCACAGACCTTGCTCTTTAGTTAGATGGATAAGGCAAGGGATAAATTTATTTTTACACTAACAACTAACAAGAAAAAAGGAGGAAAACGATGAAAAAGTTAATGGTGCAACTATTTGTAATTGGTGTTGTAATCGCTACCTATGCATTGCCGGTTTTGGCTTCTGGAGGTGCTGGTCCCTAAAAGGGATTTTACACAAATTTTCAGTCTTCTAAGTCAAGAAAAAAAGCACGGATCGTTCCCGTGCTTTTTTTTTATCCGCAACTTCCCGTATATAATCTACTGTATATCTACAGAATCCATACAATTTAGTATTTACATTCCAAATATATTAATATATATTAAATTGTCCCCGCTATTTTTTTATAAGAACCTTGAAACCGTAGCCTGGAACAGTATTCACTTATCCTGTACTGGTTACGGCAGTTTAAACTATTCGTCACACATTTTATTGAGGCTTCTGAATGAATCGTCTTCGACACCCTCATCTTTTTTTCTTTGGCGTGGTTTTTCTATGTCTCATATTATTGCCGGGTTATGCCAGGCAAGAGGAGAAAAAAGAGAGTTTGTCGTCAGCCCACATTCGCCATGGAGGCACCTATCGGGTCCCCCTGATGAATAATCCCACTACTCTTGATCCTGCTTATGTTCAGGATAACTATGGAGAGACAGTTGTTCATCAACTCTTTGACGGTCTGGTCCGATTCGACCCTTATCTCATGGTTCTGCCTGCTCTGGCCGAGACCTGGCAGGTGGAAGATCAAGGAAAGGTATACCGGTTTGTTCTGCGTGAAAACGCACGTTTTCATAACGGCCGGCCGGTTACCGTCGAAGATGTGATCTTTTCCATCAGCCGGCTTCTCCTGGTGGACCCTTCCCCTGCTATTTTACCCCATTTACTTAAAATAAGAGGCGCGCAGGAATATAGAAAACATAAAAGCGACCGAATCGAGGGACTGGAGCCTATAAATGATCGGACTTTTCTTGTTCGATTAAAAGAACCTCATGTCCCGTTCCTCACAGCCCTGGGCATGTACCAGGCGAAAATAGTCCCCGGAGAAGAAGTAACCCGACTGGGGAACCAATTTGGGCAAAACCCTGTTGGCAGCGGCCCGTTTCGCTTTGTCTCCTGGGAGGAGAATAAATTGATTAGGCTCAAGCGGTTTTCTGAATACTACGCTGGAAATGCTTTTTTGAATAATATTTATTATAGGATCTATCCAGGAGTCGGATATGAACAGATTGTGGCCGATTTCCGTAAGGGAGAGTTGGAAGAGATGCCTGTTTATGGAAATATCCGGCAGGAACTATCGACTGAAAAAAAACTCCAATGGTTTCACCGCCCTTCATTGAGTCTTTTATTCTATGGGATGAACTGCAATCATCCCCTTTTAGAAAATCCTGAGTTGAGAAAGGCACTTTCCATGGCGATTGATCGACAGAAACTGTCCACCCGGGTCTACAAAGGCCAGTTTGATATAGCAAGAACCATTTTGCCCCCGGGAATGCCTGGTTATCATCCACAAAAACAGATGGTTCTTGAGGATGTGTCTTTAGCGCGTGATCATCTCAGACGCGCCCTGGGAGAAAAAGCGGATTCCATACCTGCGCTTGAGATTGTTTCCGGCTCACAGTCTCCCTTTGCAAAGGCAGAGCTTAATTTCGTGCGTGATTGGTGGGGCCAGCTGGGAATACCCATAAAGATTAAATTTATCACAGACTGGTCGCAGTTTGAAGCGTATCTCAGATCAGAATCCATGCAGATCTACCGTTACGCCTGGTTTGCGGACATGCCGGACCCGGACAGTTTTTTATATCCCCTCTTTGCGTCTGACTCACCCGTCAATTTCATGCGTTATCAAAACAGAGAAGTGGATCAAATGTTATTAACCGCCAGGGGTATCGTTGACCCTGTGGAACGCGCGGAAATGTATCAACGGATCGAAGCGCGTATCTTGAAATCGTCTCCATTGATTCCCCTTTTCTATTTGAGCGTTGACCGTGTGTATCAATCCACTGTACAGGGTGTTCAGCCGAGTGTCTTGGGAGCACATACCATGCAGCTTCGTCGCGTATGGTTAAAGGCATCGGCCTTTAATTGATGAGCTGAAAAATTTTATCCTCTATGCACAGCTGGCCACTTAAAATCAGTATCTTGCAAAAGCCCCGGTTTATTCCCTTACGCTATCGCTTTATCATCATGACGTCCTGTATGTTGATCTTCCTGTTGGGGACACTTGCACTTGCGATCGGCTTCCTGCAAAGCCGGACTATCCGAGGCCAAATAGAGGAGCGGGGTCTGGCCATTGCCCAGAGCCTTGCCGCCGCATCAATGTCAAATCTGCTCACCTATAACTATGTTGCCATAGAGCGTTCGGCCAACCAGGCGGCGAATGATCCCGATATCATTCGTGTCATTATTCATGACAAGGAGGGGCGTGTAGCAGGTTACAGCGGCAGACCCGACCTCCAGAATAAGTTTTTGAATGACGACGTAAGTCGAAATGCGCTTGCCGCAATGCAGTCTTTAATACAGGAAAGTTTGTCGGAATCTCCCAATGTTCCTGTATTGGATGTTGCCGTTTCGGTTTTTCCATCCGACTCAGCGGATCGGTGGGGAACCATCCGAGTGTGCCTATCTCTTGCCCCAATGTACCAACAGATACGTCAGACCCAATGGATCATTCTGGCTGTTGGGTTAGTGGCCCTTGCCTTTGGAATTCTGGTATCCATGTGGGCCGCACAAAGGGTTACCCATCCGTTGGGCAATCTGGTCCACGCCACAATAGAAGCAGCACGGGGCAACCTGGATCAGGACATATACGTCCGAACCGGTGATGAAGTGGAAATTCTGGCTTCAAACTTTTCCTTAATGATCCGGGAAATTTTTGTCCACAGGGAGCAACTGGAACGGCAACTGGCAGAAATCAAACGATTGCAGCGCTACACGGAAAAATTATTGACGACTATGAGCGATGGCCTTTTGTCTGTGGACATGGCCGGAAAAGTAGCCGCAATAAACCCGGCTGCTCAAACGATGTTGGGAATTTCAGGAAACGGGCACGGGAAAGACTGTTCAGTTGCAGAATTATTTGAGGAAGGTTCGGCCCTTTATGCTTATATACAGGATATGCTTCATAACCCCCATGGTAAAAGCCAGCAGGAGATCAGTCTGCATAAAGGAGAAGAGACACAGATCCTTCTCGTCGGTTCAAGTGTCCTTGGAGACGAGGACGGGCATCCACAGGAAATCATTCTAAACCTTCATGATATTACTGAATTGAAAAAATTGGAAGCTCGTATTCGACAGGCTGAACGCCTGGCGGCTCTTGGGACTTTGGCTGCCGGCATGTCCCATGAAATCAGAAATCCTCTTTCTGCGATCAAGACCTTTGTGCAACTGCTGCCCCGAAAAATTGACAAACCCGGTTTCCTCGAAAAGTTTCAAAGGACCGTGCCGCGGGAAATCAACCGGATCAATAAGCTTGTTGAAGATCTTCTGGACCTTGCAAGAGCCCCTAAATATCATTTTGCAGTGACAAATATAAAATCTCTTCTGGAACAAACGATCGAGTTTCTGGGAGAGGAGTTGCAGACCCACCATATCCAATGTTTATGTGAACTCCCGGACGATCTGCCTTTAGTACGTGCAGATGCGGATCAACTTACGAAAGCCTTTTATAATCTTGTACGAAATGCTGTCCAGGCTATGGAGACCGGAGGCCGGCTGGTCATTGAAGCATTTTCTGAAAAGGGGGACTCCTCACAGCGACAAATCACGACAAGCCGGAACGGCTGGGTGACTGTGATTTTCCAGGATACTGGACCTGGCATCCCGCCGGAAACCATTAAAAATATCTTCGATCCATTCTTTACCACCAAAGACAAAGGCACCGGCTTGGGACTGGCTATTACGCATAAGGTAATCACAGAGCATGGGGGACGCATTGAAGTCACAAGTCATGCGGGAAATGGAACGCGTTTTACCATTGGTTTACCTGCCTTAAGGAATCCTTCCCATGAATAGTACCTGATGAGTCATCGCAAATGAACGAATCAGACTCGTTAAAAATATGGGTTAAGAGATGTGGTTTTGCAAGGAGCGCGGTCGAATGAAAATTTTACGTAATCCTGCTATTCATGTCCTTTGACATTGAGATTTAATGACTTTATTTTTTTAATGAGCGTATTCCGGTGGATTTTTAACTGGCGGGCGGCTTCAGCCCGATTCCAATTGCATTTTTGCAAAGATAACGATATATACCGACGCTCAAATGACCGGCATGCATTAATCAATCCCCTGTCGCCGCTAACGCCTTTTTCTGCTTCTTCAATCAATTCCCCATGGAACAGAAGATCAAAGGGTAAATCTTTTTCTTCAATCGGCCGGTCATCTGATCCTAACACCACCATCCGTTCAATGAGATTTTCCAGTTCACGAATATTGCCCGGCCAGGGATAAGCTTCCAGTACATCCATAACATCATTCGTTATTTCCTTTATCCTTCTGTTCAGTTGAAGATTAAATTTATCCAAAAAATAATGGGCCAGAAGTGGAATGTCTCCCTTTCGCCGGCGCAGTGGAGGAACTTCAATAGGAATCACGTTGAGCCGGAAATAAAGGTCATTTCGAAAGCGTCCTTCCCGTATCATATCATTCAAATTAGTGTTAGTGGCCGCAATTATTCGTACATCCACCTTGATAGTGCGGTGACCTCCCACTTTAGTGAATTCGCGCTCTTGCAGGAATCGCAATAGCTTGGCCTGCAATTCCATCTTCAGCGTGGAGATTTCATCCAAAAAGATAGTCCCTCCATTTGCAAATTCGAATTTGCCGATACTTTGGCTTGTGGCCCCGGTAAAGGCACCTTTTTCATGTCCAAACATCTCACTTTCGATCAGCTCCGACGGGATGGCCGCGCAGTTGATGGCTACCAAAGGTTTTTGAACACGCGGGCTTCTGGCATGAATGGCATTGGCAATCAATTCTTTCCCTGTTCCACTTTCCCCTGTGATCAATACACTGCTCGAAGTTTCTGCCACCTTCTCAATTGTATCAAAAACGTCGTTCATACTTTCGGATTGACCTATAATTTCAGTATACCCTGTTCTGTGAGCAATTTCTGAACGAAGATAGCGGACCTCTTGTTCCAGAAAGCGTTTTTGAAGGGCCCTTTCAATTACTGTTAAAATGGTTTCGTGATCAAAGGGCTTTGTAATATAGTCATATGCGCCGGTTTTTATGGAAGCTGTGGCCTCGCGTGCGCGATCTGTGGCAGAAATTATTATTACATCAATAATCTTATCATGCGCTTTGATTCGTTTCAGCGTTTCTATCCCGTCCATTTCAGGCATGACAAGGTCCAATAAAACTAAGTCAAATACCTCATTCTTAATCCTTGCCAAGGCGCTTGGTCCATCCTCAACACATACAACATCATAATCATCCTCAAGAATTTCTTCTAGAGACTCTCTTGCGCCTTTATCATCATCCACTACTAAAATTCGTGCTTGTTTTGGGAATTCCTTTGCATTCATAAGATCTCCGCTACTAATAGGGAATATTAATGAACAATATCATATAATGCTTTTATTCCAATATAACAACATCCAAAATCCACCGCCTAATTTTTTATTGTAATTTGTCTTTCAATCGCATCGGAATCAGACGATAATTGTCACCTTCCTGTTCAACCTTTAAGTTGTACATTCTGATGGTCTCTGTAATCGGCCGGCCGAAAAGAAAATCCGTGATATCAGTATCAAGCCCTCCTTTTTGGACAACCAGTTCCCTAATTCGGGTATCATACTCGATAATATCCAAAATACCTTTAAGCGCTTTATCTTTTTTATTGCTATTCAGGGAATCTACAAACCGCTTAAGCTTGTCATATGAGCACCGCTTCTGGTGATCCTCAATCAGGTCCCATAATCCTTCAATGGTTGCCATAAGATCTATGCGGGTCAGCCGGTTTTTTGAATAAACCTTTTCAATTTCACGTGTGTCCCAGCATTTAAGAACTCTGCATTCAAGCGGTCTATTGTCATAAATCGTGCATTCATTTTTCTCCTCATTAAAGAAAACACATGCCCATGAATTTTTTTGACCCTTTATTTTTATGATATCCGAAGTTGCCGGGAGAAGGCATTCTTTAACGTTGTCGTAGGACAGCTCACCTTTTCTGATGGTATAAAGATACTTTGTTAAAATTATACCTTTTCCAATCAACATTTTGTCTTCATCATGAAAAGACGGGCCGCCTTTTTTGCAGCATGTGCCGCAACGGATACATTCTGTGATCGTGGTGGCTGATTTGATATCTGACAAGTTTATAATCCTTTAACACCTAACCTGGACAAGCCGGAACCAAAAATGATATATTTATCACGAAAGCATGAAAATACGAAGACACGAAAAACTTATTTTTTAATTTCGGGCTTTCCATCTTTCGTGTTTTCATGATTGTTTTTAATTTTTTGTTAAAAAAAGCAAGGGAATAACTGTTGAGGGACTAACTTGTACAAATAGCAAAAAAAGCCCTCCTTGTCAGGAGGGCTCATTGTCGGAGGGTTCACCGGATTAGAATCTCATCTGTATAAGAATCGGATGATAAGCCAGTTGATTAAAACTGAAAATTGATCATCTGATCACTTTTCCAGTGTCAACTGGATATAATGGCATGGACATTCTTTGGCGCAGAGGCCGCATCCCTTGCAAAAATCGAGGTCAAATTCGTATTTTCCTGTGGCCGACGATATCTTTACGGCATTATCCGGGCAGTACATATAACAATTGCCACAATCGAAACAGAGCCCGCAACTGAAGCAGCGCTCAGCTTCCTTGATAATCTCTTCGCGATCAAAAGCCGGATAAATCTCTCTGAAATTCTTCAGGCGCATATGGATCGAGTCCGCTTTCTTGCTGAATCGCTTTGCTTGTGGGGAATAATAAAATCGTTGTCGGTTGTTTAAAAAGTTTACTTCCCGTATTTAAATTATGCAGCGATTGAATTTTGTTTTCAACTTTGGGTGGACAGTTCTTTCATTAAAGAAGGAAAAAAATTTAACGGCAGTCAACGCAGGTTTCAAAATGTTCTAACGGCAGACCGGTTGTTTTACTAAAATACTCAAGCTGTTTTATAGGGGCAAAATATCGGCCGCACTTTGTGCATTTCTGCATGGGGTAATCAAAATTTATAATCGTTCTGACGTCTTTCTCTTCTTTCATGGGAATAAACTGTACGGGACAGACATAAACACACGAGCCGCAGGCAATGCAATCAGGAGGAAAATCCAAAAACGGAGTGGCAACTTTTCTCGTGATTCCGCGTCCGGAAAATCCGATAGCTGAAACACCGACAACCTCACGGCAGGTTCTCACACACTGGCCACACAGGATACAGCCCTTTTGCTCAACCGGAAAACGGGTCTCCTCAACGCCCAGTTCATCAGCTATTTTCCGGAGCGCCGGGTGTTTATTATTGCGGGCAAGTAACAGTTCGATTACGAGTTTTCTCACATTAAGCACCCGCTCGGCATTTGTTTTCACCTCCAGTCCGTCAGCCACCTCATAAATGCAGGATGCTACCAAACGAGCTCGTTTGCCTTGGGCAATTTCCACCATGCAAAGCCGACAGGATCCGTAGGGAGTAAGTTCTTCGTTGCTGCAAAGATTAGGGATGTAAATGTTTGCATCCTTGGCAGCTTCCAGAATGGTAGTTCCGGCAGGAGTATTGATTTCCCGGCCATCGATTGATAATGTGACCATTTCCGCCATGATTATTCCTTTTTAAAAGCTGATAGCTGATAGCCTTTTGAGCTATGAGCTTTGTTATGAAACCTTGACTGCATCAAATTTGCAAGACTCGAAGCAGGCCCCACATTTTATGCATTTTTCCTGGTCGATGGTATGCAATTCTTTTTTCTCGCCGGTAGCAGCTTCAGTTGGACAAATGCGGGCACAGACCATACAGCCGTTGCACGTTTCAGGGTCAACAGTATAAGTTATCAGGGCCTTGCAGATTCCGGCAGGACATCTCTTTTCCCTGATATGAGCTTCATACTCATCCTTAAAATATCGAAAGGTGGTTAGGACCGGATTGGGGGCTGTTCCGCCCAGAGCACAAAGGGAACCATCAATAATAGCCTTTCCCATCCACTCGATGGTGTTTAGATCCTCTTCTTTACCGTTGCCCTCGGTAATTCTTTCTAGAATTAACCGCATCTGGTGGACGCCTTCCCGACACGGTGTGCACTTTCCGCACGACTCTTCTTCCAGAAACTTGAGAAAGTACAGGGCCACGTCAACCATGCAGGTGCAATCATCCATAACGATCATACCGCCAGATCCCATCATCGAGCCAACTTCGCTTAGTGCATCGAAGTCAACCGGCAAATCGAGATGGCTTTCAGGAATACATCCTCCCGAAGGACCGCCAACCTGCACCGCTTTAAATTTTCTGTCTTTCGGGATTCCCCCTCCGATATCATAGACGATTTCTCGCAGCGTAATGCCCATGGGAACTTCCACCAGGCCGGTGTTGTTGATTTTGCCGACCAGGGCAAAAATCTTGGTGCCCTTACTGTTTTCGGTGCCAATTGACCGGTACCACTCGGCGCCTTTATTAATGATGAGAGGAACGTTTGCCCATGTTTCTACATTATTGATGTTCGTGGGTTTATCGTACAGGCCGCGCTCGGCTGGATACACATATTTGGCACGGGGTTCGCCACTGCGACCTTCGATAGAGCTGATAAGCGCAGTTTCTTCCCCGCAAACAAACGCACCGCCACCGCGATTAATTACAACGTCGAAATCGAAACCGGAACCGAGTATATTTTTTCCCAGTATCCCGAGTTCACGAGCTTTTTCCACGGCGATCATTATATTTTTTACCGCCAGTGGATACTCATTTCGTACGTAGATGTAGCCCATATTTGATCCGATGGCATAGGCGCCGATGAGCATTCCTTCTAAAATTAAATACGGATTCCCTTCTAAAAGACTTCGATCCATATAGGCGCCGGGATCCCCTTCGTCCGCATTACAAATGATATATTTGGGAAGGCCCGGGGCGTTTCTAGTGGCTTCCCACTTCTGTCCCATGCTGAAACCCCCTCCGCCGCGGCCCCGCACATTCGCTGTTTTAATTTCTTCAATGATCGCTTCCGGTTCCATGCCATTCAAGACCTTGATCAAGGCGTTGAAGCCACCAACGGCGAGATAGTCTTCCAGACTGTTAGGGTCAATATTGCCGTTCATTCCGAAGACAAGCCGCATTTGTCTCTTGTAAAAAGGAATCTCATCTTCGTGAAAAATTTTTTCCTTGGTAAGAGGATCAATATAGAGAAGTCGATCGATAATTTTTCCATTCAGTACGGTCTCTTTGATAATCTCCTCAGCATCATCAAATCCAACCCGCTGATAGAAAATGTTCTGGGGATTAATCACTACCAGCGGACCACGTTCGCAAAATCCATGGCAACCACTCGCTCGAATTTCTATTTTTCCCTTAAGGTTCTGCTTTTCGATTTCAACGTTAAAATTATCAATAAGCTTCTGAGTGCCGTAGGTCAAGCAGCCGGTTCCTGCACAGATGGTAATACAGGGTTTTTCGGGATCGCGGCTGTTCTGAATTTCTTCCTGCAAGCTTTTCAGCTCTTCGGGTGTTTTAACTTTCTTCATCAATCTTTACCTTTTTGCCTAGTTTTTTCAGGATTTTATTGGTCTTAGAAATGCTTATGTTACCATGATACTCCCCATCGACCACCAAGATAGGACCCAAAGCGCAGGCCCCTAAACAATTGACTGTCTCAAAGGTAAATTCCAGATCAGGAGTGGTTTCACCCGCCTGTATTTGCAGTATACGTCCGATATTATCCTTTATAAGCGGTACCCCCCGCACATGACAGGCAGTACCTGTGCATAATTTCATTTCATGTCGGCCCCGGGGTTCGAGACTGAACGCCTTGTAAAAGGTGCCCAGCTCGTAAAGCTGGCTTATGGGAACTTCAAGGAAGGCACTGACAAGATGAAGTACTTCCCGTTGGAGATAATTAAATTCTCTTTGCACATCCTGGAGGATGGGAACCAGGAACCCTTTATCGGTGTCGTATTTGTCAATGATTTCCTTTATCCTTGCTTTCATTATTGTTCCTTTAAAGAGCGGTTTTTGCTTTCAGTCCATTATACTCGTGGGTTACTCTTTCCTGAATTTCGTCGACCAGCTCCGGGGTCAAATGACGAAATCTTCCCTGTGGTTTCAAATAATCCAAAACCGGTTTGAGATCGGGAACATCCACGGTTATCCGGTACTTCCCGTTTTCCACTTCATACAGGGGAAACACGCCGGTTTCAACCGCCAGTCTGCCGATCCAGATGGCCTTATTCGGAGGCACTCGCCACCCGGTAGGACAGACAGAGAGGATATGAATATAGGCCGGGCCGTTAATACTGGCGGCTTTTTTCACTTTTTGAATGAGATCAAAGGGGTAACTGGGACAGGTGGTGGCTACATAAGGGATGTTGTGGGCAACAGCAATTTCAGCCATGTTTTTTTTCCAGGTGATTTGACCGGGTTTAAGTTTTCCGGCCGGTGAAGTTGTGGTGGCAGCCCCAAAAGGAGTAGACGAGGATCGTTGTATTCCCGTGTTCATATATGCTTCATTATCATAACAGACATAGGTAAAGTTATGACCTCTTTCAAAGGCGCCGGATAAAGACTGAAGCCCTATATCAGCAGTAGCCCCATCACCGCCCATACCGAGAAAAACGGTTCTTTTATCAGGAAGTTTGCCTTTCCGGATCAGAGCCTTGGTTCCAGCCTCAACGCCGCTGGCCACCGCAGAGGTATTCTCAAAGGCTACATGTATCCAGGGCACTCGCCAATTGGTGAACGGCAAGGGGGAAGAAACTATCTCCATACAACCTGTTGCGCTGGAAACAATCACATTTTGGCCCAGCGCTTTGGCCACCAGCCTTACGGCTAAGGCTTCGGCACACCCCTGACAGGCCCGATGACCCGGAGAAAAGTATTCTTTTTTGGTTATAAGGCGACTCGCGTAAACATTAAATGTTTCCATTATTCTCTGACTCCGTAAATGATATAATCTTCCTGTCTCACCTTACCTTTGGCCATCTGTTCGGTTTTTTCAAACATGGCAATATAGTCCTCAGCGGTTACATCTCGTCCCGCAAGTCCACAAAGGAAATTGGTGATGGTCGGCATGTTTTCTTCCAGGTAAAGGGCGGAACGAATCTCGCTTGCCACCGGGCCACCGGGCCCGCCATAGGTAATCGCCCGATCGATGACAATAATCTGTTTGACACCCCGGACAGCCTCCCGAAATTCTTCAAAGGGGAAGGGACGCCAGAGCCTTAACTTGACCTGACCCACGGATTTGCCTTGGGCTCGGAGCTCTTCTACGGCAATGGAGACGGTTTCTCCAACACTTCCCATGCTCAGAAAAACGGTCTCAGCTCCCTCCACTTGATAGGTCTCAACGGGTTTATAGTATCGGCCCACCAGGTCACCCATATCTTTCCAGGCTTTCAGAATTACCGGCTTGGAGTTTATAAGTGCCTGGTCTTGAGCCTTTTTTGCCTCAGTGAAAATCCCTGGCAGGCCAAATGCCCCCATGGTCACGGGATTATCAGGATGAAGCCGATTAACCGGCTCAAAATCCGGGAGGTACCGTTTAACCGTTTCTTCATCCCAGAATTCTATGGGTTCTATTACATGGGTAAGAACAAAACCATCCATATTCATAATAACGGGTAATGACACCGCAGGGTTTTCCGCCACCCGAAAGGAAAACATAACATGGTCAAAGGCGTCCTGACCGTTTTCAGTAAAGATCTGAATCCAGCCACTGTCCCGAATTGACATAACATCAGTATGATCGTTCCAGATGCTTAACGGACCGGACAAGGAACGATTTGCCAGAATCATGACAATGGGAAGCCTCATGGAAGGGGCTATAAAAACAATTTCGTTCATTAATGCCAGTCCCTGGGAACTGGTACAGGTGAAAGTTCTCGCTCCAACCGCAGATGATCCGCAACAGACGCTCATGGCAGAATGTTCGGACTCTACCGGAATGAATTCAGCATCCAGCTCTCCATCGGCCACCAGTTCTGATAAATGTTCTACGATATGTGTCTGAGGTGTAATGGGATAGGCGGCAACAACGTCCACGTTTGCCATTTTAACGGCCTCGGCCGCTGCTAATGAAACTTCTATTCCGACTCTTTCACCCATTATTCTTCCTCCTCAACCATGGTTATACACCCGGTAATACATTCCTGGGAACAGATTCCGCATCCTTTACAATAGTAGAGGTCAGATTCAAAATATCCGTCCTCGGTTTTTTTGATAGCCATATCCGGACAAAAAATATAGCAAACACCGCAACGAATACATTTTTCTGAATCCCAAACCGGCCGAACAGATCGCCAGTCACCCGTTCTGTATTGACTGGCATTGCCTGGTTCACTTACCACACATCCGACCTCCAGGTCTTTCCAGCTAAGCTCTAGTTCTGATTTAACCAATGAGAATTTCCTTTTTTATTTTGTTAATTGGGTCTCTTCGTATGCTCTGGTAAATACTTTAATATTTTTTTCGGCAATTTGCCCGAACCTTTTCTTAAGGGGATCGATGAGAGAATCGAAAGGGACAACTTCACGAGCCTTAAGAATGGAACCGAGCATGGCCGTATTTGTTATGGGAAGTCCTATTTCTTCCCTGGCTATTTTGGTGGCATTTACGGTAGCTATGGCGTGTTTAATTCCAAGTTCTTTTCTCAGTTCCTTTCCTGAGTATTTGGTATTAGCACACAGAATTCCATCCTCCTTGAGTCCGGATGTCACATCAACAAGGCGGAGGATTCCAGGGTCCAGAACCACTACCACGTCCGGCGTGTAAATAGCAGATCGAATACGAATTTGTTTGTTATCTATTCGGCAGAAGGCTATTACCGGCGCACCTCGCCTTTCCGGGCCAAAAGTTGGAAAGGCCTGGGCATACTTTCCTTCATTAATGGCAGCCAGAGCCAGGAGTTCGGCTGATGTGACTCCCCCCTGACCGCCTCGACCATGTATTCTGATTTCAATCATACTTCCCACCTTATTATTAAGTGCTACTTTCGCCCGGTTTAGAGTAATGGAAAAAGCTATACCGGCCTATCCTCCGGATGTCTCGTTCCTTTGATTAACTATGGTTTATAACGAAATGAGATTTGCATGTCAATAAAAAATGCACCTTTAAATATGACGAATTCGTAAAAAGTCTTTTGCTCACCCAAGTGAGCAAAATAGACTTTTTACGAAAACATCAAACATGGATTTTGAACAAACATAATTCATAATAAAATCTCCGAAGAGCAATAGTAACGACTTTCCCAAACATTTATAATACGGATAACTTGATTGGCGATATTCCTATAAAATGAGTTCGATATTGATATATTTTTTTGTTTGTGGCATCTTGGGAACATAAATTCGTACGATCCTGCTTTTGCGAAAGCACCTATTTTAACATCCATACAAAAAAAGAGAGGAAAGTATGTCTGGGCTGGATGTAATTATCGTTGACGATGATCCAACTGTATGTGAAACAATCTCAGAAATGGTCAAAAGATTCTATATCTGGGGTGATGTGCTTACCTTTATAGAAGTAGATGAGGCGATAGAGTATTGTCTAAATCGAGAAACCGGTATTGCAATTTTCATTGTGGACGTATTTCTTGACGAAAAAAGCGGATTTGATTTCCTTGATGCCATAGGGGAAAAATTCATCTCAGCCCATGATGACACAATTATTATTACCGGAAAAGCCAGCGATGATGTAGTGGATATGTGCTTAGCCGCAAATGTTAACCATTTATTAGAAAAACCGATTAGACTATACGCTCTGCAACTTGCAGTCAGGGCTATAGCGATGAAATACCTGAAATTTGCCAAGAAGCTGTTACAAGACCCGGTTTTTGCCAAGAGCGTGGCAGGGTTTTAAGAGTTAAAACTTATTCAAGATTGTTTATGCAGGATTTATTGTAATCCGATAAAGGAATTTAACATTTTTCTTCAGCACCGGGACTTAAGATTTTTTCTTCCAGGCGATATCAAAGATATCGCCTTTCAGAAAAAACCTTAACCCCCTATTCCCAGAATCACACAGATTTAAATGTTGGGTTTCAATGTCGTTTAACTATAGGTCACAACTTAATGCAACATTTTCAAACTGTCCGTAATCACAACTCTGTTTCCGTTATCGCTGCGTTGACGTTTTTCTGTATTGTGTTTGAATTGACAGGTTGTGGTGCAACTCCACATACGCCGATAGCAATACATGCCTATCGAACAAAGCCCAATAATATAGAACAGCTGCTTCGGTCCGAGGCGAATCAATGGAAAGGAACTCCACACCGACTGGGAGGAAACAGCCGCAGAGGCATTGACTGTTCCGGCTTTGTGTCGCAGCTTTATAAAAATCTTTTCAATATTCGCCTGCCACGTTCCACCAGGGATCAGGCGCGTGTCGGCATTCCTATTTCACGAATTCAAATCCGGGCAGGAGACCTTGTCTTTTTTCTGCCGCCTAAAAAGAGACGTCATGTTGGCATCTACCTGGGAAGGGGTGACTTTGTACACGCTTCCAGTACTAAAGGCGTAATGATATCAAATATAAACAATCCATACTGGCGAAAATGTTACTGGAAAGCCCGGCGGGTCCTTTAAATCTCCCTCAAACAGCACATGCTTTTACATTTGATCACCCATTACGCTTAATTGAGGACAACTTTTTGATAAAACTCCCCAACACTTCAATTACTAAGAAGTTCAAAACTCAGCCGACATGATTTTTCTTTACAAAGCGTTGTGGTGATAACTACTGAAAAAGTGTGAAGTGTCTAAAGTGAGCTAAAGTGAGCTAAAGTTAAGGTATTTTGGCAATTTTTATCAGATTGACAGCGC
>JAUVVL010000313.1 GCA_030604635.1 Desulfobacteraceae bacterium
AGTTGCCCCCCTTGGGGCATGGCCACAATGGCGTTGAAAATCAGGTTTAGAAAGCATTGCTGCAATTGATTAGCATCTCCTTTTATCATTAAAAGCTCTGGAGATAGCTTAATAATTGGTTGAATATCCCGTAGTTTCATCTTGTGGCGAGTCAATGTTAAGACTGACTCGAGAACTTCGTTAATATCTATGTCCTTGTATTCCAGGTCCTTGTATTCCATACTATATTCACTGGAAAACGAGAGGAGGCCGGAAACAATGCTGCCACAGCGTTCCAATTCTTTGGACATGAAAGCAAGATGTTTTTTAAACTGTTCCAGGTCGTTAGAACTCGGCTCACCTTCGGCAAGAATTTCCTCCATTAAATGGCTGAATGTCAATAAACCCTGAATTGGGTTGTTAATTTCGTGGGCGCAGCTGGCCGCGAGTTTGCCCAAAGAGATCATACGATCTTCCCGGATCAGTTTTTGAAAATCAGACTTTAATTCCTCGACCCGTTTTTCCCATCGGCATGACAGTTCCTCTGTGATATCTCTCCATACTTCGATGATTCGAAAGATTTCACCGTTTTGATCCTTTAATGGATAAGCGACCAAATTGTGGTATGTTGGTCGACCTCCTGGACCCAGATGTTCGTGGATAAAATGAGCAGATATACCGGTTCTCAGAGTTTCCACCATGGGGCATTTCACCTCAGGTCGTGAACTCGAACACGGTGCACTGAGTCCATGGGAAATTTCGTAACAGTGTGCTCCAATCACCTCTTCTCTGGATTTATTTACAGTCTTTAAGTATGCTTCATTTGTTTCAACAATCGTAAAATCTGTATTCAAAATCACAATTGCAGCAGTACTTTGCTGGATGAGGAATTCGGAAAACGTCTTTTCAAAGACCAATTGCTGCTCTGTTGATTTCAGACGCTGATTTATGTTGAAAAGGTTCCTTAACAACCTGCCGATATTGTGTTCCAGCGCTCCGACCCCTTTTGGCCTGAGGCGTATGATCTCGAGCAAAACCTCCCTGCTGCCAGTCAGTTCAATGATGCTGCCGAGATGCTTGATCTTAAAAAGGTCCCTAAAGTTATTTGTGGTATATATCCCCATTTCTTCGGCCAAAACAAGGCCTTCAGCCTCAGGGTCGATGTCGCAGACACCCACAATACTAATGTCCAGATAAGGAAGGGATTCTTTCTGGAGAAGCTCAAGGAAGAATTTGCAGGTTCTGCCTCCGCCCACGATCGCCAGATTAATGGCATGGGCCGTTAAATCAGTATTAGAGTACGATTTTTCCGCACCATATCCGCTTGTTTGATTCTTTTCTTTCATGATCTAATCCTAACTAATTATATGTTATAGAACAATAAAAATTCGAACAAAATTACATAGAGAGTGTAACACACTTCTCCGCTGATTTAGGATTCAGGAACTGATCTAACAGTTCCCAAGCTTTTTGTTTTTGTTCCAGACTCTGATGGTTTAACTTACCTAAGGCCTCATACAACTTTTTCTTTAGCGAACCAATATAAGTGTAACTTTCCATCAGCTTTTGGGTCCATTCCCGCGCTCTTCGGAGAGCCAGTTCTTTGACAAATTGAGGTTTTTGAGTCACAGCCTTTTCCAGCATGCTCACGATATCATCGATTGAGATCGGATCTTGTTGAGCATTTTGTTGTCGCTGTATTTTAAGCATCACCTGATAGTTGTATCGCTTTTGGCAATATTGCTTTTTGGCATCTTCCTCTCGTTTCTGTTGGATATTTTTAAGGATACCAAAAAAGTAAGCCAAACTTCGTCGGTCAGATTTCCTGTTGGTTGCCTTAAGAAAGGCTTTTTCCGTTTCGGCAATGGCTTTTAGTTCATAAGCTTTAATGGTGTATTCAGCTCGTTTAAGCGCTGCAGGCTCTTCGTCAAGTTCGTAATTCGGTATCTTTTGGCACAAGCTCTGGTAAAACTTCGGTCGTCTTTTCCGGCTATGTGCAGAAGCAAGATCATTTACGATGAGTATCTCTTTAACTGTTTTGGCACTCAGCACAATCTGTTCTCTTCTTTTCTAAGCGCTTTGGAAAACTGTTTAACACGGATTCTTTTGCCTTGTAACTTCATACCTTTAGCTTTATCGATAATACGCTTTACAATCTCCACAGTGACCTTACTTGCTTTGCCACGGTTATCAGGCACAATCAACGGCTTCATCTTCTCATCAAAGCCCTGATTCCAGGCACTCAAGGTGCTGATTGAAACAGCAAGCACCCAGGCAGCCTGACGTACAGGACGGTTTTCGCCCCGAAAAAAGCTTACCGCCTTTTCTTTTTCTGCTTGATCATAGTGCTTTTTTTTTCGGCCAAAAGCTTATCTACACCATGGATTCCCCAGGCTAGTTTTCGCCCTTCGTTTTCAAAACGCACATCATCAAAACGCTTCTTGAGATCCTCCTGTTCTGCTCTAAGTCGTTCAAGTTCCTGGCGAAACGCTTGTTCTTGAGAACCGGAAGACTGTATGAGTTTGTTCGCCCGTTGATAACCGGTCTTGCGCGATATTCCTGCTGCCTGACAGAGCGACTTAATATCCTCATCCTTTGAAAATCCACGATCCTTGAGAATCTTACGGGCCCGGATCACTAAAGCAACTTCATCAGGGTTGAGCTGTTGTGACATTGGCACCTCCTGTCAACATAATCGGCTGGCCCAAAATATATAGCGTCAATTTTTCATCCGGACTCAGCACAAGGTTCATAATACTTCTCTCAATACCAGAGAAAGTATAACAATGTTGATCGGATACGTCGATACCTTTTGCCACGGCCGCAAGCACCTGCTTTGTCTGGCCATGAAAACGTTCCGCCGGCACCAGAAGCCCTCCGATGCCCTGGTGGGGGCGGCTGTAGTTGTAATGTTCAATCCAATTGCCAATAGCAGTCTCTGCCTCATGAACATTTGCAAAATGCTGCTGATCGATCAACTCACTCTTCATCCGCTTGTTACAGGCTTCAACCTTTCCCAGCGTCTGCGGATGATAAGGCCGGGCGTGGGTATGATCAATCTCCTGCATTTCCAGAAACTTTTCAAAACGATTGATACCCCGCCATGAGTAAAAAACAAAACCACGGTCCGTCAGAATCTCTTCCATCTTCCCATAGCGGTCAGTCGCCTCCTGAACCAAAGAAATTACCGCATCAATGGAAGTTTCTGTAAGTAAACGCCACCCAAGGATAAAACGGGAAAATCATCTAACAGCAGGGAGTAGGTAGTGTCAACAATTTTGTGTAAAGTCAGCGACCTCCGGCAAAGCCGGAGGCTTGATTTGTGAACCGCTCAAAGCGGTTATAAAACCATGAGCCACCTAAAGGTGGCAAATCTCAACACAGATTTAGCTGATCTGTCTTTCGATCAATTTCTTGCTGCTTTTGTATGTGCCTATCTATGCACTTAATATTTGCAATTTCATGTTATGTGACCTGATTTTTTAATAATATTTTGTCCAAAGCCCCCTTCTCTGTTAGCATTGAGCAGGTCACATTTGGGAGGCTTTCGTAAAAGACCCTCTCCAAGCCAGGTAAGCCGTCCATAATACCCAAGGTTACTTCCTGGCCATTTAATCCTCTGGTCTTTAAATCCTTAAAGAATTCACGCCAATTGGAAGCCGATTCCTTATCCCCGGCCTGCAAGCCCAGCACCAATTTATGTCCTGTCTTTTTCACCCCAATGGCAA
>JAUVVL010000375.1 GCA_030604635.1 Desulfobacteraceae bacterium
AATGGAAAAATCATTTATCTCTGCGCCCTTTGCGCCTTTAGCGAAGCGGGCGGTGAATACACACTCACTTATCTGCATAGCAAAGCTTGGACCATCAGCGTAGCTGAAGGTTTAATGTGTTAATTAAACACATAAAATATTTCTCCCGTTTTGTTTACGATCAATTAGGGTCAAAGACTGCTGAGGCCTATTATTCTGATGCCGCGATAATAATGTTTCAGAATATCCTGATAGCTGAATCCTGCCCGGGCCATCCTGTTTGCGCCCCATTGACTCATGCCGACCCCGTGACCATATCCCTTGCCTCTGACAATAATACCATTCCTATAGGGTTTGATTTGAAAAAGGGTGCTTTTTAGCTTTGCCTCGCCGATCTTGATTCTGAAATTATTGCTTGTAAATACAAAAGTCCCCTTATCCGAAACAGCCATCATTTGCAGGGTACGGCCGGAGCGAGAATTGCCGGTAGGCTTCAACGTTCTAATCCATCCAATATTAAGACCGTATCTGTTTAATCGATTCCTGACAGCATCAAATGACAGGAAGTGCTCCCATGCACCTCCTGGTGTGTTTTTGCTGAATCGATCGGAAATGCCTTGAAGATATGGAATATCAGCATTCCAGACATTTTTTGCATCCTCGGTGTGCCCTCCGCTGTCAGCATGAAAGTAAGCAATGATCAGCCTTCCGTTATAGGTCATAACCTGGCCCCGTGTTGCATCAACTGCCGAATTAGATGCCTTTGTCTCTGCATCATAGCCGCCGTAGACCTGTGAAGCTGTTGTTGCTTTAACATCAAAAGGTTTCTCACTGCTTTTTTCTTTAATGTAAAGGGAATAGGTTCTAGAGGCGACTGCTTGAGCCATCAGGGCTTCCTGATCCCATTTGCAAGGCATTTCTCTTGGCACTACACCATATAGATACTGTTCAACCGGAACATGATTGACAACCTCAAGCCCGCCAGAACCTGAAGATATTGTAAAAGTGCCTCGGTAACGGCGGTCACCAAACATGACGGTTTTGCCCTCAGACACTAAGCGGCATATACGTGCATTAACCCTCCTTCCATTGACCGCAAGATATTTTCCCTTTTTTGTAAATGTGAGCGGACCTGGTCCATGATAAACCGTTTTCCGGGAAAATGATTTGAAAACCGTAATCATCTTCCCTGAATTTACGGTTATTTTATTGCCATTATCATAAATCAAAACCCTAATGGTTCTATCTGTAATAACACGCTCGTGTGAAGGAAGTGTTTTCGTATGGGTAGCAGCCATCTGAGTTTTTGAACTTTTGGCCCATAATTCGGCCGATTTCCTGCGGATACCTTGGGGATATCGTGAAACGTAGTATGTAAAAATCTCATGAGCTCTTTTAAATTCCCCCTTTTTATAAAAAACAACTCCGCTGTAAAACAGAGCTTCCAGTGCTGCCGGACTATCCGGATAAATTTTAATGGCATTTTCGAATTGTTGCAAGGCAGCATCATACTGATCAAGGTAAAGACTGTATGTGGTTCCCATAAACAATAAAGCCCATGCCCTGTTATTACTATCATCAGAACACCTGGCAATCTCTTCATACATGCCCAGCGCTTCAAGATACATTCCCTTGTTTATAAGATCGGTAGCTATTACGAAATAATCATTGCCGTTGTAAGAACATCTAGCCGTTCTTGCCGCAACAAGAAAAAACAGGCACAAAATACAAAGAAAAATCAGAAAAGAATAGAAAGAACTTCTATGAGGCTTCATCATGCAACTCAATGTATTTTTTTCAAAAGTTGCCATATATACTTTTAGGAGTAAGTCATATAAGATGGCTTCGTAAAAAGTCAAAACTTGCTGAATTATTCAATTTTACGCATTCATAATGTCTTTAAATAATTCGCAATTCCTTAATCCCTAAATTCCTTAATCCATGTAAAAAGGACTTTTTACATGGGCA
>JAUVVL010000165.1 GCA_030604635.1 Desulfobacteraceae bacterium
ACACGGACTAAAATCATCGGTCTTTGTATCTCAACTGCCTGCAACTAACTGGCATGAAGTCATCGGGGATCCGACTATAGCAGATGCCATCTGTGATCGTATTATTCATAATGCTCATAGAATAGAACTGAAAGGAGATTCTGTAAGAAAAATTTACACAAATAATTGACGCAAACCTGCCACTTTGGTATTGCTGTCAACAAGGGAATTGGATGAGGGTATAAGTGGTAAAGTTATTTCCGGAATAGGTGGCAGTTTTCGCCGGAATCCGCATTTTATTAGTAGCTCGGTTGATAGTTTTTCGAAAAATGATTCAATACTTCCAAGTTTTGAACCATTTAATTGGTTCTCAATTTCGACTTGAACCATTTCTAAAATGGTTTGAAAAAGCGTGTTAAATGATAGATTGTTTCTTACCTCATCAATAAGGAATATTATTTCGATTGTGTTATAAAGTTCTTTTTTAGCATCTTGATTTAAGTAACATTCTGTTTGCCCTAATTTTATTTTTGGCTTCAAAAAATAAGCCTTTAACTCATCGATAGTCTCAGGTATTAAATAATTATTCGGCTTGCATAATATCTTCCAGGCGTTTTTTAGTTTCCTCTTCGATTTATTATCTAATTCGTTTAATATACTTTTCATTCTTCCCGAACCAAAAAACTTTTAGTATTATTATGATTTAAATATAACGACAAGCGTGACGCGCAAGCAATGGCGGCTATTGCTTGTCGCTGTCTACGCTCTTGCTGGGCCTTGATTTGCCCGTCCTGAGTGACTCCCACACTTCCTGCAAGATTCCTAAGTTACTGCCAGCGAGGTACCTATCGGCATGAATCCCCTGTAGCCCAGTTCATCAGGAATACTGTATTCCCATAGCCGTAGTGTCTAGTTCTGAAGTCAATGATGAATCCGGCATACTTGTGCGTGAAACTTTTTCGTATTATCCCACTTCCTACAAATATGCTCACTCGTTTTCCAATCTTCTTCGGTTGGCTCCAAATTATGCTTGTTCCAACGCACGATATCCGGTTTATGCGTACTCAAAGTCCAATTTACCGCCAAATTGCTTTCAACTTTGCCGTCAGTTTTCAATGGCATCTCATAACGTATCACTTTCCAATCCGCAAATGGCCTATCGTTATTCACCCCGGCAAAAAAACTAATACGCTCTTCCGCAGATTTCGCATAAGCGCCCCCTGACCATAATTGGCTTTTTTCGAGCAAATGTGCCTCAACTATCGGCTTTCCAACGAATACTGAATTGATCTCGTGAATTTCGACATCGCCATACGCGACACCACATCGCATTTTCGTGTGGCTTTGAGTTAACCCAAAAAAAATGAACCCCGACAAAACGTTGCAAAGTAATCGACAGTTGTCATTCGTATCTTGCTTCGTATACACGAGAAAGGTGTCCGAAAAGCATGCTATTCCCACTCCAGAGTGATTCGAAATTTCGGCGAACGAGGGAACGTCGTTTACCGTGTTTTCCTCACTCAATACAAGTTTTGCGATTTGGCGTACAAATCCCAAACACGTGTTCGCAGCGTACTGGGGTTCTACATCTGAATGGCATACGTAATCGGCGAAGCCTAGAATATCACACACGGCTACAAGTGAATTCATGGTTTTTCCATACAAGCTACCTAACCTATAAGGATTGAAAGCGACCTTGCAGTTCGTGTCAATCCTTAAAAGTTCTGCCTGTCCTTCCGCTGTGTCACCTTTTGATTTTATTCTCTAATTCAGTACAACATGACATTGGCCTAAACATGCCCTATCTTTCTTTTATATTCACTATTGGCTTTTTTGTTTACCATTAGGCCAACTCAGTGACGATTCCACACATCTGACTCCACCGCATAACGATCAATCCAAGCGGCAGCGAATCTGTCCGTTTGGGCACCCTGTTATACAAATACTGATCTCCCTCGACGTTTAGTACATGCTGAGCGTGCGTCTTCCGTAACATCCTAAGTCAGCGGGATGATCATTAAAACCTTGAACATCATACGCGACAATTATTTTTAATTCGATATAAGAGTCTATGCGTTTTCTTATATCATCAGATACCTTGATTAAAGATGCTTTTGTAACCTCGACATCATCTTCCAGTTCGCAATATCGCTCAAACGCTAACATAGCGATGTCTGGTTGAATCAGATTTGTCTCTTTGACGAAATTATCCACTTCTTCGGGTTTATTTATAAAAAGGGAAGCGCTGAGTTTTACTTCAGCCGCATAAAACTTACCGTCAAGTACGCATAAGATGTCCATTTCATTTTTATTAGCTGGATCATCATACTTCTCATATAAGTCAACTTCAGGGAGATACCAGAAACTTCCTGTCGTAAGCCGTTCTTGCATGAATCCCAAGGCCCATAATACAGTTAAGCCATTGTGTTTGGTTAGTGAACGATAAACAAAATCATTAAGTTGATATGTCCATTCAAGATCAATGGGCGCAAGGTATTTCCTGCTACATATTTCACAGCTATTTTTAATTTTCATGCCATCAAAGCTGCGAGAATTCGTATGCCCACAATATCGGCATCTCCACTGGTGCACTTGATAGAAGACATTAGTTCTTATCAGATATTCAAGGTTATCGGTTAGATCGTTCATTATAAAATTTGTAACCATACCGACAAGTTTTTCACGCGTAAATACAAGATGTTTTGCTGAATTTTCTTTTCCTGCTCTTAATACTTCTCTCCAATACTTATTGGTTAGAATCCTATATGCGTCGGAAAGGCTGTCAAACATTGAGATGACGCCTCGTAGGTTCTGTCCCTTATCTGACATCTCTAGGTCTTGGTAAGAATTCATCACTATCGATGCTCGCAGATCATCTTGGGGATAACGGAAGAACTCTAACGCTAAGTGTCGAAAGAAACCTTCATCATTGGGCAAAGAGAGATTATACAAATACTCCCCATTAATTGAACGGCCGCTAAAGGGAAAATCCGCCGTCGTTGGTAGAAGGGCGAGCAGGCCGCCTTTTGTAACTTTCCCTAATTTATTGGTAAAAGCACTTAGGATTTTACGCCTTCGCGGCACCACCCAATTGTCAATAACATTTGAGTATCTGGACAAACTGTTGTGTCTTTGGATATCAAGCTCGACAATCCATTGACCCTTGGCTATGCCTTTGTGGCGAGGAGGTAAATAGTCAAAATGAGCAGGCTCTTTCGCCGATAACCTATTAGTATCTTCAGTTAGTTTGAAAATGGATATATCGGTCGACCCTTTATAGTAACTCCGCTCCAATTCCTTTTTTTCCGGTATCGCAGGTTCATTAAAGATTTTCCCAACGAATACAGAGTTGTAGGTATGTTTACTTAGTTTATCTCTGATTGAGTGTAGTTCTTCTTTGCTATGACTGTAGCTTCGTATGATAACCCTGGCTGGACCCTGGTCTTGACCTAAAAAATTGTTTTTGTTCAGATACTGGCCCAACTGGGGCACAAAATCTGCGTCCTCGAAGAATCCTTTTTCTAGGATAAGTGCGCCTGGTGTTGTAGCGTGACTCGGAGTGAAATGACGAGCGTTCCAGAAATGAATTCGATCGAGAAGCGTGCTTCCGACAAAAAGGTTGAAGTTATCTGCCCATTTATATGGCCCCACCCTTGGTATCGCTTCACTATGTGCCATCGCGAACCTTGCAATGGGTAGCGCCTTCCGGTTACTAATCGCAGAGAGTATGTCTGTAATCGAAGTGCATCTCTCGGTACCCGCTACGATGTTATCGGGTAGATCGGGAGGGACTAGGCAAAGCGTTAGAAAGAGTCCTGGGATAGCGTGAGTAACACTGTAAATGTCAAACGCCGTACCGAAATTATCACTTAACAGGCGATTCTCGATTTTATCATGGTATTGGGTGATAACGGTAATTTCGCTTTCTGGCTCACTCCTCAGAAAGAACGAATACTCCACATGGGGGCTTTGGACCGTTGAAATGGATGATATAGGTGTAAAGTAGATGTACCAGTCGGGAATAAACGCACGCATGCGAAGATCACTTGAATCATTTTCCTTAATTTTATGCCGTAGAATCGCGATCGGACAACACAACTTATCGATTTTTTGAACTATATCTTTTTCCAGTTCAACGTACGTATAAACGAAATCCGGATCGAAAAACTCCAACCAGGATTCGTAAGCGGGATCCAGGAACCCTTTCGAACTAGAAGGAACGATTAGCGTGTAAGCACCGGCCCAGCGTGTGTAGGACTCATGGAACAACGCGTCGACTAACATATGATTAACGGACGATTCTTCGTAGGGAACTAAGTATGCGATCTTGATAGGTCGGTTGCTGGCCTTAACTTCGATCGTTTTTCCAAGATTTTTTGGGTGGTCTAAATTCATATAGTAAAAGCAAAACCGAATTTTACGTTAACCAGTAATAATGTGGTTTTTTTTAGTTATTACCGTTAAAATATCTGGATGACATACAATTTGTAATGTAATCCGGGTTTATTAATCGAACACTACTTGCCACAGTGCTGAGTCTGTTCAGGTCGAAATCAGGTGCAGATTGAGAATTTAAGTGTTCAATATCATAGACAAGCTGAAACCACAAGATATTGATTCTATGGGATGGTTTACGGGACTATACAGTTTTGAACTATCGTGCCGATATAATGCAGATTGAGTGTTAAATTTGTTAGCTATAATCCCGTCTGAGGGCTACTATTAAGGCCTGTGATAGCATCCATACAGGTGAAAATATCATCCACCTCAAAAACCTGTGATATGTCTGACGTCTGACAGTTTTTTATGAAATTTCACACTGTTCTCACATTTCTTAGACCAGTTGCAGATTGAGATTGATGTTAACTCGATCATTCCCTTTATTCACAACTCAACTTTTCTGATCCTGTGATCCATAACAATGGCATGCAATACAGATCTGGTTCGATCTGGTATGGAGATCTGTAAAAACAATTTTAGCTTGATATTTACAGTTTAAATTTGATACCTATCAATTTTAGAGACGACAGTGCATGGAAAATATATACACCTATGATGAATTTCCCAGTCCCTTCAACTTGTATTTTTCCCCTATAATAGCTTACAGTAGAGTATCGTTTTCAGTCTGCCATGAAGTCCGAGCGTATCCGAGTGTATCAGGAGGCAAAAACTGCGTACAACAAAATTTGATTATCGATCAGCAATAAAGATAAACTTGAAAAGGATGAGTCAATGAATAAACTTTGGGATTATAAAGATTATGTAAATCACCTTTCCCATGAAAATAGATTGGTACGGCGTTGGGCTTTCAAGGCTTTAGAGAGCCATTACCCGAACAGATACACAGACAAAGTGTGTAACCTGATCAGCGACAAGGATGAACATTTGGCATGCGCTGCCCCAAAATATCTTGCACAGCACGAGGCTGTTCAACATGCACCTGCTATCTTAGAAAGCTTCAAGAGTAGTCAAGGTATTATTCCCAGCAACTGTGCAAGTGCTCTTGCAAAAATGTACTATGAACCAGCGATTGATGTGATGCTGGAACACTTTATAAATCCTGGAAGTGCAGAAACGTTTTTAGGCATTTTGGATTACCTTGGCAAGATCCATCGCGAAAAATGTAGGGACGCATTAAAATCCGCCGTTTTCCAAATGAAGGACACCTTCCTTTTGGGGTCGGCGATGGCCAGTTTATTGCGGCATCATAATCCTGAAGACGTAAAGTTAGTTCTGGACAACTATTTCGAATTGGGTGACCGCAACAATCGAAACGATATGCTTCTGAAAAATATATCATTCCCTTTAGGTGGAGGGTCTTATTTCAGTGACCTTACAGAGTTTGGTCAAAATAATATTTTGGTAAACCCTGTTGAAACGATAAAAGGTCTTACTTTAAAAAATTCACAGATCGAAATGGATGAAATCTTGCGTAAGAATATGATTATGTCTCTTGAAAATGAGCAATACGAGGATTTCGTTACAATGATAATGTTTGATTCCCGCAATATTGTTAATGCACGCTACCCCAAAAATAATTGTCCCGAGTTTTTAAGCGAGTTATTCGGCCAGGATACAATGTGCATTAGTTTGCTTGAGGATCTTTCAAAACGTCCCACTGTATGGAAACAAATTAAGCATTCCGAAGAGTTAGGTGCAAGTCTTATCTCCCTAATTATATCAGCATATTTTGCCATCAAAGAGCGCAACGCCTATCAAAAGGCGCTATACCCTGAGGCTGGTGTCGAGGAACTAATTCAGGCGGTAAAAAATTCGGGTTCCATTTTACCGAGGCAGACCCAGAAAAAAATAAAGGAGCTGTCACCAATATCAGAATTGAAAGCTACTTTAACGAATGACTTGATGACCTGGGGAGATATTTGGACTGTCAGAATAATGGGTCAGATAGGAAATAAAGACTTTGTTCCTGATTTGATTCGTGTCCTTCGCAATTCAGACAGTATGGACTATATATATAGTGACGCGCTCAGAGCAATAAACGCACTGGATGAATCCGCAGATGAAAGTATCCTCACGGCAATTAAGAACAAGGAACTGGGGGACTGGGAAAGTTTTCCAATACTTGAGTACCTTCCATACTCTGAGGCATACGATCTCGCCTTGCACAGGTGGGAAAACGAGAGCGATGATGATATGGGCTCCTATGAAATATTTTCTTTTTGTCTGAGAGGGATCGGTGATCGACGAGGGATTGAAAAACTGCAAGATATTTATGCCAATGAAAATAATGCAGTTTATATCGGTGATTCTTTGGAATGCTTGGGTGAAATTCATACTGTGGATATTCCCGAATTACCGGATATAATCAAAAGCCGAAAAGAACGGGATGAAAGACAAAAAGATAGGGAGAAAGAATTAAACGAGCTGGCTAAGAATTATAGAGAAAAGAAAGAACCGGGAGCGCTTGAGAACAGAGCAAATATCGTCCCGTTCAAAAGGGATACTCCAAAAGTGGGCAGGAATGAACCCTGCCCCTGTGGTAGCGGTAAAAAATATAAAAAATGCTGTTTGAATAAATGATACAAACCTCCCAAATGGCGTTCAAGGTAAGATTACCCGGAATTTTCCTTGCCTTGCCGAAATTTTTTTGTTTTGTTTAAGCCAAACAAAAAACAGCCTCTGTTCCAGTATGATCTGCAAAGTGATAAGGGTGCAGATCTGTAACGGCGGTCACATAAAATCAGGCTTTTCAAAACGCCAATATTGGGCAGGCTGAACGTTAAATTTGGTTAGCTATAAACCTGTCTATGGGCTACTTTTAAGACCTGTGATAGCATCCATTCAGGTGAAAATATCATCCATCTTAAAAATCTGTGATATGTCTGACATCCTAGCTACCCTGATTGCATATCTGCAATTTTCAAAAAGAGCAGATCCTTTTTCGGGGGTTTGCCTTTTTGCAATTTTGTAAGAAATAGGATATATGTATTGAATGAGACTCGGTTTCAGGTTGTACTTATGGCAAGATATGTCAAAGAGCATAACTTAGATAATATGGGTTTCACAATAAAAATGTAATATTGCAATTTCGTCTTATGCGACGCACAATTAGAATGAGGCATCTATGACTTCAGAATGGACTTCAATCACTGGTGCTACTAATCAGGTCAAGGCACTACTTGAGCATGCTGGCGTTCCCCTTGAATTAGAAGTTTCTGGGATTTGCAAGGAGTTCTGCGCTTCTCACCCAGATGTCGATGTGAGATCAGAGAAGGTTGTCTATTCTACAGTCGAAACTGGGGACATTTACAGAGAGCTTGATCAGATTGTCTTTATTTACAAGGAGCTTGAGGTTAATACCTTCACAAAAGTTCAGTTAGAGGTGAACGTTCCAATTGAGTGCAAATACCGCAAGGATATTGAGGTCTTCGCATTTCCTTTAGATAAAAAAGAGTTATATCTGCGGTTTCCAATTCATAGCGCCTTTTGCGGCTCTGCCTACTTTCGGCATTTGATCAACTCATACAAGCCATTCTCTGAATTGCAGCACGCAAGTATAGTGCTACTTGAAGTGCAGGATGGTAAAACACCAAAGAAGGTTCATAACGAAAATCTAATTTATAACGCTGCAGGAGCTTTGTACGATTTTATTCTAAACGATTTCATTTCATGGGACGAAGCAACCGAGAAGGAAATCGAAGCGCCCTACTCAGATCGTTTGGTAGATGAATTGGGTCTATTCAAGGAATTTGAGTCATACATAGAACAAAAAAGATATGCGTGGGATAGTGCTCTAAACAGTTGGATTTCATCACTGGATGAGCAGAAATGCAGTCTATTCAACCAACGCTATTATAAAGGAAACCCACCTTACCATCATGTACTTACACATCTTCCGGTGGTCTGTGTCAATGGCCCCATTTACAGTATTGAATGGAACGCTACAAAAAAGATTGTATCATTTCAAGAGGTACCTTACTGTTTGACATCTCTTAGAAAGCATGGCTGGCCTGGCTTAGCTTATTCATGTCTCATGACAAGGAATCCTGAACTTCCCGCGATTGTTACAAATGCTTGTAACTTAAATCTTGTGCTCGACCTTGGGTTAAAGTGGGGTAGTGTCAATTTAATTGTGTGAAATCATTAAAGGCCAATTCTTTAAAGAATGGCAGGTTCTTACGCACTTTTCCTATGGGGTTTGACCGCCAGTGTAACTCCATCTTTAAGCAGATAAAAGCCAG
>JAUVVL010000054.1 GCA_030604635.1 Desulfobacteraceae bacterium
CCTGTCGAGAGCTTGTCGAGAGCCTCAAAGCCGAACGGCCTCTGGTCGAACGAAGTGATCTAAAGTGCCTAAACCTGCCCGCCGGCCGGCAGGCGGGGTTCCGGAGTCGCTCCTGCCCGCCATCGCACTCGCCGTAACCAGATATGCGAAATTCAAGCGCTTGTGCTCAGGCGAGGCGGGCGGGTTGCTTCGCTGATTTTATATATAATTGGCAGAATTCCTTAACTTTAGTTCACTTCAAACTTTAGTTCACTTCAAACTTTTGCGCCGTCTCTTCTGGCAGAGCCGGTTAACTCTGACCTGGCTCTCCGAGGCGTAGGCTCTACGAGCCGGAGGCCCAAAGGACCAGGTTTTCAAGGTCGAAATAAAATGAAGTTGTTCTTAATAAATAGTCATTGACCTTGCTGGTGGTCCATCAACACCTTTTTAAGGTTGTCTTTTGCGTTTAAATAATCAGGCTTTATTAGTAATGCCTCTTGAAAATGATAAATGGCCCCTTCCGTGTTTCCTTTACAAATAAGAGCAATGCCTAGATTGTTATGTGCTTTCTCAAAGCGGGGCTTTATACGCAACGCTTTTAAATAATGGTCAATGGCTTCATCTATACGACCCCGGCTTTGCAGAATATTCCCCAGATTGTAGTGTACTTCCCAATAATCGGGCTTTATACGCAATGCTTCTAAATAATGGTCAATGGCTTCATCTATACGACCCCGGCTTTGCAGAGCATTCCCCAGATTGTTGTGTGCTTCACAAAAGTAGGGATTAATATGCAATGCCTCTAAATAATGATCGATGGCTTCATCTATACGACCCTGTTTTTCGAGAGCATCTCCTATATTATAGTGTGCTTTCTCATAATCAGGCTTTATACGCAATGCTTCTAAATAATGGCCAATGGATTCATCTATCCTGCCCTGCTTTCCCAGTGCAATCCCCAGATTGTTATGTGCAGCCACATAATCAGGCTTTATACGCAACGCTTCTAAATAACGGCCAATGGATTCATCTATTCGGCCCTGTTTTTCCAGCGCATTCCCCAAACTGTTGTATGCTACTACAAAATCAGGCTTTATACGCAACGCTTCTAAAGAATGGTCGATGGATTCATCTATCCTGCCCTGCTTTCCTAAAGCAATCCCTAGATTATCGTAGGCAATATAATTGCCGGAATCAAGGCGAAGGATGTGGTTCCAGAAGGATAGCGTATCTTTCCAGATCCTGCTTTGTGATAAACACAGACCCGACATGAAAAGCAGGCATACAAAAACCCCGATAATAACCGTATACCAGTTGGCCGAGGATATGAATCTATTCTTCCACGCTGTCCATAATCTTAGCATCCCGGCACCAGCCAGCACCCCAAACGGCAAACAGGAAATATAGGTGTACCTGTCAGCCACAATTTGCGGGCCGCTCTGAACAAAACCGAGCAAAGGAGAAACAATCACCACATAACAGACCCAAGCGGTTATCGCCCACGGCCACCGATTTTTCATACGCACCAACCATGCTGTTATGCAAAGGACGATCAGTATGCACAGGATGTAGGTTGGTTCTTCCACAGGATTGAATGAGTTGTCCAACAGATATAAAGGGGAAAGCCGAATCGGCATAATTGTTTTCAGGGGGTAAAAACATAATCCGTATGTTGACTGAATAATCCGATCAGACAGACCATGCTGGATCAACGTTAGCATCGCTTCTTGTTTAGCAAGAATCGCCATTGTTGCGGCACCCATGGCCAGGATGATATATGGAATTTTCTCTATCAAGACCATTATATGCCTGCTGGTAATTCGCCCTTTCCAGACTACACGTCGTAAAGGATAAACATCTAAGATCAGAAGCACCAGCGGCAGAGTTATTCCCCAGGCCCTTGAGAGCAACGAAAATATAAAAAACAGCATTGAAAGCAAAAACCATTTTCGCCTGTCAATAGTCGCTTCCTTATCATTCATCCGCACGTAAGCAATGATAGTGAGAAGATAAAAAATACCGCAAAGGAGATCTCCGCGTGTGGATACCCAGGATACCGTTTCCACCCGTAATGGGTGAATGGCAAAAAAAAGCGCGCCGACAATCGCACTTACCTTGATACCAAGCATATCGATATCAGTGGTGACAATGGATGTCAGTCTAAGAAATTCAATAATCAGAAAAAAGAATAAAACCGCATTCAGGACGTGCAATACCAGGTTTGTCAAGTGATATCCGGCTGGATTCATGCCCCATAAAACAAAATCAAAACCTAATGTCAGCCAGGCCAGCGGATGGTAGTTTGCATCATGGAATGTCGTAAACATCCAATTCAGGTGAGAGAAGGAGAGACCGCGATAATTGAAATTCTCAGTAAAATTAACATCGTCGTCCCAAATAAATCCATTATTCAAGGTTGGCATGTAACAAGCAAACACCACTGATGCTATCAGAACAATTAACACCCTAGTTTGTGATTTCCCTGAAAGTTGTAATACTTTCATCATAGATTTTCTCATTCAGATTATTTACTAAGGCGAGCATAATAAAGTGGACATGTCTCAGATTAGTAAGTAAAATGCTGCACGTATGCTGATTGGCTAAGCGAAATAAAATTCAGTTTTCCGACCATTTAGTTTTGTTACTATTGCCTCCAATCTTGAATTTCCCATACTGCGTGATTGTTATATTCATATTCCAGCTTCCAGTATTTCTTGAAAATATTCATAAACCTAGAAATCTCTTTTAGAGAAAAATTATCCCTTAGGTAATTCTCAACAAGATCCGTTCGCATCAGGATGTGTGTAATGTCCATGGAACGTACAAATTTTAAAAATTTTCCCTCGCTGGCAGCGCTTTTGACCATGCGTTTCATGGTGTTCATTCCAAATGATGGCTCATTTTTATATGATCGCTCCAGGTAATATCCCCGCCGTCCAAGAAACATGCTAAAAATTTTAGCATCATCAGGCAGATTCATGTTTATATATTCCACCACAGGGAAATGTAATAGATTGCGCCTCAGAAAGTCCTCCCTTGTTTCCTGCCCCAAAACATACGGAAAGGGCTTAATAATATTCATACGGTTTTTCAGATATAAGAAATTTAAAGTCAATAGAGTTGCGATGCCGACAAAAAGAACAATCCTGGCTATAGATCCGAAACTTCCGTGAAATCGAAGAAAAGTAAAAAGTTTTTCCGGCTTTAACCTGTCATCAAGGTCTTTTATCCCCATGACAGCTATAATGGCAAGAAAGGGAAGGACGGGAAGAGTGTATCTAACCTGCTTTTCGGTCAAAAAATATGCCATGAAAATGAATAAAACCGAAAAGAACGCAAACAAAAATTTGTCTCGTCTATACTTTTTATTAAGCAGGATAAAGGGTGAAAATAGAATCAGAATCGGATTGAGGGAGCCTTGAAAGTACCGGTAACTGTTATCTTCTCCCTGAAAAAACATGCGTATGGGAATCAATAAGGTCTCCCAAAAAGTTTCGCCATACATGACTTCCCTCATCTTAAAGAAGCCGATCCGTCCGATTTTTTCAATGGCCTGGCCATGTATTATTTCTTGAACCGGCTTGTGATGTAATGATTTGAAAAAGCTGTTAAAAAGAGGATAAAATGGGTTCTCTGTCAGAAAATAATTCTTCAAATACCAGGGTGAAGCCACGAGTGCCGTAACCGTAAAGAACAGTATGCCGTATTTAAGTGCAGCCATTTGTCTATTTGTGTCCCGCACATAGCTTAACATCAAAATCATATTCAATATAAGCAAGGCAATCAGGGCATTGTATTTTGATCCGACAGCAATCCCCATGCAAAATGAGGAAATCAAAACCCATTTGATCTGCCTGTATTCTGAATCACGCCACTTTACAAACGCCAGGACACTGCCCGTAGAAAAAAAGGTCATTCCCAAATCAATATATGCCGATGTTGACAGCCAGACCACTATGGGCGTGGTAAAAAAAATTATCATACCCAGTAAGCCCCAATTGTGGTCAAATTTTTGTTTAAGATAGAGATAAATAAGCCAGCCTGTACCCAAACCAAAGGCAAGGTGGATAAATTTTGGAATAATGTCGTTTTTGAAATAGAGGGAGACAAGATAAAGAAGATTTATATACATCGGGTAATAGGAGTAGTCTGCCCAGGGTATTTCATAATATCCGCCATGCCGGAGCCATAATTTGGGTATGGCCAGATGGTGGATCAGGGCATCACGAGATATGGGAGGGGTAAGGTTTATAATAAACTCTACGCATAAAAAAGCCAAAAGGGTGCTGCCTAATAGGAAGACAGCCGCTCTATCCACAGTTTTAGGATTCATTGGAAGATAAAGTCTGCTCTAATATTTCAAGGTTTTTGCGGGCTTCTGTATAATTGGGATTGATCCTGAGAGCCTCATTATAGTGTATAAGCGCCTTATTAATTTTTCCCTGAATAAACAGCACGTTTGCAAGGTTATTGTGCGCATCTGAATTTTCGGGATTAATTCTGAGCGCCTCCGTATAGTGAAAAACAGATTCGTCGCTCTTTCCCTGAGAAAACAGCACATTCGCAAGGTTATTGTGCACTTTTGCATCCTCAGGCTTAATTCTCAAAGCCTCTTTATAATAAAAAACTGCCTGATCAATATTTCCAGAACTAAACATTGCATTTCCCAGGTTGTAAAGCGCCCCGGCATCGTCGGGTAATATTTTTAAGATCTCTTTATAATGAAAAATAGCTTCATCAAACTTCCCATTCTCAAAGAAGGCTACTCCTAAATTATTGTGCGCCACATAGTTATGATCAGTTACTTTCAAAGCATGAGTAAAAAGCGCAATGCGGTTTTTCCAGCAACCCAGCTGGAAGTAAGTACAAACTGTCAAGGCCGAAAGGATTATTGCGGCCAGCACGGCAAGAGCCATCTTACCGAAATGCCAATTCCCCAGAACATCCGCTCCTCCCCATACAAGGATTATAAAAATTCCAATCAATGGGAAATATGTGTATCGATCAGCCATCGCCTGAAAACCCACCTGCACCAATCCGATGACCGGCACAAGGGTTCCAAGATACCATAGCCAACCGACAACAACATACGGATAATTCTTTGACACACGTATTGTCAAGAAGGACACACTTGCAACCATAAGCGCTGCACCAAAAGCCTGCCACCAAGGGAGTGTATCACCTGGATGAGGATAAAACACGGCAAGGTTAATCGGCCAGATCGCTTTGGCAATATACTTTACATAAGAAACAAAAGCGTTTGCGATACGGGCTTTCATGGAGAAAGATTCAAAAGTTCCGACTGCTCCCTCACTACTCTGAGCCTGATAAGTCAAAATGCCAAAAAAAACGACTAGGACAAAAAGCGGAATTTTTTCCCTAATAAGCTGAAAGATCTCTCGACTTTTCAAGCCTGTTTCTTTCTCGGCCCGCGACAGCCTGCCTGTTCTATATTGAAAACGATCAAGCGGCCAGAAATCTAGTAAAAGCAGTACAAATGGAAATGTCACCAGCATTGGTTTGGACATCAACCCCAAACTAAGGAGTATGATAACAAGAAGGTAGTAAATAAGACGGGGCTGTTTAACATAACGCCAGTATGCTAAAAAAAACAGCATACCAAAAAAAGTGCTCAGAACGTCCTTTCGCTCCGCAACCCACGCCACCGATTCCACATGTAGCGGGTGCAAAGCAAACAAGGCCGCCACAAAGGCGCTCCTCCAGAGAGCTCCGGTCATTAGTTGAAGAATGAAAAATAATAGGAGGGTATTTGCCATATGAAGCTGCAAATTGGTCCAATGATGTCCCATTGGATTCAATCCGTAAATCTCGTAATCCAGCATGTGAGAGAGCCAGGTCATTGGATGCCAGCTTCCTGCATGGGAAGTAGTAAATGCCCATTTTAGCCCTTTAACAGTCAAGCCTGCCTGGACATGGCGATTCTCGGTGACATACAATTCGTCGTCATAGCCGATAAAATCAAATTTCTTTACCTGTCCGTAAGGAATAAGAATAGCAACGATCAAACATAGACTCACTAATAATACTGAGCGAGAACCGGTTTTAGCATTAACCATTACAAAAGACCCTGATAGGATTTATTTCCGATGAGGTATTAAGATTCATTTTCTCCTGGCTCGATGCTATCCATTTCAGGCTGTGCCTGATGATAAGGACGTCCAGCCTGATATAACTGTAATCTCCTTTTTATGCCCAAAGCCAGCTCTTTCGGGCCATACACTAAAGCCAGTTTAAGCGCTTTTTGAGCTGTTAAAACTGCCGAATCAAATTTTCCTGCCTCTGCATAAGCCGCAGCAAGAGCATCCAATGCTAATGCCTGGTTGTATTGTGTGATTTCACATAGTTTTTCAGCCAGCTCAATTGCTTTTATTCCATTTCGAAATTTTTGATTTTTATGAGTAGCTGTAATCCATGACAGGTTATATAGAGCTTGAGTCATTTCAGGATTCAAGTCCAACGCCTTTATATAAAAATTGATTGCTTTTTCGGTTTTCCCATGATTCGCAAAAATTTTTCCTAAGTTGTAATATGCCCCCGCATAATTTGGATCTATCCGCAGAGCTTCATAATAATGATAAATAGCATCTTTATAATTTCCTTGAGAAAGCAAGGCAGTTCCCAAGTTGTTGTGAGCTTTTGCATATTTTGGATTTATCCGCAAAGCTTCGTTATAATGATAAATGGCATCTTTATAATTCCCCTGACGAAAAAAGGCATATCCTAAGTTGTTGTGAGCATTGGTATAGTTGGGATCTGTCTGCAATGCTTTGGAATAATGAAGCACGGCTTCATCGAGTTCACCTTGCTGGACCAAAGCGTTTCCTAATTCATTATGCGCCAGGCTGTTATTGGCGGTTACATTGATGTTATGGGTGAAAAGTGTCACGCCATTTTGCCAATGCCGGACTTGTAGCCATGTGCATATCATAAAAGCTGAAAGCACTATTGTTGCCGATACGATCAGCACAATCCTTCCATAGCGCATTTTAGCTATTATTTCTGGTACACCCCACGCAATAATTATAAAAAGCCCTATGAGCGTCAGGTAAGTGAAACGATCCGCCATTGCCGGCCATAAACCTGCCTGCAGAAACCCCATGGTTGGCACGAGCGTTCCGATATACCACAACCATCCAACTGCAAGATAAGGTTTTCGTTTCACCACGAAAAGAACTAGAGCAGATATGCATAACAGTAATAATCCGGCCCCTGCAATTTGCCACCCTGGCAAAGCTTCCGGATAAGGATAAAAGACTACTAAGTTGTGAGGCCATATCATCTTTTTGATGTAGCTCACATAGGTGATCAAAGCATTATAAATCCTGAGCTTCATAGGAACAGACACCGTGGAGACTACAATATCAAGACGCTGAACTGATATGGACCATAAATAGACAGTAACAGCCGAAAGCGCAAGAAGCGGTATTTTTTCTAAGACCAGACGCAAAGCAAGGGACCGTTGAAAACCTCTATTTATCGATTTATGGGTTTTCAGGTTCCGGTCAATACCAGATTGAGTTGGCGTGAAGCGGCAAAGCGGCCAATAGTCCAGCAAAAGAAGTACAAATGGAAGGGTAACAAGCATCGGTTTTGCCATGAGACCCAATGCAAAAACAAAGAATATCAGCAGATATCTGGAGAAACAAGGGCGTTCAGTGTAAGAGGCGTATGTCAGCATGGTTAGCATCCAGAATAAGGTGCTAAGAACACTTTTTCGCTCTGATGCCCATGCAACCGATTCCACATTCAGGGGATGTAAGGCAAACATGGCAGCCACAAAGGCGCTCTTCCAAAGTGACCCGGTCATCCGCTTAAGCACAAAAAATAACAACAAGCTATTTGCGATGTGTAGAAACAGATTCATCAGATGGTGCATCCCGGATTTCAACCCGAAGAGTTGATAATCCAACATGTGTGACAGCCATGTCAACGGATGCCAGTAAGCAACATCTGTGATGCTGAAAGCCCATGCAATACTTTCGCGGGTGAATCCCTCATGCACATGAGTGTTCCGGGTGATGTATCCATCATCATCAAAAACCAAAAAGTTGTGGGTAGGCAGTTGCCAGTAGGCCGCAAGGATCATCACAACCAAAAACAAACCCACTATAAATTCCGAGCGAGGGCGATTTTTAGTACTAACCATTACTAAAGAACCCTTTCATTGCGAGACCTTTGCAACTCTTGGCATCTGAATCTTTGTCTTGACACTAAATTAAGAATCAATGAATATACATCTGTTTCTTGAAATATTTTGAGCCCAGCACCTGAAATAAAAAAAAGAAACTCAGACGTATTAATTTAGTTTTTTGAAAAACGTGTCCCACAAGCGTTCAGGTGGTCCGGTTTTAAGGTGGGTTACGAGTTTGACACGGTTTAAAACCTGATCACCTGAATGCGATAATGTTTTCAAAGGGCTAAAATGTTTCACTCATACAAGTTTCTGCCACAAGACATAAGAATGTTATTGCGTCGGATAGTATAAATGTTTACAGTAAATTTGTAAAGAAATGAAACAAAAAGAAAAAATTATAAAACGCTTTAATGCTCTGGCCGACAAGCGTCAATACTGGAGAGAACGCAATAAATACTATTACAGTGACCAGGAGAAGTATTTTCGATTTTTGGTTCCAGAAGGACTATCGGTTTTAGAATTAGGATGCGGAAATGGAGATCTACTAAATATACTTAAACCAAAGCATGGAGTAGGAATAGATTTCAGTTCTAAGATGCTTGATATTGCAAAGAATATGTATCCTCATCTGGAATTTCGTACGGCAGATATTGAGCATTTGGACGGCTGGGGAGAAACCTTTGATGTATTGATCATGGCTGACGTTGTGGGCCATCTTGTAGACATAGCGGAGACCTTCGGAAAGCTGCACATCTTTTGCCGGCCCGATACCAGAATTATCATCTCCTATTACAATTTTCTTTGGGAACCGATTCTTAAAATAGGTGAAAAACTGGGACTGAAGATGCCCCAGCAATACCAAAACTGGCTTGCCTCAGATGATATTTACAATCTCCTCTCTCTGGCTCATTTTCAGGTTGTAAAATCAGAATACCGCTTACTTGTTCCAAAAAAAATTCCCTGGTTCAGCGATTTCATCAATAAATACATTGCCTCACTGCCGGGATTTAGAAAGTTGTGTCTTTGCCAGTATATCGTCGCCAGACCCGTCAAACAGAAAGAGAGGAGAGAATTTTCCACCACTATTTTAATACCTTGCAAAAACGAAAGAGGCAATATCGAGCCGGCTGTAAAACGAATCCCGCCCTTTGGTAAACATCAGGAGATTATATTTGTTGACGGCCATTCTACGGACGGCACCCAGGAAGAAGTAAATAGGATTATCAAGGCCTATCCGGAAAAAGATATCAAATTCATGTTACAGGATGGCAAGGGCAAGGGAGATGCAGTAAGGAAGGGCTTTGATGCCGCCAAAGGAGAGATTCTGATGATACTCGATGCAGACCTTACTGTTCCTCCGGAAGATCTCCCCAAGTTTTTCATGGCCCTTGCCGAAGATCATGGAGAGTTCATCAACGGCTGCCGCCTTGTCTATCCCATGGAAAAACAGGCCATGCGGATTTTAAATTATTTTGGAAATAAATTCTTTTCCATGATGTTCACCTGGATCTTGAACCAGAGGTTCAAGGATACCCTTTGTGGCACCAAGGCCCTTTTTAAAAAGGATTATGAAAAAATTAAGGCCAACAGGAATTATTTCGGAGATTTTGACCCTTTTGGCGATTTTGATCTCATCTTCGGTGCAGTAAAACAGAATCTCAAGGTGGTTGAAGTTCCAATACGTTACAAGGAGCGAACATACGGCAGAACAAACATAAGTCGTTTTCGTCACGGGTGGTTGCTGATGAAAATGACTCTGTTTGCTTATAAAAAGATTAAAGCCATATAATTAGTACCTGCTATGCAGCAACATTCAAACATTCTGAATGAACGCAGACAGATATGGAAATCCAAGAAGATTTTAAAGCGACTGTACCATAAATGGTACCATATTATTCAAAGTGCCGTAAAACCGGGGGCAATCCTTGAGGTCGGTGGAGGGAGCGGGAATTTAAAGGAGTATTTTCCTGACACTATCAGCTCTGATATTCTCTTTACCGAGTGGCTCGATGCGGTTTTAGATGCTCACCATCTGCCCTTTAAAGATGAAAGCTTCGACAACATTGTACTCTTTGATGTTCTTCATCATCTCCGTGAACCGTCTTCTTTTTTTTCTGATGCGGAAAGGGTGCTAAAACAAGGCGGGCGAATTATTATGATGGAGCCCAATATTTCATTGGGGTCTTTTATCGTCTACCGCTTCCTCCACCCCGAAGGGATGTCATGGCACATTGATCCGCTTAAACCAGGGGGATTGCATAAAGACAAAAAACCCTTTCATGGCAACCAGGCCGTACCTACCCTGATATTCAAAAGAGACAAGAACCTTTTTGCCAAGAATTTTCCCCGTCTCAAAATCATCAAAAAAGAGAGGATGGATTTTGTGATCTATCCCTTAAGCGGCGGCTTCCATAACCCAAGCCTTTGCCCGCTATTCCTGTATAACGTACTTGAATATCTGGAAAAGCTATTAAATCCGCTGAACCGGTTTCTGGCGTTTCGCCTTTTCGTGGTCTTGGAAAAAACGTAAATTCCATATGTTTCGAATTGCGAATTTGACAGGCTGACACGAATTTTCCATAAAAAAAGGGAGGGTTTTCCCTCCCTTTTTTAATTTTGATGCGGCATCGTCAATATTACGAACCGGCGGTGCCACCATTTGTGTCAAGCGTGTAGGTCACTGCAGATTTTGTATGGCTAAAGGTTAAACCGGCCGTAAATGTGATAACCCCACCAGCATCGTCCATAGGCCCACCGACAATTACAATATTAGTATCAACAGTGTAGCTGGGAGCCCCATTAGTATCTATACTGGTACCGATAGAATCTGTATCTGCAAAGTAAGCTATTCCCGTCTGGTAAAAATTCTTGGCTGCACTAACGGCCGCGGCATTCTGTCCCTTTGTCCGATAGGACAGAAAGTTGGGGATGGCGATGGCCGCCAAGATGCCGATAATCGCAATAACGATCATCAGCTCAATCAGGGTAAAACCTTTTTCATTGTTTCCTCTCAGTTTTTGAAGCATGTCAAACCTCCTTTTAAATTTGATGATTTTTTAATGTTTTGCTAAATGTTTAATACGATTGACCTTATGGTTTGCCAACAAAATTTAATTATAGAAAACTGCAAAGAATATGCCATGTGCCTTAGTATTTTAAATAAATTTATAATATGTTGTATTTGTGTAGAAAAATAATTTTGAATCGGAGAATTTTTGAGCATTTTGTCTTATCATTCAATGCTTAATTTACAAATTTTTGTAATATTGTTACAAATATTTGTAAATTAAGCATTGTCGCACAAAACTTTGGGCAAAACTCCATATCCAAGCAATATGCGTTAATAATACAGCCAAAATTTATAACCTAAATTAAGTTGTCAATTTTGCCTATCTTATCAAGGCGATACAAAAAAGTGGTATAATTGACACCAAGCAATTCAGCCGCTTTTTGCTTATTCCCGCTGCTGTACTCAAGGGCCTTTTCCAGGTACGCCCTTTCGACTTCTGCCAGGATAGCGTCCAGGGAAACCCCGCTTTTAACCTCGTCCAGATCGAAACGCCTGTCCTTTACACCCTCGATCCATCTCTGCTTATGAAAAGAAAGGGCCAGGCTGTCCGGCAGGATAATATTTGTGCTGGAAAGCGCCACGCTCCGTTCCATCAGGTTCTCAAGCTCACGAATATTTCCGGGGAAATCATATTTGTTCAGCATATCTATGGCGTATGATGAAATCTTGGTAATTTCCTTTCCCATTTCGCGAGAATATTTTTCAAGAAAATGCTGGGCAAGGATACGAAGATCACTCTTTCTTTCCCTGAGGGGCGGAAGCTTTATTTCAATAACATTCAGGCGATAGAAGAGGTCATCTCTAAAGCGTCCGGCAATAACCTCCTTCTCCAGTTCCTTATTTGTGGCAGAAATAAAACGGATATCAACCGATATATCTTCATTGCCGCCCACTGCCTTAAACACCCTCTCCTGGACAGCTCTGAGCAACTTTACCTGGATAGGAATACTGATTTCACCGACTTCGTCAAGAAAAACAGTCCCTTTATCGGCAATCTCAAAAAGACCTTTTTTATCCTGGGTTGCCCCTGTAAAAGCACCTTTTTTATGGCCAAAAAGCTCGCTTTCCATCAATGTCTCTGGAATGCCGCTACAGTTAATAACCACAAAAGGTTTGTCATGCCGATCACTCTGATCATGTATGGCCCGGGCAATCAATTCCTTGCCGGTTCCGCTTTCTCCGGTGATCAGGATATTTGTCCTGGTTTTGGCAACCTGTTTGATCATTTTGTATACGTTTTTAATAGCGGGGCTGTTTCCCACTATTTTCCCAAAATGCAGGGTTTTCTTGAGTTCATCATCGAGGACCTCTTTCTCATGCTCTATAGTTTTGAGAGCCAGGGCATTTGCTATGGTTTGTTTAAGTTCCTCATTGTCAAACGGCTTTGGGACATAGTCATAGGCCCCTTCATTCATGGCTTCAACAGCAGTTTCAGTTGTTGCATAGGCTGAAATCATGATGACCACGGTATTCTCATTCTTCTTTTTTGACGCCCTTAACACATCAAGGCCGGTAATATCCCCGAGCCTGATGTCGCAAAGCAAAAGATCAAAATCTGTTTTTTCTATCATCGATATTGCCTTGCGGCCGTTTTCTGCGCATGAAACCTTATACCCTTCCCTTTTCAGCAAGACCTCAAGTAACTCACGCATACTGAGTTCATCGTCTACAACAAGTATATGGTGAATTTTGCTAGTCATTGGTCAGTTATCAGTTGCCAATGGTCATTGGCTGTCTGGCGGACACGACTTTTATAGGTCTGAAAATACGATTTTCCCCTCGACCACTGTCAGCACGGCTTTTCCTTTCAATTCCCAGCCGTCAAAAGGGGTGTTACGGCTTAGTGACCGGAAGCTATCAGCATCAACTCGATATGATATGTCAGGATCAATGATTGTAATATCAGCAGGGTTTCCGACGGTTAAGCCGCTTTCAAGCCCGAGAATATGCGCCGGATTTGTCGACATCTTTTCCACAAGACCTGTTATGGTAATCACTTCATCTTCAACCAGTTTCATTCCCAGAGAAACCGAGGTTTCAAGCCCGATGATACCATTTGCCGCCATATCGAATTCGACTTCTTTCTCAATGGAAGAATGCGGGGCATGATCGGTGGCTATAACATCGATGGTTCCGTCAGCAAGCCCCTGACAAACGGCCTCCCTGTCATGATTGGAGCGCAAAGGCGGATTCATTTTTGTGTTGGTATTATATTCTTTAATAGATTCCTCTGTAAGGGTAAAGTAGTGAGGCGCGGTTTCGGCCGTTACATGCACCCCTCTTGTTTTTGCATCCCTTATGGCCCGCACAGATTCCATTGTGCTGACATGGGCGATGTGAATGGGAGCGCCGGTTAATTCGGAAAGGGCGATATCCCGCATGACCATTATACTTTCAGCGGCATTAGGTATTCCAGCCAGGCCCATGCGTGTGGCAACTGCTCCCTCGTTCATCACGCCTCCTGCTGCTAAACCAAGATCCTCGCAGTGGGAAATGACCAGCAGACCGAACCCTTTGGCATATTCCAGGGCCCTGCGCATAAGTTGACTGTTCATCACGGGATTGCCGTCATCGGAAAAGGCGATGACACCCGCTTCTTTTAACTCTCCATATTCACAAGGGCCGTCTCCTTTAAGCCCCTGGCTGATTGCGGCAACAGGATAAACACGAACGGTATCGGCTGCTTGAGCTTTTTTTAATATATATTCCGTAACCTGTCTGCAATCATTGACCGGGTTTGTGTTCGGCATTGTGCATACCGCTGTAAAGCCGCCAAAAGCCGCAGCCAGACAGCCTGTTTTGATGGTCTCTTTGTATTCATGACCCGGCTCCCTCAGATGGACATGCATGTCGATCAGTCCGGGGGTTACTATTTTGCCTGAAACATCAATTATTCTGGTTTCAGGATGCTCGATTATGGATTTCGGATATTCACTACTTGCCAAACCATGCTTTATTATCTCAACTATCTTACCGTCCGATATGAAGATATCCATGATACCATCTAAATTTCCCGGATCAATGACCCTTCCGCCCCTAATCAGCATCAGCATTTCGATACCAACTTTCTTTATTTGTATTAATTTAGCTTTATGAAAAACGTGTTCCACAAGCATTCAGGTGATCCGGTTTTAAAGTGGGTCACTGTTTGACACGGTTTAAAACCGGATTTCCTGAATGCGAAAATGTTTTAAAAGGGCTAAAATGTTATCTTTATTTCAATATTTGCCCAATTCTGTTCCACCTGACCCCAAAATTTTCCTTGTCCCAGGACCAATAGACTATCAAGGCTTTGCCCTTTACAGCCTTCAGATCAACAAAACCCCAAAACCTGCTGTCATAGCTATGATCCCGGTTGTCTCCCATTACAAAAAGCGAATTTTCAGGCACAACAACCGGTCCGAAATTATCCCTGGGCTGTACACTTGCCGAAATAATATTGCGATCAGCATGAATACCATAATCGTGATTAAGGCGCTTGTGGTTCACATAGACCTGTTTGTCACGGCACTCAACCACATCACCGGCAATCCCGATTACCCGCTTGATAAAATCCTTGTCAGGGTCTTCGGGAAATTTAAAAACGACAATATCACCACGTTCCGGATTTTTGATGGGAATTATTGTTGTCATCAAAAACGGAATCTTGATCCCGTAAATAAATTTATTCACCAGGATGTGATCCCCGATCTGAAGAGTCTGCTTCATGGAACCTGATGGAATTTTAAAAGCCTGAATGATAAAAGTACGGATAAACAAGGCCAGTACAATGGCCACAAGGATCGCTTCGATGTTTTCCCGAAGACCGCTCTTTTTTTTTGTGCGAGCACCATTTTCTGAAGATTTTTTTGAACTCAAGTTTCGATGTCACCCTTTCAAATTATGAATAATAAAACCCTTAAAACGATATTGCTGCAAATGCCCGCCGCCACATCGTCCATAACAATGCCGATGCCCCCGGATAATTTTTTTTCAAAAGATCTAATCGGATAAGGCTTCAAGATATCCAGAACCCTGAAGATAACAAACCCCGCAACAGCGGAAATGATGTTAAAAGGCAGGCCAATGAATGTTACCATAAGACCTGCGATTTCATCAATAACAATACAGCCCGGATCTTCCGCCTTTAATATTTTACCGGCTTCCTGGGCTATCCATATGGCAAAAAAAACAAATATTATTGTTAATGGGACAGCAACTGACAAATTGATTTTAGAAAGAAGAAAGCAAAGCGGAAGCCCCAGGATAGATCCAAACGTGCCGGGGGCAAAAGAGATGTTCCCGATAAAACAACCGGTCGCAAGAAACATGACCGATTTCTGTTTAAAATTCATGGCCCGTCTCTATAGCCTGGCATCTTTTTTGTCAAGCAATACAATCGCTTCATAATTCTATTTGTAACTGGTCAATAAATTCTGGAGCCCACTGGTGATAAAATGTAAAAGAGCTGGCTGTTTGAGCGTGTTAGAGAGCCTTAAGAAAAAACAGCTAATAACAAGATTCATCTTTTAACATATGATTGAAGCCATTAA